>CAYSBO010000021.1:0-16482 GCA_964429285.1 uncultured Dehalococcoidales bacterium | reverse complement strand
CCACAAAAGCAATCTTGTCGCCCTTGACGGAAACAGAGTAGTTTTCGAGGAGTTCGCCCGTATAAACATTCACCAGGGTCCCTCCTTTGATAACCAGGTCTGCCTTTTCCTTACCCAGGGCTACTCGGACCAGTGTCTTAATATCGTCCACAGCACTGTCTCCTTTCACAGGTGTAGTGGCACCTGAAATACTCGGCTTCGCTACGGAGTCCCCTCAGCCCGTATGGCTGGCCTTTGATTTAGTCGCGCCAGGCTTGGATACGGGCGAAACTGCCCTCTCGGGCACTGGAGACTACCTTGTTACTTTGCCCTTTGTCGGCTTGAACACTAATAGGAGGTGTCGTTGAATGTCAGCAACCTGGGTCCGTAATCCTGAATCTCCAGTATGCTTACTCCACCGGGGTCTACTTTGAATTTGGTAAAGCAGTCCAGAGGCAGATCCAAAGCCTTGAGAATGATGGCCAGGATAACGAAATAGTGACTGACTATTACCACCCTGGGTTCTAGGGTGTGCCCGGGGTTGGCTCTCACAAGCGGATGCTTTTCCAGTAGACCTTCAATAACCTGCCAGGCCCTTTGCTGTAATTCAACAAGAGTTTCCTCGCCAGGCGATTTCCTTGCCTCACCTCCCTGCCACCACTCCACCAGGAAATGGCTGAACGTTGTACTCAAATTTGCAACGGATATACCTTCCAGTTCACCGACCCTGATCTCCCTGAGCCCTTCAGCAACTTCCACTGTTAGCTGGTGCTGTCTGGCTATGGCTTCAGCTGTAGCTGTAGCTCGCTGCAAAGGACTGGAGACTACGGCAACAACTTTGTCGTTCTTGAGAAAGTTCGCCAGCTTCCTGGCTTGCTCCAACCCGGTATCATCCAGTTCGATGTCGCTATCGCCCCCCTGGACACGCCGCTCTGCATTCCAATAGGTCTCGCCATGTCTGACCAAAATAAGCTTCAAAGGGCCTCCTTAGGTTAATTTGTCTCGATAGATCAGGACCTCCGAATGTGGAAATTCTTGACATGTGGGGATGAGCCGGTCTTGCCCTGTTGTCATTGATGCCACGGAACAAACTTACGCTGATGCAGCGTCCTTCTCCTTGCTCACCATGACCTTGGCTATCTTCATTCCACGCATTTCGGTGATAACGAACTTCAGGTTCTGGTACTTGAATTGCTCCCCCTGCCTCGGTATCCGGCCCAGGTGGCTTAGAATGAAGCCGGCCACAGTCTCGTAATCGCCGCTGGGCAGACTCAGTTCCAATTCCTCGTTAGCTTCCTCAATCCTGAATCCTCCATCCAGTTGAAAGGTGCTGTCGCCGGTCATGACGAAGTCCTTTTCTTTACCCGTTAATTCGTCACGAATATCTCCAACAATCTCCTCGGTCAGCTGTCCCAGGGTAACCATTCCTGCCATACCGCCAAACTCATCTACAACAATCGCCGCATGGTGACCTCCATCTCGCATCTCGGTGAGGAGCTCTCCCAGACGCTTGCTTTCAGGGACAAAATAGGTAGGCCGTACCAATTCATCGATGACGCTTTCTCTGTCAGCAGACCCATCGGTCAATTTCATCAGCACGTCCTTAGCGTGCAGTATGCCTACCACGTTGTCGGTGTTTTCCCTGTACACGGGAAAGCGACTATACCGTCCTTTGGTGTAGAGGTCGAGGAAATCACCCAACTTCGTTCCCTGGGGCACCCAGGTGATTTCCGTTCGGGGGACCATGATCTTGCTGACCGGGCGGTCGGTGAATTCAAACACCTTCTGCAGTATCTTTGCCTCATCTTGCTCCACCACACCTTCGCTTTCCCCGGCACTTATGGCGGAGCGTATTTCGCCCTCGCTGACTAACCTCTTGTCTTCCTCGGATACGTTTACCATCCTGGTGAAGCTCAATCCTATTCGATCCAGAGCCAGCACGAAGGGATAAAAGCACAATTCTACCACTACTAGCGGCTTCACGTATGCCAGAGACAGCCGCTGGGCATGATGCACCGCCAGGGTCTTGGGGATGACCTCTCCGAAGACCAGGACCAACGCGGTCACTCCCAGGGTGGCTACAATGGGCCCTCTCACCTGGCCTAAGGCGGCCACAGCCATGATAGTACCCAATGTGGCGGCAGCTACATTGACCAGGTTGTTACCTAGAAGGACAGTAGCCAGCACTCTCTCGGGCTTTTCGGCGACCTTGGCCAGCCTTTCTGCTCCCTTAACGCCGCTCTCGACCAGATATCTCAGGCGGAGTTTGGGTAGAGCGATAAACGCCGACTCGGCACTGGAAAAGAAAGCTGAAAGGGCCAAGCAAACCACAAAGGCTGCTATGAGCCAGCTATAGGCGGCATCCACCTGTTACCACCCCCTGGGTCCCCTGCCCCACCGAATTTGTTCTCGCTACAATGAAGTCTGGTTTCAATCTAGTGTGTGTATTTATACACGGTATGATAGCATCAACCAGCAAACCTGTCAAAACCTGGTCAGGCAGAAATTGTCGCGGCGAGCGGGAGTTCGCAGTAACATCCGCTAATGTCGGTGAGTGATAAGCTCCAGGTTTTCCGTTATACTTATGCCGATGGACAAAATGCTACTGGTGGACAAGCCGAAAGGGCTCACCTCCTCCCGGGTAGTAGAGCGGATAAGAAAGAAATTCGGGGTCAAGGCCGGTCATACAGGGACACTGGACCCCTTAGCTACGGGTCTTCTGGTGGTTCTCACCGGCAGGCGTACCAAGGATGCGTCTTTGTTTCTCAAGCTGGACAAGGCCTATGAGGTTAAGGCTGTACTGGGTATCAAGACAGATACCTTCGACTCCGAAGGAAAGGTTGTGTGGCGAAGCAACGACGAAGTAGCCAGAGAAGAATTGGAAATGGCCCTGAGGGAATTTCATGGCGAAATCTGGCAGACTCCTCCCCCATTTTCGGCCAAGAAGATAGAGGGCCGCAAGGCTTACCAGCTAGCCAGAAAAGGCATCAGCGTAGACATCCCGCCCAAGAAGGTAGGCATCTATTCCCTGACGCTTAGGGAGTTCGAATTTCCCTATTTCGTTTTCGCTTGCGAGGTATCTTCAGGATTCTACGTCAGGAGCCTTGCCCATGATATCGGGGAGAGACTCGGAGTGGGAGCTACCGTACTGGAAGTACGCCGCACCAGGGTGGGCCCTTATCATGTGGAGCAAGCCAAGGGCCTGGACGAACTCCTGGGCTCCAACTAGTCTCCCCCTGCGTTGTTCTTCTGATTGATTGGGCTACAGGGCCCCTGATATAATATTCAAGGAATGGCTAACGAGAAAGGGAAGGCAGTAGAACTGGCCATTGAGCAAATAGAAAAGCAACATGGCAAAGGCTCCATTATGAAGCTGGGCGAAGTCCCGCCCAGAGTGGCTGGGGACGCCATCCCTACAGGGGCATTGGCTCTTGATCTGGCTCTAGGAATAGGTGGTATACCCAGAGGACGGGTTACCGAAATATTTGGTTCTGAGGCTTCGGGCAAAACCACACTTGCCCAGCACATAATCGCTGAAACTCAGAAAGGCGGTGGTATTGCCGCATATATCGATGCCGAACATGCTCTTGACCCTAATTATGCCGCTCACTGTGGCGTCAACCTGAACGATTTGCTTATCTCTCAACCTGATACCGGCGAGCAAGCCCTGGAGATTGCGGAAACCTTAGTGAGAAGTGGGGGTATAGATGTGATAGTGGTTGATAGTGTAGCCGCTCTGGTGCCCAGGGCAGAGATAGAGGGCGACATGGGCGACACTCATGTTGGCTTGCAGGCAAGATTGATGTCCCAGGCACTGCGAAAACTGAGTGCTGCCATCAGTAAGTCCAAAACAGCGGTTATTTTCATAAACCAACTGCGAGAAAAAGTAGGTATCATTTTCGGTAATCCGGAGGTAACCCCCGGGGGGCGAGCGCTCAAGTTCTATAGTTCGGTGAGGATAGATTTGAGGCGGGGTGAGTCCATTAAGCAGGGTACGGAAATGGTGGGCGCAAGGGTAAAGGCCAGAGTGGTGAAAAACAAGGTGGCCCCTCCCTTTCGGAGCGCTGAGTTTGATATTATGTTCAATCACGGGATAAGCAAAGAAGGGAACCTGGTTGACCTCGGGGTGGTAACGGGTGCAGTGAAGAAAACCGGCGCCTTCTTCACTTATGGCGACACCAAGTTGGGACAGGGCAGGGAAAATGCCAAGGACTATTTGAGCCAGCATCCGGAAGTAGCGTCACAACTGGAAAGCACGATAAGGGCTTCAGCCGCTGTTCCCAGAATCTCTCTCGGAGAAGGTTTGGAAACCCCCGCGCAACAAAGCCGATAGTACTCAGGACGAAGCCAGTTGGCAGATACTAATTCGTTGCAGGACTCCCTCAACGCAGCCTACCACTATCTCAGTTACCGCCCGCGTAGCGAAGGGGAAATGAGGGATTGGCTTCGCCGGCGCGGGTTCTCCAACGGGGTAGTGCAACAGGCCATCATCAAACTCAGGGAACAGAATCTGAGCGATGATTTCACCTTTGCCCAGTTCTGGAAAGATAACCGCTTGTCGTTCAGGCCCAAGAGCAAAAGACTAATAGGAAAGGAACTAAGAGACAAGAAAGTAGCTGCCGAGATCGTCGAACAGGTGATAGAGGACATAGACGACGAAGCAACTGCTTATGAACTGGGCCGTAGTCGCATGTCGGCCCTTGCTCGTTTGGATTACCCCGGTTTTTGTCGGCGCCTGTCAGCCTATCTTGCCTACCGCGGGTTCAGTTACCAGATTATCCGCGATACGGCGGCTCGCCTATGGCAGGAAAAAGAAAACAATGAATGGTCAGCCCGCTAAAGACAGAAATACTCCCGCTGCGGCAACCGTGCCGATAACACCGGCGACATTAGGTCCCATGGCGTGCATTAAAAGAAAATTCTTGGGGTTGGCCTGTTGTCCCAGGCGCTGTACAACTCTGGATGCCATGGGAACTGCCGAAACGCCAGCGGCCCCGATCATGGGGTTTATCTTCGGTTTCAGGAACAAATTCATCAACTTGGCAAAGAGCACACCACCCATGGTAGCGAAGGCAAAGGCAAGTACGCCCAAGCCGAAGACCATTAACGGTTGGGGGAGCAGAAATGATGCGGCCGCTACATAAGCGCCCACGCAAACACCAAGGAAAACCGTGGCTATGTCTATGAAAGCTCCAGCCATAGTGGAGCCTAATCTGTCAGTAACACCGCTTACGCGGAGAAGATTGCCGAGCATGAAAGACCCAATAATGGGCAGTGCCCCGGGCAGGAGAAGCCCTACCACAATCGTGACCATGATGGGAAATATTATCTGCTCTGTCTGAGAGACTTCTCGCAGCGCCGGTGCCATATATATCTTCCTTTCCTCTTTGGTGGTCATGGCCCTGACTATCGGCGGCTGGATTAGCGGCACCATAGCCATATAGGTATAGGCCGCTATGGCGGTAGCGCCTAGCAGCCAAGGTGCCAGCTTTGTGGTAAGGTAGACCGTAGTGGGGCCATCGGCACCACCTATAATGCCCACACTACAAGCTTCCGGAATATTGAATCCCAGGGCTATAGCTATGAAGAAAGCAGCATACACTCCGAACTGAGCTGCAGCTCCCAGGAGGAAGTAGATAGGTCGGGCGATAAGGGGGCTGAAGTCGGTCATCGCTCCTATGCCTATGAACATGAATAGAGGAATTAACCCCCAGCCAAAGCCATATCGGAAGATGTGGGCCAGAAATCCGATTGGTCTTCCTCCCTGTTCTATCAGTTCGGGCCAGGTAGGTGGCAAGTAATCCAGCTGAGTGCCATCGGGCATCAGGAACCCCATAACATCGTAGCCCAGAGGTATGTTAACCAGAATGATACCGAAGCCTATGGGTACCAGAAGCAGCGGTTCCCATTTCTTGGCTATGCCCAGATAGATTAAGACGCCGCCGATAAGCAGCATTATCAAGTGCTGCCAGGAAAGGTAAGCGAATCCCATTTCTATGCCGAACATGGTCATACCTCCAGTTTACTTGAGTAAGATCCCGTAAGAGCGAAGTCCTTCATCTAGTTCTGCGTCTTAGTTGCTTCAGCTTCAGTCGCTGAACTGGCTTTTTCCCGTCTCCTTTTGATTCTCTGGAACACAAACCCTATTAGCCAGGTTACCACAGCGAGAATAACTAATACGAGAAAGACGGTGGCAAAGCCTCTTCCAGCCAGTAATCCAGCCGCACCCCAATCTGTCGCCATTGGTTCCATGGTACTCTACCTCCTGGGACCCAAAATTAGCGCCTATTGTAACACAGATGAGGCAATTGTACACTTGTATTAACTGCGGTGGAAGGCTGATTGTTGCAAAATTTGTCTCTTCTTTCTAAAATAGTCTCTTGCTTGGTGTTGAACCTGTCCCAACAAGGGCCATTAGCTCAGTTGGTTAGAGCACGGTCCTGATAAGGCCGGGGTCGATGGTTCGAATCCATCATGGCCCACCAAGGGCAATGACGTTGCCGTGACCTAGATTGCGAGCAACGACTCTGGTTCTTCAGAAATGCCGATTCTCGTTCACTAGTTGGCGTTTTTGTTACTAAGAGTAATGTCGAAGGTGGATCCGTAGAAGACAACTACGCGCAGCCTCCTTGTTTAAATGCTGTTGAACCAGTTACTACTCTGCTAGCGCCGCTTCACCGGCTTTCTTCTTGGCCATGATTACCACAAAACCGGCAGCGGGGGAAAACCCCTTGCCTGGTAACTCCATTTGTTCTACCTTACCCGGCTTTTGAGAAAGTGTCGAAACAACCTTCTCAATAGAGAAACCAGACTGTTCCAGTAATGTCACCACTTCAGCATATCTATAGAAGCTGGCATATCTATACAAACGATGCCCCTGCAACCCCTTCTCTTCATAGAATTTGCCCCAGGGGCTATCCTTCAAGATTAGGCCGAGCACTATTTTGCCGCTGGGTGCCAGGACTCGATGGGCTTGTCTCAAGACTTCGGAAGGTGAGTCAACAAAGCAGAGGGCAACTATCAAAAAAACCGAACGGAAAGACCCTGCTCGAAAAAGGTGCTGTTCGCCTCTACCTCGAATGACCCGGATTCCCCTTTTGCTGGCCAACTCTAACAATCTGATAGAAGGGTCTACTCCAGTCTCTATGCCCAAGGCTTGAGCAAAGCGACCGCTACCTACTCCAATCTCAAGCCTGGGTTCTGGTAATAAGCCAAGGACTTCTTGAAATGCCCGGACCTCGATGGCAAAAACAAGTTTTCCTTCTCCTTCAAACCAATTATCATACTCCGATGCGAAAGGGTCAAACAGCTCGGCTTGTACATCGTGAGTTCTTGATTTGGCCCCTGACCCCGAGGACCCGACCTCCTGTCTAGGCATGAGCCCCTTTGCGTTTCAACGTTCTGAAAATGTTTCCACTGCTAGTTTTTCTTATGTCTTGGCCGTCACTTCTACCATATGATAGCCCCAAGGCCTCATTCGCAGCAACTAGGACTTCCAACAGAATGAGAAAGCGCAATCAGCTGAGCATCATTGTGAAAAAGCTGCTGCAAAGCCGGGATATGATGTCTGTTCTTGAGCGAGGGTTCAAAAACTGGCTAAATGTATTGGATACTTGACAAATAGTCAAGTACAGGATACTAGAAGAACTGGCCAGCAGGGCAGGCTGCACCCGCCAGACCATTATTGCGCTTGAGCAGGGAAAGTACGTGCCTTCCATCGAATTAGCGTTCAGGATTGCCAGGGCATTGGGCGCTTCTCTGGAAGATGTTTTCCAATACGAACACCGGTAGGGAGTCCAGAAATGTGCAGAGTATCCTTTATCCTTTGATTACACCTAACGGTCTGGTCCTGGCAACCATCCGGGAAATGCCTGCATTGTGGGCTACCCGGACTACAGAAGACACATCTTTGTAAGCCTCGGAAGCCTCCTCGGCAAGGCCGGACATGCTGCCTGCTCGCACAGAAATGCCCCGGGCCTCCAGTGCTTTCAGTACATCACTTCCCTTGAGGTGCTTCTTGGCTGCCGCCCGACTCTGGACCCTGCCGGCACCATGGCAGGTAGAGCCGAAGGTCTCCTTCATTGCCTGCTGGGTGCCCACCAGTACATATGAGACCCGGCCCATGTCCCCAGGAATGAGCACCGGCTGCCCTATACTTGCGTACTTTTGTGGAATACCCGGGTGACCGGCAGGGAAAGCCCTGGTTGCTCCCTTTCGGTGGACGCAAAGGCGCTGCCTGGTACCGTTTATGGTGTGCTCCTCTATTTTGGCGATATTGTGAGCGACATCATAGACCAGTTCCAGGCCAATCTGTTGTTCGGACCTTCCCATTGCCTGGCAGAAGCCTTCTCTTGCCCAGTGGGTGATACACTGCCGGTTGGTCCAGGCATAGTTGGCAGCACACTTCATGGCTGAGAGGTAAGCCTGCCCTTCAGGTGAGCCTACGGGGCTGCAGGCAAGTTGTTTGTCAGGGAGTTCTATATTGTACTTTTTCATGGCGCCCACCATTTTCTTGATGTAATCGTCGGCAGTCTGGTGTCCCAGTCCACGGGACCCGGTGTGAATGAGCAGCACTATCTGTCCTTTATGGTTGATTCCCATAACCGCCGCGGTCTCCGGCTCATATATTTCGTCTACCACGGCAACTTCCAGAAAATGGTTGCCTGAACCCAGGGTTCCCAACTGAGGTGCGCCTCGTTCCTTGGCCTTATCGCTGACCTGTCTGGGTTCTGCACCTTCCATCTCGCCTCTTTCTTCAGTAGCGTCAAGGTCTTCGGGCCGGCCGTACCCGTTTTCCACAGCCCAGCGTGACCCTTTGGCCAGAACCTGGTCGATCTGGCCAGAGTGAAGCCTGATTTTCCCCTTCGAGCCTAATCCTGAGGGTACTTCTCGGTATAAGGCATCAACAAGCTGTTTTATCCGCGGTCTGACCTCATCTTCACTGAGGTTTGTCCTTAGCAAGCGAACACCGCAATTTATGTCAAAGCCCACACCCCCGGGCGAGATTACACCGTCCTCCACCCCCATGGCAGCCACCCCGCCTATGGGAAATCCATATCCCCAGTGAATATCGGGCATAGCCAGGGAGCTGCCAACGATGCCGGGGAGGAAGGCTACGTTGGCTACCTGCTCCGGTGTCTGCTCTTCCTTTATTTGCCTGATCATATCCTCATCGGCATAGATCAGTCCCGGCACCCGCATTCCCTTTTTGTAGGTGGTCGGAATCCGCCAGCGGTATGCATCGATTTTCTCTAGAGACTCGTACCAGGATGCCATCTTATCACCCCCTTAGATATCCAGAATGACCTGGACATAATTTTGCTCCTTGTCCACTTCCAGCATATGGTAGGTAGCCGACTTAACGCCCGTCTTCAGCTGATGACGAGAGGGGTCGTATTTTTCGCCATAGCAAGTGGCTCTTAGTTCACCGTCTTCAAAGTGGTTGATTTCAAATCTCCTGAACAGAATGGTCTCGGTATCGAATAGATATATAAGGCTGTTAAGCCACTCAAAGAGCAGTGCTTCAGGATTGTCCTCCTGTAAGTCTAGCTTCCGAGATTCAACCTCTTTTACCGTCTCAGGGTCGGTAATTATGGAGAACAGCGCATAGCCGGCATTGGCATAGGCTTCAGTCAGTGTACTACCATAAGCCCTAAAGCCTATATCAGCAGTATGTTCTATGAATTCGAATCTTTTCATTTTGTCCCGTAACCTGCACTAGCCTACCCCATATATTCTAATCGAATTCCAGTTCCTCTGTTCTGGCCTGTATCTCGTCGAGCTCCTCTTTTGTTGTCCGGGCCTTCTCCTTCAGAAACCGAATCTCCTCACCCCTGCTCAGGGTTGGGGGATAGCTATCTGTGTAGAAGTACCATTTCGTAAGCGTTACCCCGGGCATCCTATATGAGTAAATGATACAAGTATCGGCAGCCAGGGAATATCCGTATGTTTACTCAATTGCTGCTGCCAATGCTCTTATTCATCGTTTACTGTGGCTGATTTCTCCAAAAATCAGCGAATGAGTTACACTAAATGAGTAGAATTACGGATTAATCGCCCAGGCAGAACAATGTTAGTCTGCGCTTGGAAGTGTAACCATGACGAAGAACGAGTATCCATCTGAGTATGAAACCGATGCAGTCCTCAAGGATGGCTCAAGGATTCTACTGAGACCCATCAAAAAAGAAGATGTGGACAATTGGCTGAGTTTCATGTCCCGCGTGGGCGAGTACGCAAAACATCTCCGCTTTCACGGCGCGCCCAGGGAGCTGACCGAAGAAGAGGCCGCCAAGTACTGTGATGTCGATTATCACAGCTCCTTTGCCTTCGTGGCCGAAGCTATGAGAAACCACGAAAAGAACATCGTGGCAGTGGGAAGGTACTATAGACTTCCGCCCAAGAGTTCCGCCGAAGTAGCCTTTCTGGTTGAAGAACCATTTCAGAACATAGGTATCGGCACCAAGCTCATGGAGCAACTCGTTCACGCCGCACGAGAGAACGGCATTACTTCTTTTGAGGCTCATGTGCTGGCTGAAAACGAAGAAATGATGGAGGTATTCACCAACTATGGTTTCCATGTGGATCGGGAGTTTGAATATGGGGGATACCGGGTCACATTCCCCATTACCCGTACCGCCAAGGTAATAGAAAAGGAAATGGAGAGGGAACGACAGGCAACAAAGGCCTCTCTACGGGCGCTGCTGTCACCCCACTCGGTGGCTATAATTGGCGCGTCCCGAGACGAAGGCAGCATCGGTCAACTCCTTCTGCAATGCATAATGGAGAGCCGGTTCACCGGTGTGGTCTACCCGATTAACCCCGCGGCTGAATCGGTATTGACGGTAAAGGCTTATCCATCCGTCCTGAACATAGAAGACGACATAGACCTGGCCATCATTGCTGTGCCTGCACCGGCTGTTCCCAAGGTGGTTGAGGAGTGTGGTCGAAAGGGTGTCCGCGCCATCATAATCATCTCCGACGGGTTCAGAGAAATAGGCGATAAAGGAGCCGAGCGCGAGCAAACGGTACGAGATACGGCACTAAGTTATGGCATGCGTGTTGTGGGGCCCAACTGCATGGGAGTAATCAACACGGACTCCAAAGTGAGGTTGAATGGCACCTTTTCCCGTACCTATCCATCGTCCGGCAATATTGCCTTTCTGTCTCAGAGCGGCGCACTCGGCCTGGCTATGCTGGAGTACGCGGGCAGGATGAATATGGGGCTTTCCAACTTCGTGAGCATCGGGAACAGGGCAGATATCTCTTCCAATGATCTTCTGGAGTACTGGCAAGACGACGGGGCAACCAGCGTCATTCTTCTCTATGTGGAGTCTTTCGGAAACCCACGCAAGTTTGGCCGTATCGCCCAGAGGGTATCTGCCCGAACGCCGATTGTGGCCATCAAGGGCGGCCGGACTTCAGCCGGCTCGCGGGCCGCTGCCACCCACACTGGAGCTATGGCAGCCTCGACCACCGCAATAGAAGCCCTCTTTCGTGAGTCTGGAATAATCCCGGTCAATACTCTGGAAGAATCTTTCCAGGTTGTTAGCCTGCTGGCCAAACAGCCGGTTCCCAATGGAAACAGGATAGCTATACTGACCAATGGGGGTGGGCCTGGCATAATGGCTGCCGATGCTTGTGCAAGCCAGGGGCTGGCTCTCCCTGAATTCTCTTCGAGGGTGGCAAAGCAGCTTAAATCGGTGGGTGACAGGGATATCAGCATAACCAACCCCCTCGATCTCACCGCGTCGGCCACGGAGGAAGAATTCAGAAAGGCTCTCCACATACTGGCAAACGACGAGTCAAACGATGCGGTCATACTGATATCGATTCCCCCCATAATGGTTGAATCCCGGGCCATAAGAGATGTCGTGCAGCAGGCGGCATCATCTTTCCGGGAGCAGGGCAAGCCTTTGATTGCCTGTTTTGTGGGGCAGCCGGAGGTCCGGAGTAGTGAGGAAGAGCTTGGGATACCGGTCTACACCTTCCCGGAGGAAGCGGTATCAGCCCTGGCCCATGCTGCGACCTATGGTGCCTGGCTTAGCAGGCCGAAAGGCAAAATCCCCCGGTTTTGGAACGTCCAGCGCAAAAAAGCCCAGAAGCTGGTAGAGAAGGTAATGAGCAGTACTTCGAGGAGGCCGTTCTGGCTTTCCGCCGTAGAAGCGGCGGAATTACTGGGCTACTATGGCATACGAGTGGTGAACACAAAATTTGCTGGTAGTGCTGACGAAGCCGCGGATAGAGCAGCCGATATGGGTTTTCCTGTAGCGGTTAAACTTGCCTCCGCCACCATTGCCCACAAGACCGAGGTGGGTGGGATAGTCCTGGACCTGAAAACTAAGAAAGCCGTGAAGCAAGCCTTCCGCAATATCAAGGACAAACTTTCTGCTGATAACCGCCAGGATGAAATGGATGGGGTGATGGTCCAGAGCATGGTGGGAAAGGCGGTAGAAGTGATAGCAGGTATGACGGAAGACCCAACCTTCGGTCCGCTGCTCATGTTCGGGATAGGAGGAATATATACTGAGCTCCTGCAGGACGTCTCCGTAAGGCTGCATCCGCTAACCGACGTGGAAGCCAAGGATATGGTGGACTCACTGCGAATGTCAGCTCTGCTCAAGGGGTGGCGAGGCATGCCGCCCTGCGACATTGGGGCACTACAGGATATGCTGGTCCGGCTTTCGGCCCTGGTTGAGGACATAAAGGAAATCACCGAGGTTGATCTTAACCCGGTAATGGCTATGCCTGAAGGCGAAGGCTATTTTGTAGTCGATGCCAAGGTAAGGATGAAATAACCGGCCAAATGAAGCAGCTATCCATAGTCACTGGTGAGTACTGCTACCCGGCCTCGGACGTTTTGGAGGAGCGGGTGGAAGGAATAGGGTACCCTGAGCTACGCTTCGTTGGTGATCGTCTTTTCATATTTCGTCTTAACTAGCTCCATATCCGCTTCAAATCTTTTTCTGGCTTTGGGGAATCTCATAGCGGCTGCTGGATGGTAAGTCTCTATATATTCTATTCCCTCAAAACGAGGGGTTCGCCAGGCGACGCGGCCCATCAGGACTATGATCTCAGGCTTAATACGTTTGATTTCCGATACTAGAGAAGGCATCCACCGTCTGATTTCATCGGCCGTCGGTTTTCGGTTTCCGGGTGTCGGCTCCTTGACGACTCCTGTCAGGTACAATTTGCTCCTGTCGATGCCATACTCACGCAAAACCTCATTCAAGTACTGCCCCGACCTGCCCACAAAGGGCCGCCCCTGTTTCACTTCCTCTTTGCCAGGATTTTGACCCACAAGCATTACTTCTGCGTCTTCGGGGCCTTCCCCAAAGCGTGTGGCATCCTCATTTGAGTCGTCCATTTGCAGGTCACACTCCGTTCACTCGGACTTCACGCCATTTGGATACCTCACGGCGAGATTCTACATTTGAGGTGGTGCAAATTAGAAACTGGTTAGGCGGCGACGGCCGGCTTCCGGACCATTGAGCCGGCGCCACCGGTTCCTATTCTGAGTGCTCTTTCACCTCACCGCGTTGCCTCTCTACCAGTTCTTTGAGCTGGCGCCGCATAGCTTCAAAGGCGCGACGTACAACTGTGGGGAGCGGCTCCTCTCGCTCTCCCTCGGTGGAAACGCGCTTGGCCACCAGTTCATGTCCCGGGGGGACGTTAACATCTACTCGTACACGGTAAGGGTTACCGGTCTGCTGGTGTTGGTGTGGCCTTTCGATGGCTACACGACAGCTGGTCATATAGTCGCATACCTGCTCAAGCTTGGCTATCTTTTCGGCAACTAGATTCTCAATATCTTCAGTTTTCTCAACATTTCGGTAGGTAATCTCTGGCGGCATTTGCATAGATGGACCTCCTTTGGTTTATTTCACAAGGTTTCACGGACACCGTCCTTTGCTTTCACCATTCCTGTTTCCCGCTTGCCACGCTTCGAGATACTTACTAACCTCTTCGTCAGTGAGGTCATGCCAGTGATGATAGAAGCTGGCGACAGCAAAAGGATAGGAATGACTCACCACGATGCAGACCAGGGCGTGGCACATGGGCTTGATTAATTCGTAGGCATTTCCTGAAGCAGCCGGGCTGGCTACCACAATTCTGGCCGCCTTCTGTCGCTCCACTGATTTAACCGCCGCAACCATGGTGAAGCCCGAAGCCAGACCATCGTCTATGACGATGGCGGTCTTGTCCACTAACGGAGCCCGTGGCAGCTTGCTACGGTACAGAGCGCTCCTGCGCTCGATCTCAGCCAGTACTTCCTCTGCTTGATACTCTATCTGACGCTGGCTCAAGCCCAGCTGGCTAACCAGTACGTCGTTCAGGAAGATGGTGCCGTCCTCGGCAACAGCGCCATAGCCGGCCTCAGGGTTATGTGGAATGGGGATTTTGCGGGTAACCACGACGTCAAGAGGAGTATCAAGACTTTGAGCCACTTCAACAGCAACCGGCACGCCTCCCCGTGGGACTGCCAGGACAACAGTCTCGGCAGATTGATACGGCCTTAACCTTTCTGCAAGCTGCCTGCCGGCATCGACCCTATCCCGAAAACGAGGCTTTTCTTCATCCATTTTCTCGTGCCTTTTATTGAGACAGGCGCTGGCTGTCACTGCAAGCGAAATGCAGACTACTGCTTCTGCAGAGCTTGATACAATGCCGCCGATAACTCGGGCAAAACAGAAGAGATCACCAGGGGCCTTAGCGGCATCGCCTTTTCGTATCTTGTCACGTTGCCATCCTCGATTGGCGGGGCGACAGTGGTTTCGCTGATTCGATTTCTTCCAGTAGACTGTCTATAGGCTTTGAAGTATCCACCACGACGTGCTGGTCATCTGGTATCTCAATCACCGGTTCGAATGCACTCTTTAGCGGTTCAACCAGAGCCTGGCGCGCATCCGATATTGAGCGCCGCTCTTGCCTGCTGGCCAGCCGCTTTCTAACCATTTCCTCGTTGAGAGTGCATTCGATGACCAGAAAATCAGCGCCAATCCTTTCTGCCAGCTCTTTTGCTTTCAGGCGCCTCTCGGCTTTGCCGAAGGAAGCGTCCAGGATGACCGAATCGCCGCTGCTCAGAATGTCTTCTGCCCGATTAAACATTTCGTCGTAGGTCTTGCGCGTGAACTCCGGAGAATAGATACCAGCGTCGAACTCTTCGAACCGATGCTCGGTCAACGGGATACCCGCAAGCTGTTTCCGCGTAACATCCGAGACTATGACCACCAGTCCCAGTTTCCTGGCCAGCGCACGGGCCAACGTGCTCTTGCCTGTGCCCACCAGGCCACAGGTGATGACCAGGATGGGCTTCGCCCTTGTGTAGAACCAAGACAAGTCGAAGTAGTCGTTTGCTTCCTTCGCTATCTGCTCCTTTTCATCCATACCAATGCCGGCGTCGTCCAGCTTGAAACTGTTTACCTTACCTCGGACGTAGGCGCGGTAGGACTTATAGAACTTGAGGACTTCTGGCAATCCCTGGTCGCGGCTAGCCTTTACATAAGCGTCAACAAAGTGTCGAGAGAGGTCAGCCCGCCCGAAGTGGTCGAGATCCATAGCCAGGAAGGCGACTTCAGAGGCGACATCGCCATACCTGAACCTGTCATTGAACTCAATGCAATCGTATATAGAGATACCGTCGGTAAAACAGATATGGGCGGCATGAAGGTCACCATGACAATCTCGGATCCTCCCTTCATCTACCCGGAGACCAAACAGTTGAGCTTTGTCACGAATGAATTCGGTGGTATAGCGTCTGATACAAGCATATTTTTCTGACGAGATCGTTCTACCGATATATTTCTCAGTCTGGCTGAAGTTCTCCCGCGTGTTTTGCCTGATGACTTTGAGCCTACCGAAGTTGCTGATGGTCCGGTTTGTCTGTGCTCGACTGTGGAAGTCTGCCAGTTTTTCTGCCACCATGGCTACCATCTCCGGCGATACTCCGTTCTGTGCCAGCAGCACGTCCATCATCCTGTCCTGGGGAAGGCGTTGCATTTTGACCGCGTAGTCGATAGCCTTTCCCTTTCCTTCTACCATTATTTGCCCGTTGTTACGGCTTATCGGTACTACCCCCAGATACACCTCTGGAGAAAGCCGGCGATTAAGCTCAACCTCCTTGTGACAGAAGACGCGCCTGTTCTCCAGGGTAGTGTAGTCCAGGTAACCCAGGTTGACCTGCTTCTTCACCTTGTAGACGTATTCATCGGTGAGGAAAAGGAAAGACATCTGGGTCTGTACCAGTTCAATGTTTGCTGGCGGCTCGGGATAGGCGGAGGTACTAAGCAGGGCCTCGGCCACTTCAGATAGGTGCGTTTCCGATTTTGCAGCCATAGATGTTCATTCCCTGTCTTGCGTGCTCTCTAATATCGTGCAAACCGGTTGTTCGGATATGGGCGCGACAACAACTACGGCTACCAGCGCAGACAACAACATTCTTCTCATCACTTGCTGGCCTCATTGTGAGGGAACTTCTCAAGATTTGTCAATTGAGAGTCATCTGAG
>CAYSBO010000020.1:0-16735 GCA_964429285.1 uncultured Dehalococcoidales bacterium | reverse complement strand
TGGACTTGGGGTGGCTGTTGAGCCCATGGAGAACCAATATAGCCTGACCATCTCCAGTTACGAAGGCGGCTCAGTGAGCACTCCCGGTGAAGGAAGGTTCATCTATGCTGCCGAGACGGTGGTGGGCCTTGTTGCCAAGGCTGACCAGGATAGGCACTACAGATTTGGCAACTGGACTGGTGAGGTGGGCACCGTCGCCGACGTGGGGTCTGCCGAGACCACCATCACCATGAACGACTCGTACTCGATCACTGCCAACTTCGAACTGGAGGAGGGTTGGTACAGCCTCACCACCTCCAGTACCCGGGGAGGTTGGGTAACCGAACCCGGTGAGGATACTTTTATCTATAAGGATGGCAGAGAGGTGGAACTCGTTGCTACGAATGATACACACTATCACTTTTTAGAATGGACGGGTGATGTCGACAATATTGGCAATGTCACCGCCGCCGAGACTACTATATCGATGAACGCCTCCTACTCCATCACTGCCAACTTTGAACTGGATGACGGGTGGTATAGCCTTAGCATTGCCAGTACCGAAGGTGGCTCAGTAACCCAGCCGGGGGAAGGGATTTCTACCCATGCCGCGAACACCACGGTGGAGCTGGTGGCTCAAGCCGACGAAGGTTACCAATTTGCAAAGTGGACCGGCAATGTCAGTACTGTTGCCGATGTCAATTCTGCTGAGACCACCATTGCTATGGATGCCTCCTACTCTATCACTGCTACTTTTGAGACGGCTCATCCTGAACCCGTGGGGCTGTTGACGATATACAGCACCAATGGCGGTTCAGTAACTGCGCCCGGTGAAGGGGAATTCTTTTTCCCTCTCGGTACCGAGGTAAGCCTTGTAGCGGAGGCTGATGAAGGCCGTGAGTTTCTCAACTGGTCGGGCGATGTGGACACCGTTGCCGATGTTAACTCTGCCTCGACGACAATTACGATGGACAGCTCCTACACCATCAGAGCAAACTTCAGTGGGGGTGGGTGGTGCTTCATCGCCACGGCAACCTACGGCACCTCGAGATCGGAGGAAATACAGATTCTGCGTCGGTTCAGGGACGGCTACCTGCTGACCAACGGATTAGGAAAGACCTTCGTAGATTTCTACTACATGATCAGCCCGCCGATAGCTGAGTTCATAACTGAGCATCCCAACTTGAAGCCTGTTGTGAAGGCTGCGCTCTTACCCTTTGTAGCCATGGCCACCATGGCCGTCAACGCTGTGCCGTCCGGGCTGTAGAAGCTGCTTCCACGTTTGGCTTAAGAACCGTTCTCTCCCTGCAGCCTCTAATGTAATACCGCAACCCCGGCAAGTCCATAGCTGCTCAAAAGCTGTTACAATATGGCTGTGCTAAAGCAGAGGGTTGTGACCGGCGTTGTGGGCGTGCCCCTGGTTGTTCTTGCCATTTGGTTTGGTGACCCCTGGTTTAGCTTTCTGATAGCCGCCGCGGCATTAGCAGGTACCTACGAGTTCTACCGTCTGTACGGTTTTGCCAGGAAAGAGCCTCTGCTCTATGTAGGCTTGGCCTGGGCATTGGCGCTTGTCTTGAGTCCTCATTATCAGCACAGGAGTCCTGATGTTTTGCCCACTGTCATTACTGCTACTGTGCTGATTTCCTTGATTTGGCTGTTAGGTCGCTCATCTAGACAAGAGGCATTCCGTCAGTGGGCATGGGCAATAGCAGGCGCTCTCTATGTAGGTTGGATGCTGAGCTACTGGCTGAATCTGCGTGGGCTTGAGGACGGCCGAAATTGGGTTTACCTGGCTATGCTCACCACATACGCCAACGATACGGGCGCCTTCTTCATCGGCAGAGCATGGGGTAGACACAAGCTGGCTCCTGCGATAAGCCCATCCAAGACCCGGGAGGGGGTGATAGGGGGTCTGACGTGTGCTATTGCGGGCGCTGTCGTTGTAGGGACGGTCCTTAGCGTGATTTCTCCTTTTGCTTTCAAATACTGGCAAATCTTGATCCTCGGGTTCCTGGTCGGCCTTTTTGCCCAGCTTGGCGATTTGGTTGAGTCTTTGCTCAAGCGCAATATGGGGGTGAAAGAATCGGGCAATCTGCTGCCGGGACACGGTGGTGTTCTTGACCGCTTCGACAGCCTCATCTTCGTAGGGGCAGTGATATACTATTACGTAGTATGGGTGGCGTGAAAAGAATAGCTGTTTTGGGCTCGACGGGGTCCATAGGGCAGCAAACTCTGGATGTAATCCGGGCGCGGCCTGACGAACTAAAGGTAGTAGGTCTGGCAGCGAACAGGAATGTTGAGCTTCTTCAGAGACAAATCGGGGAATTTCGACCGAGAATGTTCTTTTCCTCGGTTAAACCCGACACTAGTTTCAATGCGGAGTTCTTGTCCATGGCAGAAATAGCGGCCGATCCCGAGGTGGATTTCGTTATTGTGGCCACTTCAGGTATGGCGGGACTGGGTCCTACTGTGGCGGCTCTAAGAACGGGCAAGACCGTGGCTCTGGCCAGCAAGGAAGTACTGGTGATGGCCGGTGAAAACGTTGTTCGGGAGGCCAGCCGACACCAGGGCCAGATTCTGCCTATTGATAGTGAGCACAGTGCCATCTGGCAATGTTTGCGTGGGGAAGAAGACAAACCGAAGCGGCTTCTGCTAACCGCCTCTGGCGGACCTTTCTATCGCTATTCGGAATCACAACTGGCCGGAGTGACTCCCGAGCGAGCTCTTAGCCACCCCGTGTGGAAGATGGGAAGAAAGGTGACGGTTGATTCAGCGACGCTTATGAACAAGGGACTGGAGGTCATTGAAGCTCATTGGCTTTTCTCCTTTCCCTTTGATAGTATTGAAATACTGGTGCATCCTCAGTCTATCGTTCATTCGATGGTAGAGTTCATGGATGGGTCCCTGAAAGCCCAACTTAGCTCACCTGATATGAAGTTACCTATTCAATATGCCCTTTCCTATCCCCGCAGGTGGTCCAATCCAGAACTGCCCCGCCTTGATTTGAACAGAATCAGCTCTCTGAACTTCGAACCTGTGGACTACGACAGATTTCCCTGTCTTAAGCTGGCAGTGGATGCTGGCAAGTCGGGAGGGACTTATCCGGCGGTGTTGTGCGCTGCGGACGAAGTGGCTGTAGAGCTTTTTCTCGGCCATACGGTAGGTTTTCTCGACATTGCCCAAATTGTGCAGGAAACGGTTGAGCATCATCAGAATATCTCCCAGCCGTCGCTAGAAGAAATAGTTGCTGCCGATGCCTGGGCAAGGGAATATGCTGCAAGCCTTTCATCTGGTTACCGGACAGAACCTGAACGACGGAGCGATCCTGAATTAGAAGGATAACAAATGAGCATTGCCGTAATCATCGTCATTTTCGTGGTAGCCCTGTTTGTGGCAATTTGTCTTCACGAACTAGGGCACTTCATCGCTGCCAGGCGTGCCGGAGTGAAGGTGGAGGAGTTTGGCATAGGCATCCCCCCGCGAATCTTCGGCATTAAACGAGGTGAGACCATATACTCGCTTAATGCCATACCTCTGGGAGCCTTTGTGAGGGCGGCTGGTGAAAATGACCCTACGGTACCCCGAAGCCTGGCCGGTAAAGGGCCCTGGACCAGGCTGGGAATCTATGCTGCCGGTCCGCTGGTCAATATTCTTCTGGCCGCTGTGCTCCTCAGCGCTTTTCTTGCGCTACCCTACCCTGTCATTGCCGGCGATGGACTCATGGTACATTCAGTAATGGAGAATTCTCCTGCGGAGCAAGCAGGCATCAGGCCCGGCGATATCATCGTAGAGATAGAGGGACAACCTGTTCATACGACGGACGATGTGCGGGCTATAGTGAATTCAGCCGAAGAAGGGGCAGAAATAACTCTGCGCGTGAGAAGAAACGGGGAGGAAATCACCAGGAAGCTGGAGCCGGAAGTTGACCCAGAAACCCAACGAAGATTAATCGGTGTCTTGCTCTGCTGGAATACGGTGAGCCGGGTCGAGGAAGGCTCGCCGGGCTATGAAGCCGGCATCAGAGCCGGTGATACTATCCTGGGTGTGAATGGACAGAGCGTGTACAGTGGTGAGAGTCTGTCCAGGGCCCTGAGTTCCGCTGAGGAGGGTGAAGAAGTGAAGCTGGTGTTGCTTCCGAGGGGCGAGACCGACGAAACAGAGGAGATATCTCTGAGTCATGACGGCTCTGAAACCCTGCCCGGCGTAGAAATACGATGGGTAGACGGCACGCAGCTGGAGCAAGAGCGACTTCCCGTGTGGAAGGCGGCCTATTTGGGGGCCAGGTATATCATTTATATGCCTGTGCTCATAGTACGGTCCATCCCTCTGATTAGAGAATCTCCCGATCTAGCATTAGTTGGGCCAATAGGTGCTGGTCAATTAACGGTGGAGGTAGTGCGTTCCTCCGGCTTCAGCAACATGCTCTTTATGGCCAGCATAATCAGCCTGGGCATCGGCATATTCAATCTGTTTCCTATCCCTCCCCTGGACGGAGGAGGAATGCTGGTGGGATTCATTGAAGGCTGCAGACGTGGGAAACGTCTTTCCCCCCGGACGGTGCGCCTGGCCCACACTATCGGCACTGCTTTTCTAATTGCGCTTATTGTCCTGGTAACTTTCAGTGATATCTTCCGTCTTGTTAGTGGGGAGGGTTTCGGACTATGACACGCAGAACATGCAAGCCCGTGAGGGTTGGCGAAGTAACCGTGGGCGGCGATGCGCCTGTAGTGGTGCAGTCCATGACCAAAACCGATACCCATGATATTCCAGCTACCATAAACCAGATCAAGGAATTGGAGGACTGCGGATGTGAAATAGTGCGGGTGGCAGTCCCGGATAATGAAG
Organism: uncultured Dehalococcoidales bacterium; assembly: GCA_964429285.1. Classification (GTDB taxonomy): domain Bacteria; phylum Chloroflexota; class Dehalococcoidia; order GIF9; family AB-539-J10; genus RBG-13-51-36. The sequence continues at coordinate 11,911 of CAYSBO010000020.1, read as the reverse complement.
CGGCTGAAAGCATAGCAGCTATTAAGAGGAGTGTTTCATTGCCCCTTATTGCCGATATACATTTTGACTATCGCTTAGCTTTGGTTGCGCTGCAATCTGGTGTTGACGGACTGCGCCTCAATCCCGGCAACATAGGGGACAAGGCGAAGATTGCCGAGGTGGTAACGGCCGCCAGGGAACGAGATGTGCCCGTTCGTGTTGGAGTAAATGCTGGCAGCTTACCAGTCAATTTTCAACCTGATGCTCCGCCCGTTGAACGCATGGTCAACATGGCGTTGGAGCAAGTAAGGCTTATGGAAAGTCTGGACTTCGATCTAATAAAGGTCTCCCTCAAAGCATTCGATGTTCCCACTACCGTCCGGGCTTACCGCATGATTGCCGACAAGATTCCTTATCCCCTACACCTGGGTGTCACCGAGGCGGGGCTTCCTCGGACAGGAGCCATACGCAGCGCCATAGGCATCGGAATACTTCTTTATGAAGGTATTGGGGACACCATACGCGTTTCGCTCAGTGCTGATCCGTGTGAGGAGGTATTCGTAGCCTACGAAATACTTAAGAGCTTGGGACTTCGGCAACGGGGTCCAACTCTAGTCAGCTGTCCTTCCTGCGGCCGGGCTGAAGTTGATATCATTGCTCTGGCTGAAGCAGTGAGCAAGCGTCTGGAGAAGGTCAATAAGCCGATTAAGGTGGCAGTTATGGGCTGCGTAGTCAATGGGCCTGGCGAGGCCAGAGACGCCGACGTGGGTATTGCCTGCGGTAGGAGTAAAGGTGCTATATTCAAGAAAGGAGAGGTAGTGAGCGTAGCAAGCGACCAGAATTTCGTGGAAGCCATTATGGCGGAGGTGGACTCTCTTAATAGGGAAGGGTTGGAGCAAGGGTAAGTAGAATGCGTTTTTCCAAGCTTTTTGGCAAGACCTTGCGACAGGCGCCCGCTGAGGCAGAAATCATCAGCCATCAGTTACTGGTCAGGGCGGGCATGATTGCTCAGGAGGCTGCCGGAGTCTATTCTTATCTTCCCATGGGCTGGCGGGTTCTCAGGAAAATAGAGAACATAATCAGGGAGGAAATGGACAACGCTGGGGGTCAGGAGGTAATGTTGCCCGTTTTGCAGCCATTTGAATTCTGGCAGCAGTCGGGCCGCGACATTTCCTTTGGGAAATCCCTATTTACCTTGACTGACCGTAAAGAGCATACACTGGCCCTAGGACCCACCCATGAGGAAGTAATTACTGACCTTGTGCACCGTTATGTGCAGAGCTACCGGGACCTTCCCTTGCTCCTCTATCAAATACAGACAAAGCTTCGCGACGAGCCTCGGCCCCGCGGTGGCTTGCTGAGAGTACGTGAGTTCATTATGAAGGACCTTTATAGCTTCGACGCCGGCGAGGCTGGCCTGGGCGAAAGCTACCGGAGGATAAGCGAGGCTTACGGGAATATTTACACCCGCCTGGGCTTGCCGACATTGATGATAGAAGCTGATAGTGGTGCTATAGGAGGCAAGGAGTCCCATGAGTTCATGGTTCTTACTGAGACCGGCGAGGACGAGATTATTCTTTGTTCCAATTGCGGTTATGCAGCAAATGTCGAGAAAGCCAAGTTCGTTAAGGCAGCCGGAAATGTCGTGGCGGTGAGTCACAACTCTGAGCGTGCCGAAGGGGAAGCGAGGAATCTGTTGCCCCTGGAGGAGATAGCTACGCCGGGGACCGAAAGCATAGAGGAAGTAGCTGGTTTTGTGGGCGTGTCGGCAAGCCAGACCATTAAGGCGGTGTTTTACTATGCTGACGGAGAATTCATCTTCGTGGCCATTCGGGGCGATCTGGAAGTTAACGAGACGAAGCTGAGAAATGCTTTGAAGTCTGCTGAGCTGCGCCTGGCTACGGAAGATGAGGTAAACAAAGCTGGAATCGTAGCTGGTTTCGCCTCTCCCATAGGTGTAGAGGGAGTCAAAGTTGTTGCTGATGATTCCATAACTCTGGGCTCAAACTTCGTTGTCGGCGCCAACAGACCGGGGTATCACTACAAGAATGCCAATTACCCCAGAGACTTTCAGGTTGACCTTATGGCTGATATTGCCCTGGCTCAGCCTGGAGACAAATGTCCCCGGTGTGAGGCTGAGTTGTCCTTGGCTCGGGGTATCGAAGTAGGGCATGTATTCAAGCTGGGCACCTTCATCAGTGAGAGATTCGGAGCTTCTTTCTTAGATAAGGATGGTCAATCCAAAGCCATAGTCATGGGCTGCTACGGCATTGGGCTGGGGCGATTGTTGGCTGCGATTGTAGAATGTAGCCACGACGACAAAGGCATTATCTGGCCGCTGTCCGTCGCTCCTTATCAGGTCTATCTTTGCGCTCTATACCTGGATGAGCCAGCAGTATTGCCTGCGGCGGAAGGGATTTACCAGGAACTACAAAAGGAAGGCATCGAGGTGCTATTCGATGACCGTGCTGAGTCGCCGGGGGTAAAGTTCAACGACGCCGACCTGCTGGGAATACCCTTGCGGTTGACCTTGTCCCCCCGGACCTTGCGGAGTGAGGGCATAGAAGCGAAATGGCGCACCGAGAGAGAAACACACCTGCTGCCTCTCGAGAACCCGATGGTACAAATAAGGAAGTTCCTGAAAGAGGGTGCAGAGTCTCAACGTTGAGTGTGTCCAGCTCATTGCGACCAGCTCAGCGTCGTAAGGTGGCGCCAGTTTCTTGGTGTAATCTATCGAGCATCCGCTCTTGAGTCTGGTCGACTTCCTGGTCAGTCAGGGTGTGGCTGGGCGATTGGCAGATAATCCTTATAGCGAAAGATTTCTTGCCCTTTGGTACTTGCTTGCCTCGATAAAGGTCGAAGAGGACTACCTGAGTCACTAGCGGGAAGCCCTGGATTATGTTCTCTACCGTTCGATAGCTTACTCCCTCATCCACTATCAGGGCGATATCCCTGGTTATGCTGGGGAACCGTGGAATTGGCCGGTATTCTATTTTTGCGGCAATCTTGCCCAACAGACTTTCCAGGTCAATTTCCAGGAGGTAGGCATTATTGGAAAGTTCAAAGGCCTTTGCTACTTTGGGATGTAGCTCGCCTACAATACCTACTTTGGCATCGTCAACAATTATGTCTGCACCTTTTCCCGGGAACAGAGATTCGTCATTGCTGATCTCAAAGCTCCCTCTTAGCGCCGATCTGTTCAGCAGGCTTTCCACTACGCCTTTGGCGTCAAAGAAATCGAGCATCTCCTTGTCATTATGCCAGGACAGTTCCGCTCGCGACCCACCTAGTACAGCGCAGAGCATCTGTTTTTCTTGAGGCAGCTCGTTTTGTGGTTGAGGTTGCTTCTCTTGTGATGCGTTCAGCCTTGGAAGGTTACGCAGGTCGTGGGGCAAAAACACTTTACCAATTTCGAAGAGCCTTATGCCTGCTGGTACAAACTTCTGGTTATGCGCCAATGTGGCCAGGAGCCCGGCCCGTAAGCTAGTACGCAGATATTCCTGCTCTCTCGTCATAGGGTTAGCCACCCTCAGAGGAGGGATTTGCAGCTGAAGCTGAGGGGAAAGCTTCTGCAGCCTTTCCAGGCTTACCAGGGAATAAGTCAGTATCTCCTGGAAGCCAAAGCCGGTCAGAATACCGCTTAGCTTCTCCTTGAGATTGTTCTGGCGGGCTGAGGCTGACAGTTTTGATTCTTGCCGAGGCAAAGGAGAGCTGAGAGTGGTGACCGGGACCTTATCATAACCAATGATGCGGACCACCTCTTCTACCAGGTCGGCAGGACATTTGATGTCGCTGCGCCAATAGGGGACAGACACCGAAATTTGTGAACTTGAATCGACCTCCTGGCATTCGAAACCAAGAGATTCCAGTACCTTAAGAATTACATCGACGTCGACTTGCAAGCCTGAAAGACGCTTTACCTCGTGAGCAGTAAGTGCTATGAGTTTTGGTTCTGGTTTTCCGGGATAAACGTCAATTATGCCTCTGGCTGCTGTACCGCCAGCCAACTCCTGTAGCAATTGAGTGGCCCGTCTCAATGGCTGCAGAGGAAGCTCGGTATTGAGTCCTTTTTCAAACCGTACCGACGCCTCACTTTGAAGTTGAAGATGGCTACAGCCCCGGCGAATGGCAATTTGGCTGAAGATTGCTGACTCCAAGAGGACAGTGTCGGTCTCGTCCGTAACTTCGGAATCCATGCCACCCATGATTCCAGCAACAGCGACAGGGTGTTCTTTATCGGCGATAACCAGCATATTTGGGTTAAGACCACGCTGGATGCCGTCCAGCGTGGTTATGGTTTCACCGTTTCTGGCCCTGCGAACAATGATTTGCTGACCCTTGAGTTTATGAAAATCAAAGAAATGAAGGGGCTGACCGTATTCCAGCATCACGTAGTTACTAATATCGACCACGTTGTTGATGGGGCGCATACCGCAGCTATCCAAGCGCCGCTGTAGCCAGCCCGGGGAGGGCGCTATCTTTATCCCGGTGATCAGACTAGCACAGTAACGAGGGCACAGGTCAGGGTCGGCTATGCCCACGGAGGCAAACGAGTCTATGGAGTCCTGTGATTCTTCATAGTGAATCGGTGGTAAATGGAGTGATTCTCCGGTCAGGGCAGCAATCTCCCGGGCAATGCCGATCACAGACAAGCAATCCGGACGGTTAGGCGTTATCTCGAAATCGAAGATGACATCCCCCAGGTAAGCACTCAGAGGGGCACCTATCGGTGCGTCCGGCGGCAACACCAGAATTCCCTCGTGAGCATCAGAAATACCCAGCTCCTTCTCTGAGCACACCATGCCCTCGGAAGCGACACCGCGAATTTTGACTGGCTTCAAGGACACTAGCTCCCCGGTGTGCCCGTCGATAAGCCGGGCTCCTATGCGGGCAAAAGGCACCCTCTGGCCAAGTCCGATATTGGGAGCACCGCAAACCACAGTCAGCTGCTGCGTCCCCAGGTCGACTGTGGCTAGCTTAAGACGGTCGGCATTAGGATGAGGGTTCAGGGCGACTACCTCCCCTATTGCCACATTGTCCCAGGTGTCCTGCGGAGTGCGTATGCCGCTGACTTCAATGCCAGCCATGGTCAGCTTCTCCGCCAACGCCGGGGGAGCAGGTTTCACGTCAACATAATCGTTGAGCCATTTGAGGGAGGCCTTCATGTTGCCACCTTAGAATCTAGAATTGCCTTAAGAATCTGAGATCATTGCCATAGAAAAGGCGGATGTCATCAACACCATACCGCAGCATGGGTATGCGTTCGACTCCCAGCCCGAAGGCAAAACCGCTGTATACTTCCGGGTCAATATCGACACGTGCCAGGACATCTGGATGCACCATTCCTGCCCCCAGTATTTCAATCCAGCCGCTGTAGCCGCACAGACGGCAGCCACCGCCGTCACAACCTGAACAGGAGATGGCTACCTCCACCCCAGGTTCCACAAAGGGAAAATAATCGCAACGGAAACGGACTTCTCTCTGCTCTCCAAAAAGGCACCGGCAAAATTCAAACAAGGTACCTTTTAGATCGGCCAGCGTAATGTCCCTGTCTACAGCCAAACCTTCAACCTGATAGAACATCGATTCGTGAGTAGCGTCAGTGGCTTCGTACCTGTATGTTCGCCCCGGGACTATTACTCTTATGGGCGGACGTTCTCTCTCCATCATCCTAATCTGCATCGGAGAAGTATGCGTGCGCAGAAGTCTAGCTTTTCCTCCCATACCTGCATCTATCCATAGCGTGGCAAACATATCCCTTGCCGGGTGATGTTGGGGAATGTTCAAGGCTTCAAAGTTGTAGTAGTCCCATTCCACGTCCGGGCCTTCGATTGCCTGGAACCCCATACTCTTGAAGACATCGCAAATTTCGTTGAGTATTTGAGTGGTGGGGTGAAGACGACCCGCAGGATAGGGCCGACCGGGCAGGGTGACATCCAATCTTCCGGACTCCGGAGCAGAAGTCAAGCTAGCTTCCTGTAGCAATTCTTCCTTCTGGCTCAGACTGGACTCTAGAAGTCTCTTGATTTCGTTGGCCTGGGCGCCTACCTCTGGCCGCTCTTCGGGAGGCAGGTTGGCCAAAGAACGTAGGATTTGGGTCAGATTGCTTTTCTTGCCCAGATGGCGGACGCGCCACAACTCTAGCTGTTGGGGGTCGTCAATATTGGCTAGCTCACGGAGAGCTTGTGCATGAACATCTTTGAGTCGTTCCAGCATCGACTGCCGAGTAATGTTAGCCTTGTTCAAAATTGCCGAAATCCTCAGGCATAACGGTACTACGAGGGACGCGAATTGCTCTCAGTTACCGAGGCTATTAATGCGGCGAAAGCTTCAGGGTCTTTGACTGCCATCTCAGCCAGCATCTTGCGGTTCAATTCTATGTTTGATTCTCTTAATCTTGCCATAAATTGACTGTACGTGAGTCCTCTGGTCCGTGCCGCAGCATTTATACGAGTAATCCATAACTGCCTGAAATCGCTTTTGCGTTCACGGCGGTGACGATAAGAATAGTCCAGGGCATGGAGCATGGATTCATGAGCTGTCCTGTAAAGCTTATGCCTGGCTGCCCGGTGCCCTTTGGTCAGCTTAAGCACCTTCTTATGTCGTCTATGGGTAACCTTCCCGCTTCTAGCTCTAGGCAAAATACCTCCTTCAGGCTTCGGGCGTTATCTCTCGCCTTCTGGCAACCGAATAGACTATCAGCAGCGCGATACCAACAAATGCAAGAATAAGTCCAAATATGCCTGCTGTCCTGTCTATTCTGAAAATAAGAGTACTAACAACAAGGGCTATTCCTATCCCTGCTACTACAGAGCCAGCGACCAAGAATCCCCATCCAGGAGGGTCTGCTGGCTTTGGTTTCTCGGGCTGATATAGCCCCTTGTCAATCAAAGCTCTATCCCTCTTGTAATCAGTCCAGATCGCCAGCAAGGCTATCCCGCAGCCGAAAACTATGCCAAGAATGGGAATTAGAATAACCATATTAATCATATCTGTTCTGTTGCTCTGGGCTATTCCTATTTGTACGGCAGAAGTCTCCCTATCCTCTTCTGATCTGCCGGGGATACCGGCAGCCTTTCGTCATAGAGGCGCTTGGTCCTGGCAGGTTTCTTCCTTCTCAAGTGGCTCTTGCCGCATTTGGTACGCATGAGCTTACCGCTACCTGTTACATGAAATCGGCTCTTTGTCCCTTTATGTGTCTTGAGTTTTGGCATCTGTTTGTTTCTCCTTAGGTTTCTTGAGGGAGGCTGGGGACAAGACCAGAGCTATGCTTCTCTGGTCACTGGTGGAGCTGCTCACCACAGCCATTTCCTTCGTGGCTTCGGCTACCTTCTGCAGCACCTTCCAGCCCAGTTCAGGATAGATGACTTCACGGCCTCTAAATCTCAGTATCAATCTTACTTTGTTGCCTTCTTCCAGTAGTTTCTTCGTCGTCTTGATTTTTGCCTGCAAATCATGTTCCTCTATTTTTGGTCTCAGACGGACTTCCTTGAGTAAGCCGACTCTCTGACCCCTCTTTGCCTTGCGCTCCTTTTTGGTCTGGTCATACTTGTATTTACCATAGTCGAGCAGCCTGCATACTGGCGGGGCTGTGCTTGCTACCTGGACCAAGTCCAGGCCGCGCTCGTAAGCAATCTGTAACGCTTTTTGCAGAGGCACCACCCCAAGCTGTTCCCCGTCCTCCCCTATGAGGCGGACTTCTCTGGCCCTGATTCTCCTGTTAGTCGGTAGTTCCTTAACTATGCGCCTTCTACTCCCGGAACAGCGTTGAAGTTTTAGCCTCTATAGCTGACTTTATTCTATTCTTAGCTCGGGCCAGACTCTCTGAGCCCAGATCTTCACCAGCCCTCAACCTGAGTGACACACTAGCTGAAGCCATTTCTTTATCCCCAACTACAAGCATATATGGGATTTTCTCTAGCTGCGCTTCCCTTATTTTCAAATTCATTCTCTCCGGGCGATTGTCAACTCGAGCTCTGATTCCTTCGTTTCTTAGATCGGTCTCTACCTCATGGGCATAGCCAACATGGCGGTCCGCAATGGGGATTATTATCGTTTGAATCGGCGCCAACCATACCGGGAAGGCACCCCCGTAATGCTCTGTAAGGCAGGCCAAGAAACGCTCCATACTGCCCAAAACCGTCCGGTGTATCATCACTACGTTATGCTCCAAGCTGTCCTCACCAATATAACAGACATTAAAGCGTTGTGGCAAGTTGAAATCAACCTGGATGGTAGGGCCTTGCCAAACATGACCCACCGCGTCCTTGAGCTTGATATCAATTTTGGGTCCGTAGAAAACTCCCTGACCAGGATCCACCTCGTAATGCAGGTCGAGTTTCTGTAGGACTCCTTTCAGAGCTTCGGTGGCTTCCTCCCACATCTGAACTGTGCCGGCATATTTATCGGGGCGCGTTGATAGCAAGAGGTCATACTGGTCAAACCCAAAGCTGGACATCATGAATTGTGCCAATCTCAAGACTTGTAGTACCTCCGTTTCAACCTGCTCAGGCCGGCAGAAAATGTGTGCGTCATCTTGAGTGAAGCCTCTTACTCTGGCAAGGCCATATAATACGCCAGTTCGCTCATACCGGTATACTGTCCCTAATTCGGCGTACCTTACGGGCAAATTACGATAGCTGCGCAATTTGCTCTTATAGATGAGAATATGTCCCAAGCAATTCATAGGCCTGAGCAGGTATTGTTGTCCTTCAATTTCCATCGGTGAGAACAGATAATCCTGATAGAATTCCCAATGCCCGCTAGTCTTCCACAGATCTAGCTTGGCAATGTGGGGAGTGTAGACGATATCGTAGCCTCGTTGGAAGTGCTCCGTCCTCCAGAAATCCTCGATAATCTGTCGAATCAGGGCACCCTTCGGGTGCCAGCAAATCAAGCCAGGGCCGATCTCTTCATGAGTACTGAAGAGATCAAGCTCTTTGCCCAGCTTCCTATGATCTCGCTTGGCAGCTTCGGCCTGGCGCTCTAGATATTCCAGTAGCTCCTCTGGGCTTTCGAAAGCAACTCCGTAGATCCTTTGTAGCATGGGTTGCCTCTCATCACCACGCCAGTATGCTCCGGCTATATGAGTAAGCTTGAACGCTCTGACCTGGCCCGTGGAGTCGAGGTGGGGACCACGGCACAAATCGGTGAAAGAGCCTTGGCTATAGATAGTTAACGTAGTGTCAGGAATCTCATCAATGAGCTCCAGTTTGTAGGGCTGGGCTGCAAAGAGCCGGCGCGCTTCATCCTTGCTTATCTCCTCTGTAATAAATGGTTCATTCTGATTGATAATCTCCCTCATCTTGTTCTCGATTAGGGGCAAGTCGTCTGGCGTTAACGGACGTACCAGTTCAAAGTCATAATAGAAGCCATTTTCAATGGTGGGCCCGATGCCGAACTTGGCCTCGGGAAAGAGATGTTGTACCGCCTCAGCCATTATGTGAGCTGCTGAGTGGCGCATTCGCTCCAGTTGCTCGTTCTGTCTGTTTGACTTCATCTTGGACTTCCTATTATGCGTCTAGAAATCGAGTCTAACCTCGTAAGAAATGGGCGGTACTGGACTTGAACCAGTGACCTCTGCGATGTCAACGCAGCGCTCTAACCACTGAGCTAACCGCCCGTTGCGCGATTGTAGCAAACATGACTTAGTAGAGCAAACCTTTGAAAGTATGACAGAAATCGAAGATTGCTGCTCATCAGGGGGCTTAGAAATCAAACATTGAGAGAAATACTATGCTTACTGTGGCTATTCTTTACCGCGCAGCCTTACACCACTAGTGACATTGATCTCTATAGTCTGACCACAACTGGGGCAGGTTACCTCCATTGTAAGGGGCCTTGCCATCACTCTTTCCACAAGCGAGGTTACAACAGAGTCCATGTTGTCCAACCTATCATCCAGCATGTCGAGGCGCTTAACCAGCTGCCCTAGCTTCGGGTCCCCGTTCGCCTGTCCAACCGGACCTGCTTTGTCTTGTGAAGCCAATTTATAGACTCTTCTCTACAACTCCTAGTGACTCGAGCTCAGCCTTGTCCTCTTTCATCAGCTTATCTATTTGTTCGGAGATGGTGCGTTCCAAATACTTACGGAAGGCATCGCGTGCCGCTGGCGACGATCTGACTGCCTCCTTCACTCTTTGCCACTCATCTTCGATCACTTCATTCATTTGCTCGGCGCCTAACGGCTGTTTACCCTCCCATAAGTCTTCTATCCTGTCCAAGACCCTAGTTGTCATAGCCCTCTTGATGCGGTCGAAAGAGAGTATCTCCTCCGCGGTGTAAGGTTGCCCTGCTTTTCTCTCAGTCATTTCTAGCGCCTCCAATTAGCTTATTTCATTTACTATGATAAGTATAGGAGCGCTACTTGTCAAGGTATCGCCGGCGTATTTATACGGTTGACGCAGTCGAGATAGATTAGTAACATCGTGGCAAAAATTTGTCACCAAAGTAGGAAGCGAGGACAGGCTCTTGCCAGTCAATATGCTTGTCAGAATGAACCACAGGCCGCGACCTAAGCAGGGGAAGGCGCGGAAATTTATGAAGTCAAGGAGGCAGGGGTAATTCTACGGGCAAAGGACGTATGCTTTGGGATAGCAGAGCTGAACTTGTGCTGGAGGGGGAAATAGTATATAATGAGCCTTAACCTCGCTACATATATGGATACCTTACTCCAGAGGAATTCTTTGAGCTCCGTCAACAAAATAACAGAGAGGAGGAGGTATCGGCGAGGTACAGAGAGCACATTCGCTTGACAAAATTAGAAGGTGTTGTTATACTGTTCTGTTTGTGTTATGCTTTGGCTCTCTTGTACTCTTAGCACTCTAATTCTTCCCGCATAGTGTCTCCAAGATACTGTTTTGAAGATGAAGAGCCAGGACCATTTTTTCTATGCTTAAACGCGAATTGCTGAAGTCGTTTGCTAATTTGCGCGAGACTTTGGAAATACCTGATCTTATTCAGGTTCAGCTCAACTCTTTTCGTTGGTTCCAGGAAGAGGGTTTGAAGGAGCTGTTTGAGGAAATCTCGCCAATTCAAGACTATACCAACACCAGGCTCGAACTGCATTTTGTTGACTATGAGTTTCGAGAGCCCCAACACTCTATTCCTGAGTGCCTTGAACGCGGTTTGACTTATTCTTCGCCCATCTATGTCACTGCTCGTCTGGTAATCAAGGAGACGGGCGAATTTAGCCAGCAGGAGTTGTTTTTCAGTGATTTTCCATTAATGACGGATAGCGGTACCTTCATCATAACTGGAGTAGAGCGGGTAGTAGTCAACCAATTGACTCGCTTTCCCGGCGTCTACTTCACCCTGGACAGGGATGCTTCCAGCGGGCGGGAGTTGGGTTTTGCTAAGCTTGTTGCTGAGCATGGGGCATGGCTTGATTTTGACACTTCTAATCGAGATGTAATTTCGGTCAAAGTGAGTGGCAAACGAAAGATACCGGTTACTAGTTTGCTGCGCGCCATAGGCTATGAAAGCGATGAAGATCTATTTTCGCTTTTTCAGGATGTAGACAACGCGCCGGAGCATGCCTTCATCCGGGCCACGATGGAGCGAGACCCTTTGATTAGAAACAAGGCTGATGCCCTATTTGATATTTATAGAAAGCTATCCTCCGGCGAAGCCCCCAGCCTCAGCAGTGCTCAGGCCTTGTTGAATAATTTCCTGTTCAATCCTCGCCGCTATAGCCTGGGCAAAGTTGGTCGCTACAAGCTTAACAAGAAATTGGGTCTTAATGTCGCTGGGGATTGTACGAGCTTAACGCCCGAAGACTTGGTGCAAATAGTCCGCCGTATTATTGCGGTAAACATCGGCAGGGAGGCCCCTGATGATATTGACCATTTGGGCAATCGAAGGGCTCAGGCGGTGGGTTTCCTGATACAGAAACAATTCCGTATCGGGTTGTTGAGGTTGGAGAGGGCTATCA
>CAYSBO010000019.1:0-18205 GCA_964429285.1 uncultured Dehalococcoidales bacterium | reverse complement strand
GAAACAACTCGCCAGAATACGCAGCCCAGTGTTACCCATGTGGTCAGCCAGCACACCCCCTTGACAGGGCTAACAAAGTGTGCTAGCATAATTGTGTCCCAAGTAACCGAACAAGAACTTGGCAAGTGAGGAGCTAGCCATCAAGTAAGCCGAAGCTGAAAGGCGTCAGGCTGTAAGAGGCTCAGCGCAAGGTAAGCGGAAGCCGAAAGATAGTTGGGAGGCGAGCCAAGAAGAGGGAAGTTACTTGGGACAATTCTTCGTGCCCTTGCCCCCGCGCAAACCAGTGGTAATCGCCACGAACAACAGAACTAAGCTTGGTTTTGCTGTAGGTCTTCTTCCTTGAACAGCTCGGGTCGGAGGATCCCGATAAAGGGCAAATTACGGTATTCCCCCTTGTAGTCCAATCCATAACCCACCACAAACTCGTCGGGAATCTCAAAACCTACGTAATCAAGAGGGACATCTACCAATCGCCGCGCTCTCTTATCAAGCAGGGTACAAACACGAAGACTGGCAGGGTTGTGAGCTGAGAGATGGCCGAGGATGTAGTTCAGCGTCATGCCAGTATCTACAATGTCTTCAACCATCAACACATGTTGCCCCGTTATGCTGCTATCGAGGTCCCTGGTTATTCCAACTACCTGACCATCACCCCCGTAGTATGAGATAGCCATGAAGTCCAGGGTAACCGGAAGGGCAAGCTGCTGCATGAGGTCAGCCATAAAGCAGACAACCCCCTTCAAGATGCCTACAAGCACCAGTCGTTGCCCGGCATAATCCCGGGAAATGTGCCTGGCTAAAGTCCGAACCCTCCGTTGGATTCGGGCATGATTGTACAGGACCCGGTCCACACCCTCTACTTTTGCTTCGCCCAATGGTCCGTAACCATATTTGGCCAGCAGCTTCAGAAAATCACTTTTGGTCAGCAGCCTGATATTGACTTCAGGGTACAGTTCCTTCAGCTGCCGCAGCTTGCGATTCTTCTCCGTAATCAGATTCTGTTTCAACGTGGTGAGCTCAACATAAAGGTCTAACTCAGGTAAGTAGAAATCGGGAGTGAACATCTCCGCTATTTTGTCCCCTTCCCACCTCAGCGGAAAGGAACGAGGCTCATAAAGCCATTCAATGCAATAGAAGTCCAATAGTTTGGAAAAATCCTCCTCGCTGGAATGAGCGAAGCTGGTCGGCCTTAACGTAGTAGCAGGCACTACCAGTTCTTGAGACTGCTTCTTTCGTCTCTTACTTCCGCCATAACCTTGCTCCAGCAATTGATAAAGTTCTGCTCTCTCAACGAGGATAGCACACGTATCGGCAACGCTTAGGAGAAAACTCTTATCAGCCTCGGAGAACTGGCGAGGTTCGCGAGTATAAATTCGAATCTCTCCGGTAGCTTCCCCTTTCCTCAGTATAGGGACGCCGAGTATAGAAGATATTCCCTGGGCCTGCGCAGCTTGGGGATGTTGAACCCTCTCATCTTTAGTGGCGTCAGCAATGTATACCACTTTCCCTTCGAGGATATCCGGAAGGCTCTTATGAGCATCGAGAGCGCTTTTTCTTAAGTAAAGGTCACTTAGTCCATGAGAACCCAGGGTGATCAAGTATTCCTTGTGGGAATTGAGGGACAAAATGCGGCAGCCATTTGCCTGTACTGCCTTCGCGGTGGTTTTAGCTACGGAATTACAGACTTTTCTTAATCCTAAACCTGAATTGGCGACTTTATTTATCCGCCTGAGAGCTGAATAGTAACTACCTCTCGAACTACCCACGTTTCCTCCACTCTATCCGCATTTGGTGAAGCCACAATCCAGGCAAATATTGCACCCTTCCTGGTAAATCAGAGAGCCACCACAATCGGGGCATTGACCCACCCAGCTATTGCCCATTCCAGGGTTTGTGGAATGGGTATCGGGCACGGTACTATCCTCGCCAGAGGCAACTCTTTCCCCAAAATATTTCTCTAGCACACTAGCGATAGCATCAGCACAGGACAAAACAGCATGTCCCTGTTCCCACGCAATAGAAGGACATCTAATGCCCCGCAGATGCTTCACAATAGAGTCTATGTCTATTCCAGACCTTAGAGCCAGGGATGTAAGGCGGCTGATGGCCTCGAGCTGTGCAGCGGCACAACCTCCGGCCTTTCCCAGGGTAGAAAAGACTTCGGATATTCCCTCACTATCGAAATTGACCGTCACATAAATGTAGCCACACCCGGTGTTTACTCTTTCGGTTACACCCCTGGTTACTTTGGGCCTCTTCCTGGGAGCTAGCTTAGCTTCACCCTTTCTTGTCGCCTCCCCCACTGTCAGTACCTGACTGTCCCGACTCCTATCGCGGTAGATAGTTATCCCCTTCAGGCCTTCCCGGTAAGCCAGCATATACACCTTGGCTACATCCTCGGGCGTTGCCTCGTGAGGGAAATTGACAGTCTTGGATACAGCGCTATCAGTAGATTTCTGAAATGCCGCCTGCATCTTAACATGCCACTCGGGAGCTATGTCATGGGCGGTGATGAATAGTTTCTTCACCTCTTCGGGAACTTCTTCTACATCCTTCAGCCTCTTTCCTTCGGCTAGCTGCTTCATTAGGTCGCTGGAATAGAAGCCCCCGTTCTTGGCAGTCTCTTCGAAATATGGGTTCACTTCTACGAATTCTTCGCCTTCCAGGATGTGACGCACGTAGCTCAAGGCGAATAATGGCTCAATGCCACTGGAACAATTGGCGATTATGCTCAGACTACCAGTGGGAGCAATGGTAGTCCGAGAGCCGTTTCGAAAATGAGGACCCCCCGGTGTATCGTAAATGCTTCCCTCGAAAGCGGGAAAAACTCCCCGTTCCTGGCCTAGCTCTACGGAGGCCCTATCTGCCTCTTCAGATATGAAACGGGCAATTTCCTCAGCCGCAGCAAGCCCTTGTTCACTATCATAAGGGACGCCAAGTTGAATTAGCATGTCCGCAAAACCCATCACCCCTAAACCTATCTTTCTTGTAGTTCCTGTCATCTGCTTGATCTCTGGCAGTGGAAATTGATTTACCTCGATAACGTTATCGAGGAAACGCACCGCCAGCTTGACTGTTTGAGATAGCTTTTCATAGTCAACGCATGGCTGGCCATCTTTGTCCGCCACCATCTTGGACAAGTTTATGGAACCCAAATTGCAGGATTCAAAGGGAAGCAGCGGTTGTTCGCCACAGGGGTTGGTGCTTTCTATTTTGCCCAATTTGGGCGTAGGGTTATGTCTGTTTATCTCATCAATGAACACTATGCCCGGGTCCCCCGTACGCCAGGCCATATCAACTATTCTGTCAAACACCTCTCTTGCATTGAGCTTATCAGTCACCTCGCCAGTCCGCGGGCTGACCAAATTGTAATCGGTGCCTTCTTCCACCGCTTGCATAAACTGGTCCGTCACAGCCACAGAAAGGTTGAAATTGGTTAGAGCCTCTGAGTCTTCCTTAGCCTCGATGAACTTCAAGATATCGGGATGTTCAACGTTAAGGATGGCCATATTAGCTCCGCGGCGCATGCCGCCCTGCTTTATGACATCGGTGGTGACATCAAAGGCTCGCATGAAAGAGACGGGGCCACTGGCAATGCCGCCCGTCGACCCCACCCTATCACTCGTCGGTCTGAGCCGAGAAAAGGAAAAACCCGTCCCTCCCCCACTCTTGTGAATCAAAGCAGTGTATTTGACTGCATCGAAAATAGACTCCATGGAGTCTTCGATTGGTAAGACGAAGCACGCCGACAACTGTCCTAGTTCGTGACCGGCATTCATTAGGGTGGGAGAGTTGGGTAGGAAATCCAGGTTTGCCATCAGCTGATAGAACGTCTCTTCCCAAAAGGAAACGTCTGCTTTGTCATCATAGTGAAGCTCGGCTGAGGCAATGCACCTGGCAACTCGCCAAAACAGCTCCTGTGGAGTTTCGATAATATTCCCTTCCCCGTCTTTTGCCAAATACCTTCGTTCCAGAACCCTCAAGGCATTGTCGCTCAGTTTGATTCCAGAAATGACCTGGCTCCTGGCCTGGGGAGAGAATTCATCCGCAGTTACGATCTCCTGGACCATGGCCCGAATTTCGGAAGCGGACACAGCGCGCGTGGTCTGTCGCGGGACAAGCTCCTCCATGCCCGGTAATGGCTGAGCCACCTCCAAGCGCTGGCTCACCTGCTCCGTGAACTTCTCCAACAATTTCCTGTCACTTATACCCATAGAATCGGCAGCCGCGAACACCGCTCGAGCTACTTTGTCCCGACCAATAACTCTCTGTTTCTCTTTACGACGGGTCTTGGGCATCTTACCTTTTCTTCCGCGCAAGTAGGGAATTCACCGCCTCAGCAGAGGGAAGCGGTAGCTGATTTGCCGGCGTTAGTTGTCCATGTGCGGCCAGGCTGTCTACTTCTTGTTTCAGATCCCCGATATCGGCAAATTCTCGATAGACACTGGCAAAGCGAATGTATGCAATATGGTCCAACACCCTCAAACCTTCCATGACAAGGTCACCAATATAGGAACTGGAGACCTCGCTTTTGCCCACCTTGTACAGCTCAGCTTCAATGGTCTCCACGAACTTATCAATGGCGCCCGTGGGAAGAGGACGTTTTTCGCAAGCCTTGCGGATACCCAGAAAAAGCTTGTCCCTGCTGAATTCCTCCCGTCTTCCGTCCCTCTTAATGACAAACATGTGATGTGGCTGTGTGCGTTCGTAGGTAGTAAAACGAGCACCACAAGCCAGGCATTTCCTGCGGCGTCTTACCATTTCGTCCAGACTTCGGGAGTCTATCACCCTTAGTTCCTGGCTGCCGCAGTAAGCACAGTGCATAAATTCTCCCTAGCAATTGTGGTATGGAAGCATTCTACCACTAAATGTAGTAAGATGCAACATCTCAGCCCGACTTGACAACCTTGACTTGGACTTTTTATAATGAAGATGAATTTTCGGTTTGCTTCGCGTCCTAAGGTCAGTTTATAAGATTCGGCTTTCCTTATGTTCTTTTAGTGGACAGTGACTAAGTACATTTTCATAACTGGTGGCGTAGTCAGTTCTGTAGGTAAGGGAGTCTCAGTAGCCTCTATAGGCAAAATACTAAAGAGCCGCGGCATACCTGTCTCTGTGCAGAAACTTGACCCTTACCTGAACGTCGACCCGGGGACAATGTCCCCTTACCAGCACGGCGAAGTGTTTGTTACCCAAGACGGTGCCGAAACTGACCTGGATCTGGGACACTATGAAAGGTTTATTGGAGTGGAACTGACTCAAGCATCCAACGTCACTTCAGGTCAAGTCTACTCTGCGGTGATTGCTCAAGAAAGGCGAGGGGATTTCCTGGGAGGTACGATCCAGGTGGTTCCTCATGTGACCAACGAAATAAAGAGGAGTATAAGGAAGGTAGCCGAAATATCGCAGGCTGAGGTAATTATCGTTGAAGTTGGCGGCACTGTGGGAGATATTGAAGGACAACCCTTTCTTGAAGCCATAAGGCAAATGAGAAAGGACGAGGGCCGGGACAATGTACTATATATCCACGTCACTTTCTTGCCACACATCGCTGCCACCGATGAGCTAAAGACCAAGCCCACACAACACAGTGTCAACGAGCTAAGGAGAATTGGTATTCAGCCTGACGTTATACTGTGTCGCAGCGACAGTGAAATAGCTGAAGGGATAAAGGACAAAATATCGTTATTCTGCGATGTAGATAGAGAGGCAGTTATCCCTCTGGTTACCAGTGAGACTATCTACGAAGTACCTCTCCTGCTTGAGGATGCCGGACTGGGCGGGTTCATTGCTCGCCGATTGGGACTAGGCACTCGGGTAAGCAACCTGGAGGAGTGGCGAGACATGGTGGCCAGGCTTAAGGCTCCCAAAGAGCCTGTAATCATCGGGTTGGTAGGCAAGTATGTCGAACTCCGGGACGCTTATTATTCCGTCCGGGAGGCGTTGTGTCACGCGGCGCTGGCCCACAATCGCGACGTGAAAATAGAATGGTTGGATTCAGAGCAATTGGATGGGATGTCCATTGACAAACTGGAGCAAGTCCAGGGCATAATCGTTCCCGGTGGCTTTGGTTACCGAGGAGTTGAAGGCATGACAGAAGCTGCCAGGTTTGCTCGAGAAAGACAGGTCCCTTACTTGGGCTTGTGCTTGGGAATGCACACTATGGTCATCGAATTCGGCCGTCATGTTCTCGGTACCGACAACGTGAATTCCACCGAGTTTGATGCCGGCAGTTCCTATCCTGTTATCGACCTTTTACCTGAACAGCATAGCGTAGAGCAAAAGGGAGGCACCATGAGGCTTGGGACCTATCCCTGCCATCTGGTTTCAGGCACCACAGCAGCTCGCACCTATGGCACCGAAGTAGTGTACGAAAGGCATCGCCACCGTTATGAATTCAACAACCATTTCCGCCAGCCACTGGAAGAAGCCGGCTTTATAGCCTCTGGCCTGTCCCCTGATGGCAGGTTAGTGGAAATTGCTGAACTACGAACTCATCCCTGGATGCTTGCCTGCCAGTTTCACCCTGAATTCAAATCCCGCCCCGATTCCCCACACCCCCTGTTTCTGGGATTTATCGGGGCAGCCAAGGAAACCCTTATCGAAGGAGCTCAGGCAAGCTTGCCGCTAAACTAAGAAGATGAAGATATTTCTGGATACTGCCAACATAGAGCATATTCGCCATGGGGTGAGACTGGGAGTGGTTACAGGGGTAACTACTAACCCCAGTCTTGTGTCGAGAGAAGGTAAGGTTGACTACCGCAAGCTAGTGCAGGAAATCTGCTCCATCGTTCCTGGACCGGTATCTACCGAGGTACTGGGCCAGGATGCGCAAACCATGGTGGCCGAGGGCAGAGAGATAGCCAAATGGGCACAGAATATCGTGGTTAAGATACCAGCTAGCCTTGCAGGAGTGGAAGCCACTTCAGTGTTGGCCAAGGAAAACATAAAGGTGAATTTCACTTTGTGCTTCACCCTGAATCAGGCTATGCTGGGGGCAGCAGCAGGAGCGACTTTTGTCAGCCCTTTCGTGGGCAGACTGGATGATATCGGGGAAGACGGTATGAAAGTGGTAGCTGATATTGTGGAATACCTGGACTACTATCAACTACCCACCCAGGTCATGGCTGCCAGCATCAGACATCCCCAACATTGCTTAACGGCAGCTGGAATTGGGGCGCATATCGCCACCGTCCCCTATCAGGTGCTGCTGCAAATGATAAACCATCCCTTGACAGATATTGGTATTAAGCGGTTCAGAGATGACTGGAAGAAGGTTATGGCGACAGACGAACTATTGTAAGAGGCACCAACAAGTGACAGGTATAAATAGTACAAAACAGATAGGGATCTAGAAAGAGGCTATTATGGCAACCATGGCAGAACTTGAAACCAGAAACCGGGACGAATTGGAGGCAATGGCCAAGGAGTACGGCATCCCCGGCTGTTCCGCTTTGAAGAAGACCGAGCTCGTCCACCGTATCCTGCAGGCAGAAGCACAGGAGCAGGGAAACGTGTTTGTAACGGGCATCTTGGAGATAATCAGTGAGGGCTACGGCTTCCTGCGACAGGATACTTTCCGGCGCGGTGCTAATGATGTCTATGTGTCGAATTCTCAGATCCGTCGTTTCAATCTGAGAGACGGCGACGCAGTTTATGGCCAGGCTAGACCTCCCAAAGAAAGCGAAAAATACTATGGCCTGCTTCGTGTGGAGAGTATCAACGGACTTGACCCCGAACTGGCAAGATCCCGCGGCAGTTTTGGTTCGCTGACGCCCACCTTCCCTAACAAGCTCATCAATCTGGAAACAACATCAGATGAACTATCCACCCGTTTGATCAACCTTGTGGCTCCCATAGGCCGGGGACAGAGAGGGCTGATTGTATCACCGCCCAAGGCGGGCAAGACTGTGCTTCTTCAGAAAATTGCCAATGCCATAACTACTAACTACGGTGACATTCACCTTATGGTTTGCCTTATCGGAGAAAGGCCCGAAGAAGTCACTGATATGAAGAAGTCGGTTGAGGCCGAGGTTATCGCCGCCACTTTCGATGAACCGGTGGAGAGCCAGACTCGAGTAGCGGAATTGGCCCTAGAGAGAGCCAAGAGGCTACTGGAAATGGGCAAAGATGTCGTCATACTCCTTGACGGCATTACGAGGCTTACCAGAGCCTACAACTTGGCGCTGCCCGCCAGCGGGCGTACCCTGTCCGGCGGTGTGGATTCGGTAGCCCTCCATCCCCCTAAGCGGTTCTTCGGCACAGCCCGCAACACCGACGAAGGCGGGAGTCTAACCATCATCGCTACCTGTCTCGTGGATACCGGCAGCCGCATGGACGAACTCATATATGAAGAGTTTAAAGGGACGGGCAACATGGAGCTCCACCTGGATAGAAAATTGGCTGAGAGGAGAATATTCCCGGCCATAGATATTCTCCCCAGCAGCACAAGGAGGGAAGAGCTTTTGCTGGATGAGAATACCCTGAAACAGATATGGCTGCTCAGGCGTGTAGCCAGCATGATAAGTAGCGATTCCCCCAATCATGGCGAGGTCACGCAAAGAATACTGGAAAGGCTAGCTAAGACCAAGGATAACGCTGAATTCTTAGCCACTTTGTCCAAGGAAATGTAAGCAGTTCTAGAGCCGCGACCGCTGGTTCAAGCCACGTGAAAAAGCGAAGCAGTCCCAACTGGATAGACAAACTCAAACTCGGGCTCAAAAAGAGTCTTGGCATGAACATTTTCCTGTGCGACCGCTGCAAATGGAACTGGAGAGGCGCTTGTCATCACCCGGAGCGCCCCAATGCCACCTGGTGCCCTGATTACGTGAAGAAAGGGAAATAGTTGAATTCCCGGCTGGTCCCGGCCCGATGAGTTCTCCCATAGTATAGCGCCGGACAGCATTACTATTCCTCAGCATCATCTTCCTGCGTTGTTCCCCACGGTACGGTCTGATTGACATTATAGATGACACCTTCTAAAATCAAGAAGGTAATTGACAATTGACTGGTGACGAACTTAGACAAGCCTTTCTGAGCTTCTTCCAGGATAGGGGCCACATGGTTATCCCTAGCTCCTCCCTGGTGCCTCACAAGGACCCCACTTTGTTGTTGACCACCGCCGGCATGGTACAGATCAAACCATATTTTCTGGGGCTGGAACCCCCACCAGGGCCACGACTAGCCTCCTGTCAGAAGTGTTTCCGTACCACTGACATAGACTCAGTGGGAGACAGTAAACACCTTACCTTCTTCGAGATGCTGGGGAATTTCAGTGTGGGTGATTATTTCAAGAAAGAGGCTATTCTATGGGCCTGGGAATTTGTTACCGGGTATCTGAAACTTCCTGAGGAACGCCTCTGGGTAACCATATACCTTGACGATGACGAGGCCCTTGCCTGCTGGCGCGACGTTGGCGTCTCCCCTGAGAAGATATTGCGATTCGGCGAAGAGGACAACTTCTGGGGCCCGGTCGGCGACTCCGGCCCCTGCGGGCCATGCAGCGAAATTCATTATGACCTGGGTGAAGACTTAGGCTGCGGCAAAGCCGAATGCGGGCCTAATTGCGACTGTGGTCGCTTCTCTGAAGTGTGGAACCTGGTATTCACCCAATACAATCAGGACCTGAGCGGACAACGCACGCTGCTGCCCAAACCGAATATTGACACCGGAATGGGACTGGAGAGAGCTCTGGCCGCGGTCCAGGGTAAGCCCTCCCCTTATGAAACGGACTTGTTTTCCCCTTTGGTAGACCGCGTTTGCCGCTTGTCCGGGAGACAATACGGACAGGAGCAGGACACCGACCGGGCCATCAGAATCATCGGCGAGCACTCTCGCGGCGTGGCATTTCTCATCGCCGATGGCATAATGCCTTCCAACGAAGGCCGGGGGTATGTTCTGCGGCGAATACTCAGGCGGGCTTCGCTCTTCGGCAGGAAGCTGGGATTCACGGATCCCTTCCTTGATGACATGGCTGAAGTCGTTGTCAATACCATGAGCCACATATATCCTGAACTCGCGGCCAGTCAAGGGCTGATTAGTGAAATAGTCAGAGCTGAGGAGGAGAAGTTCATTACCACCCTGGATAGTGGGCTTAACCTGGTGGAGAGACTCATCGACCAGGCTTCGGCTCAAGGAAGAGAGGGCCTGGCAGGTGAGGAAGTGTTCAGACTCTATGATACCTATGGATTCCCCCTGGAGCTAACTGCCGAGATTGCCCGGGACAAAAGTCTGTCCATAGATTGGGAAGGATTCCGGGCTGAGATGGAGAAGCAGCGGGAAAGGGGCAGGGGGGTGGCGGTGAAACCCGGGCCAGCAGCGGCAGCGGCAGAAACCCATGGACCAGAGGTCGTTACCAGCACGCAGTTTGTAGGCTACGAGGCGACCTCCTGTCAATCCAGGGTCATTCAGTTGACTGTGAAACAAAAGTCCGTAGAAACCGCTTCCCAGGGAGATGATATTAATCTGATAGTAGAGAAGACTCCTTTCTACGGGGAGATGGGAGGACAGGTAGGTGATACGGGAGAAATCAACGGCTCAAAGGGAAAAGCAATCATTTTAGATACCCTTCGAACTTCTTCGGACACGATAATACATCGGGGGAAGGTAGTTGAAGGGAGTATATCTATCGGTGATGAAATCGAGGCTAAGGTGGATATGCGCCGCCGCCTGGATATCGCCCGCAACCACACTGCTACCCACCTCCTTCAGGCTGCTTTGAGGCAGATTCTCGGCAGCCGCGTTTATCAAAAAGGCTCGTTGGTGGAGCCCCAGAGATTCAGATTCGATTTCTCTTACCTGGCTGCCATAACTGAGGAGCAGCTTAGAGAACTTCAGAGGGAGGTTAATGAATGGATACGCCAGGATCTGAAGGCAGAAGCAAAGGTAGTGCCCTACAACCAGGCCATTGCTGAGGGTGCCATCGCCCTATTTGAAGAGAAGTACGGAGAAGAAGTTCGGATGCTGGAAATCGGCGAGCCACCAATAAGCAAGGAGCTCTGCGGTGGCACTCATGTGCGGTCAACCGGAGAAATCGGCATATTCCTGATAACGAGTGAAAGCAGCATTGGCACCGGCCTCCATCGTATTGAAGCGGTAACCGGGAGGAAAGCTGAAGCTCTCGTCGAATCTCGCTTAACCACTTTGCAGAGCGTAGCCGAAGAAGTGGAAAGTACGCTTGATGAGGCCCCTGGCAAGGTCAAAACCATTATCAGCGAGCTGGAAGCAGAACGCAAGAGAGCTCTTTCGCTGGAAAGGGAGCTCTCACATAGAATCGCGGATGATTTACTCGGGCAAACAGAGGAGGTTAGCGGCGTGACGGTTCTGGCCGCCAGGGTACCGTCATTGACCATGCCTGTCCTCCGGGAAACGGGCGACATACTGCGCGACCGACTAAGGAGCGGCATAGTGGTTCTGGCTACAGTATATGACGGCAAGCCCAACTTCCTGGCCATGGTGACTCCCGACCTGATAACGAGAGGTTTCCATGCCGGCCAGATTATTAATCAAGCCGCCAAAGCTACCGGTGGAGGGGGCGGCGGTAAGCCCGCCATGGCCCAGGCCGGCGGAAAAGACGCTGCCAGGATTGACGAAGCCTTGCAATCAGTCAAGAACATCGTAGCCAGCCAGATTTCTGCTTCCTCTCAGGGCAAAGATTGATAAGCCCCGCTTTCCTCACTCGAAGGGAAGCGGGTCAAGGGAAATGTGTAAGAATGCGTAGCGTAGGCCTGGATGTCGGAGACAACAGGACTGGAGTGGCAATAAGTGATCCCCAGGGGACTTTTGCCATGCCCTTGACGGTGCTCGCCAGTGAAGAGGAAGATTTGCTCATAGGTCAGATTCTCGAGGTTGTGGAGCGATATGAGGCTCAGTGCATAGTAGTTGGCTTGCCTCGCCACCTAAACGGTCAGCTCGGAGAACAGGCCAGGAAGGTAACAGCCTTCGCTGACAGATTGTCGTTGCGCGCGAAGCAAACCAACCTCAATCAGCTGGAGATACGACTATGGGATGAGCGCTTCTCCACCCGAGCCGCGGAGCGCTTGAAGAGAGACGCCGCCGGCAAAGGAAACAGACTACGCTCCAAGAGAAAAACAGGAGCCAGAAATAAGAGCTTGCAGGATAAAGGCAGAACGGACTCCATAGCAGCAGCATTAATCCTCCAGGGTTATCTCGATAGCCTTACGCCAATCACCGAAGGCCAAGATAGGTAGGCCTCGTCTCCGTCCTTTGAAGCATTGTGTCCCTCCTTCTGCATACAGAAATGCAAGTTGGTATAATACTAAGCAGGACTAAGGACGCATCAGGGAAGTGAACAAATGAAAAAGAAGAAAGCAATCATTATTACTTTGGCGGCACTGGCAGTTGTGGCGATAGTAGTCCTGGTTATCGTGAGACCTATAGGAAGACCGGCAGCAGGCAAGATAGCCGTCATCCCGCTCAGCGGGACCATCGGTTCCCAGGAGGGCTCAAGGTTCCTCGGCTCGACCATCACGCCCGAGCTGGTGAGAGCATATCTGGGAACAGCGGAGAGAGATGCGGCGGTCAAGGCGATTATCCTGCGTATAGATAGCCCCGGTGGAACAGTACCCGCCAGTCAAGAGATCCTCAATGAGATAGAAAGAGTCGCGGAGGAGAAGCCTATCGTAGTAAGCATAGATAATATGGCCGCCTCAGGCGGGTACTACATCTCAACCGGAGCAGACATGATTGTCATCCTCCCCACTGCGCAGACCGGCAGTATTGGGGTCATCTCTCAAATACCGAACATCGAGGGACTCTACGACAAACTGGGTATCGAGATACAGACCTTCAAGGGCGGCAAGTATAAGGATATGTACCGTGGATTAAGGGAACTGACGCCGGAGGAGGAGGAAATCCTGCAGGAAATGGTCGACGAGTACTACGAGCACTTCATCCAGGTGGTAGCCGAAGGAAGGGGGCTGAGCACTGATGACGTCAGAGATTTGGCTACCGGACAGCTGTATTCCGGTGCCAAAGCCAGGAAGCTGGGACTGGTTGATGAGCTAGGCGACCTGGATGCAGCTCTGAACTTGACAGCAGAGCTGGCCGGTCTCGAACGTTATGTAGTGGAGTATTATGAACGACCTGGACTGACACTCTGGTCGCTGCTGGGGTTTGCCGATGCTATCCAGGCCAGGTTGTGGGGCTTGAGCGCCCAGGACATAGTCTTGCTGGAGACTTTGAGCCAGAGTTATCCCCAACCCACATTCCTGTATCAAGGCTAACGGGCAATTCCTCTGCTCGCTGCCGGCGATATTTCCATCGTACTTGATCCAGCATAAGTATCGTAGGAGTATAGTCTCCCCGCAGCAAAGCGTTATTGGATGTATCCTTGGCGCGAACCCGCGGGTTAACGCCCGCAACGCCTGGTATCATTAATCAGCGGAGGAAGGGATTACCCCTGCGTTCGTCCCCAATAGTGGTAGCTGGTCCGTGCCCGGGATAGACAATGGTGTCATCGGGCAGCACCATTAGTTTCTCATGGATGCCCTTCATCAGGCGCTCGTAGCTGCCCCCGGGGAAGTCGGTCCTGCCGATACCGAAATTAAATAGGGCATCACCGCTAAACACCACTCCATGTCCCGAAAGGCAGATTCCACCGGGACTGTGTCCCGGTGTGTGGAGGACTTCAAAGTGTAAGTCGCCCACATCTATGCGGTCACCGTCCTTGAGTAGCCTGTCCGGTTCCGGGGTTGATTGATAGGGAGAAAGACCCAGTGATTGCATCATACGCATACCACCGCCGGACAATAATTCCTTCTCTGCCTCGTGAAGGGCAAACTGGGCATTGGTCCGCTCTTTGACCGCTTGAAGGGCGTCAACGTGGTCCATATGAGCATGGGTGGCCACGATCAAGGATATAGACAATCCCTCTTGCTGAACCGTTCTCAAAATGCTCTCGGGTTCGGCACCGGGATCGATGATCATTCCTTCCTTCGTAGACGATGAACCAACTACGTAGCAGTTAGAGGCAAAAGGGCCAACCACCAGCATCTTTACAATCATTGCTCTTCCCTCCAATATGTCAGCGATACAACCTGCGAAGTATAGCATAACCTAACGTCCTCCGAAAAATCAGGGGCGAACAAAGCCGCCACCACTAAGAAATTGCAATTTCCTTCGTTTTCGATTATAAGTTATGGGCATTGCTATGACCACCATATTGCGGGTCGCGAATCTCACCAAGCAATACAATGGCCTTACGGCGGTGAATCGCATTTCCTTCGAAGTAAAGGAGGGTGAGATCGTCAGTTTGCTCGGCCCCAACGGAGCGGGAAAGACCACCACCATTCAAATGCTGCTTACCCTGGTCTCTCCCACCAGCGGCGATATCGAGATTTTCGGAAAGACTCTCAAAGACCATCGCGAAGAATTGCTCTCTATGATGAATTTCACCGCTCCCTATTCTGTTCTTCCCTACAATCTTACTACCAGGGAAGCACTGAAGGTATATTCGCTTCTTTACGGAGTCCGTAATTACAGAGAAAGGGTGGGCTTCCTCATTGATGAATTTGACCTTGGCTGGTTGGCAGACAAGAAAGTGGGTCAACTTTCTTCAGGCGAGCAAATGCGTATCGGTATAGCTAAGGCCTTTGTAAATAATCCTGGACTTCTTCTGCTTGACGAACCTACCGCCTCCCTGGACCCGGCCATCGCTAGAGAACTCCGGGCTAAGATTCTGAAACTTGTTCGAAAGGCTGGAGGCGCTATTCTCTGGACCTCGCACAATATGCGAGAAATAGAACAGGTATCAGATAGAATCATTTTCCTTTCCCGGGGAAAGATTGTGGCCGACGACAGTCCCAATAATCTCAAGAGCTACTTCGGCCAGGAAGATCTGGAAGAGAACTTTATCAGTATTGACAAGGAACCGCTCAGTAAACGACCATGAACATCCTGCATGTCTCTGGAATATTTTACCGTAACGTAATTCTGATCCGCCGCAGTGTGCCCAAACTCTTCGCACTCTTTGGCTTCATTACTGTCGAGTTGTTCTTGTGGGGATTCATTACCCTTTGGGTACAGACCATTAGTCCAAGCGACGCCAAGTTGGACTTCATATTGCTCATTCTCAGCGCCTTCGTCTTCTGGTCCATGTTTGAGCTCTCTCAACGATCTTTTAGTGTTTCTTTTCTGGAGGAGGTGTGGTCGCGTAATATCATCAATATTTTCGCCTCTCCGATTAAGCTGAGTGAACTGGTTACGGGATTTGCTCTGGTAGGGGTTGCTCAGACTCTACTGGCTTTCTTCTACATTACCCCCATCGCTTTTTTGCTCTACGCTCTCAACATCTGGGACATGGGGCTTTACCTTATCCCCTTTTTCATGAACGTTCTTATTTCTGGGTGGGGGATCGGTGTGGTAGCTATCGGACTGGTGGTGCGGTTTGGACCGTCAGCCGACATTCTGGCTTTTTTCATTCCCTTCTTACTTCTGCCATTTTCCGCAGTCTACTATCCGGTATCTGTATTTCCTCCCCTACTGCAAGATATGACATTCATTCTGCCAACCAGGCACATATTCGAAGGCATGCGAACGGCCATAACCGATGGAATAATACCGTACGACAGCATTGTCTGGGCAACCACTTTGAACATCATCTTTGTTGTCCTGGGATTTCTGTTTCTGCACTGGATGCTGCGTCTTGCCCGGAACAAGGGCTACCTCAGCCGCCTGGTCCAGGACTGAAATAGTCCCGCACCTCACCGATCTAGCGCACACTTCGGGCCATAGAAGATCCACGCAGAGTAATTGACTGAATTGAAGTAGTCGACAAACGGCGCGACACACCGGGTTATATGGGTCGGATTAATGCGGTCGAGGCGGGTTCAGTAGACTACAAAGCGTGAAAGCAGGCAACGTAGTGGTCGTCACCAACAGGCTCGAGCGCTGGCTCAAGCTCACGGCATTCCTGGGTCGCCCGCGAACATCGGGGGTGAAAGGTGCAGCCCGGCGGTGGATTGGCCGGACTGGGTACTTCGCCGGGAAGGACGATGCGACCCACCCTTCTTGTAGGGTCAGGAACCGGCGTTGCCGCGACCAGGGACCGGGAATAAGGGTGAAGTGGTGTGTGGAATATTTCCTCCGGCCTTGCCATCTCCACTACTTTCCCCAGGTACATCACGGCGATATAATCGCAGACACTCTCTGCAATCAGAAGCTCGTGCGTGATGTACAGATAGGTAAGGCCGAACTCGCTCTTCAGTTCCTTCAAAAGATTGAGGATCTGTGCCTGGACGGAGACGTCCAGGGCGGACGTGGGTTCGTCGAAGGCGACAAACTCCGGCCTCGTAGCCAGGGCACGGGCGATGGCTATGCGCTGCCGCTGCCCGCCGCTGAATTGATGGGGATAGCGACTTATTTGCCCTGCGCTCAGTCCAACCGTCTGCAGGAGTTCCTTGACCATTGTCACCTGTGCCTCGCCCGAAAGGACGCGGTGTATTTTGAGCGGCTCAGCAACTATGTCCTTTATCTTCATCCGCGGGTCCAGTGAGGTGAAGGGGTCCTGGTGCACAAGCTGTGCACGGCGACGAAACAGGCGGACCCTGTTGCCGGAGAAGGTCGCCAGATCATACGCGCCTACAAGAGAGGCCAGCTTACCATTCTTCTTGCCTAAAGACTCCAGTTCTTCTATTTCTGTCTTGACCTCATCGGGAACATCAAAGTAGATATGGCCGCTCGTCGGCTTCAAGAGCCGGACGATCGTCTTGGCCAGCGTCGTCTTGCCGCACCCTGACTCTCCCACAAGTCCCAGCCACTGCCCCCGCTTGATGGTCAGGCTGACGCCGTCCACCGCTTTAACTGCTCCTATCGGTCTCCTGAGAACACCACCTACAATTGGGAAGTGTTTCTTCAATTCTCTGGTATCAACTAAAGAGCTCATAGATCGATCCATAAACTATCAAAGGTGACACGCCACGAAATGGTCCCTGGAGACCTCCTTGAGTTTGGGCCACTCGCGCTCGCACATCGGTCCGGCACTCGGGCACCGCGGGTGAAAGCGGCAGCCCGGCGGCGGGTTCAACGGGTCGGCCAGTGTCCCGGGAATGGTCTGAAGTTCCTTCCCCGGCATAGGAACGGCATCCAGCAAGGCCTTCGTATAAGGATGTAGCGGGTGCGAGAATAGCTCCTCTACGCTGGCTACCTCGCAAGCCCTTCCGGCGTACATAACCGCCACACGGTCACAGACCTCAGATGCCACACCCAGGTTATGAGTAATGAAAAGAACGGAGGCTCCCTTCTCCACTTTGATGCGCCGGAAGAGTTCCAGCATCTGCGCCTGGATAGTAACATCAAGCGAGGTGGTCGGCTCATCGGCGATGAGGAGCTCCGGAGAGCAGGCCAGTGCCATGGCAATCACCGCCCGCTGTTTCATACCTCCCGATAGTTCGTGAGGGTGGTGGGTGGCAACACGAACCGCGTCGGGGATTTCTACATCCTTCAGCATATCAACTGTCAGCAACTCAGCCTCCTCTCGCAGCCGCCATAGGAGCCGTCTGAACAGCGGCAGGTGACTGAGAAGGCGGGGCTCAATAGACTCGGAATCCTGCGCTATCTTCCCGTACAGCCTCCGCTGCCATTGCCAGAAGGGCCTCTTGATGCTGGCGGCAAAGCCATCTCCATTCTTAAGCAGGTTCTCTACCCGCTCCTTCGCCCGGTGGCCCAGCTCGCTGCGGCGGTGAAGTAAGAAGACTTCCGAGATCTGGTCTCCGATGGTATAGACAGGGTTCAAGGCAGCGCCCGGTTCCTGGAAAACCATGGATATTTTGTTGCCGCGAATAGCCCTCATCTTGTCCTCGCTCAATTTCAGCAGCTCGATTTCGCGGCTGAGATCTCTGTCAAAGAAGGAAATGCTTCCTGATTCTATCTTGCCCGGATAGGGGATAAGGCGGAGGATTGCCAGGGCAGTCATCGTCTTCCCCGAACCGGTCTCGCCTACTATCCCCAGCGTCTCCCCCTGTTTGATGTCCAGGTCCAGGTCATCAATGGCGTGGACAACGCCCTCGTAGGTGTAGAACTTGACTGTGAGGTCTCTTATCCTGATAAGGTCTTTCACCTAGCGCCTCGCCAACCTCGGGTCGAGAATATCTCTGAAGGCATCCCCAAGAAGATTCCAGCCCAGCACAAAGAAGAGGATAAACAGGCCGGGAATAGTCACTGCGTACCAGTACATCAACGGGGCATC
>CAYSBO010000018.1:0-19462 GCA_964429285.1 uncultured Dehalococcoidales bacterium | reverse complement strand
TGGAGAGTTCCTGTCCGGTTTCATCCCACTCGAACACCAGTAACGGCCTTCCCAGCTGGTCCACGTCGATATAGGTGTTCTGTTTGAAATATCTACTGCTGAGAATCAGCTCCCTTTCCTCGCCATCGACTGTGACTGTCCCTGTAGCGGGAACCCAGTTTCCTTCCTCATCTTGCTCCCTGAATTCGAGTAGAGAGAAGCGTCCGACCATCTCCTTAGCCTTTTCGATATCAGCAATACCGGGCAGTTGGATGGCAATGTTGTATTGTTCTGCCTGTTTCTGTAGTTGGATGACGGCCTCGGTTATGCCCAGAGCGTCAATGCGCCTTTCTATGACGCCTTTGACGCCCCGCATGATCTCATCCCTGTTCTCAGGCTCAACATCGCTGACATCAGCCTGATAGACCAGATAGCTGCCGCCGGCAAGGTCGAGTCCCAGCCTTAGCCCTTCCCTGCCGAAAACATTCCTATCCAGAGGGGCTATTGACCATAAGGCGAAGCCGAACAGAGCAAGGACAAAGATTAGTAAATAAAGGTTCCTCCTTCTCAATTCAGTCTACCTTTGTTTTGGAGGTTGTTTCTACTCCAGGATCCTGAGGTTCTTGAGAAGCCTTTGTTTGCCGTTTGCTCACTGTCGATAGCTGTCTTTGAACCAACGCTAATGCTTCTTCCCTGGTGCTTATCTCACCGCTGGCATGAGCCTCGTTGACCGCGGCCAGGAGTTCGCCAACCAACGGTCCTGGTGCCAGGTCAAAGGCATTCATTATATCATGGCCATCAACAAGTTTCACCAACAAAACCTTGGTTCGCTGCTTCTTGTGTTCGTCCAAAATATGGTTTATCACCCGGCAATGGCTGTTCCATTCTTCCACAGATGCTAGAGGGCCGCGGCTGGCCAGGTAATCGGCCAACGCCAGGAGCAGAATATCGATGCCAGCGTCACCGGTATCCCGAAAGTAGCGATAGACTGCCCGTTGGGTGGGTAATCCTTCGTTGGCCATCTGAACAGGACGCAGGTGATGGTAAACAAGGGTTTCCACCAGTCTTATTTCCCGATTGCTAAACCGCAACCGTTCCAGAATGTCCACGGCCATAGTTGCTCCTTGCTTGGTGTGCCCCAGAAATCTAGCCCTGCCTGTATCATCAACAGACTTTGTCATTGGTTTGGCAATATCATGTAATAGCGCACCCAACTTAAGCAGTGCCCTACGGTTGCTTCCACTGGAGACTTCCTGCGACAAGTGGCTGGCTATTTCTCGGGACCAGGGAGCACTGGTGAGCATGTCGTCATTGCCGTACTCCCAGTCGCTTTCCCTGATCAGGAACTCTACGGCAGCTACGGTCTGTAAAGAGTGTTCGAACACATCCCAGAAGTGCACTGTTGGTTGTTCTACTCCCTTGCACTCCGCCAGTTCGGGGATTATGGCGACAAGTAAGCCCAATGTATCCAAGTGCCTGAGATGGTTAGCAGCGGCGGGCAAAGCAAGCAAGCGAAGCAGCTCCTCTCTAATTCTCTCCCCTGAGACCTGAGCTATAGCTTGAGAAGAGGAACGAACCAGCGACTCTGTCTCCGGCTCGATAGCAAAATCAAGCTCCGCAGCCAATCTCACAGCCCGTAGAAGTCTGGCGGCGTCGGACTCAAATATCTGCTGACCTACCGCCCGGACTATCTTGTTTCTCAAATCCTCCTGACCGGAAAAGGGATCGACAAGTTTCTGGGAAAAGCGCCCTTCAGCAAAGAATCTTGCCATTTCTCGGGATACCGTGGCGACGGTTGTGTCGCCAGTGGCAAACTGACTCACTTCCAGGGCAATGGCATTTATGGTGAAGTCGCGGCGGGCGAGATCGGATTCGATATCTGGGGAAAAGGTGGAGAAATCGAAATGTCGCTCTGCGCCACGGGATTCCTTATTTGGCTGCTTGGCTTCAATTACAACGACTCTAGCTATCTGGTTGGCCTCATCAAGAAGCACAAATTTGCCTCTTATTTCTCTGGCTACCTCGTGAGCTACGGCTATGGCGGCACCGCTCACGGCAATGTCTATGTCATTCGTCTTTCTTCCCAGTAGCCAGTCACGAATGAAACCACCAACGATGTAGCCTTGCCTTCCTTGGGAAGCTAGCAGGTGAGCTATCTCAGCTAAGGTGGCAGGTAGGTGGCGCTTCTTTGTGAAGGACACAACAGCGAATTATAGTTTGTCGGGGTGTGCATTGCAAAGCTTTCGCGAAAGTCCGGAGCAAAATTCAGCTTGCCTGTCGTTCTGATGGGTGCTGATTCATCGGGAGTGTCGGACGGACCATACATATAGGGCCAGACTGCTCGGCTTGCTGTCCGGTTACGACGGTCTAGAGCATTCTTTTCGGACAGGGCAGGCCGAGCATTGGCCATTCTTGCAGAATTCAAGTCCTATTCTTACCAGAGCCACTTCCACCTGGGGCCGCTCCAAATCGTTTTCATCCAGACCAAGCCTGGAAGCTACCTCCCTGGCAACGGGAGAAAGGCTTGGCCTCGCTTTTTCCCAGGTACCCTTCAACTCTCTTAAGAATGTGTTTACAGTGGTAGGCCCTACGCCTTTGAATTCCTGCAGCTTCTTCTCCAGGTCCTTGTCGTTTTTTGCCTGGACATACAGGTTCTCCAGCGAGCCGTATTTCTCTTTCAATCTGGAGGCTATTTCCAGCAACTTGGAGGCCGTAGCAAAGTCATAGACAACATAACCTCCGGCATCCAATACCTCTACCAGCCTATCCCAGCCCGCTTCTATGATGCTTTCAGGAGTTACAATACCCTCCTTTTCAAATTGTCTGTAGGTCTTTTTGGCTATCTGCGGGGAAGTTCCTCCCACAAAAAGAATCGAAGCCAGGAACCACTTGAACCTGTGTTGCTCCCTGGCTAAGTCCAGACCCAGTTCCTGGGAATAACTTGGCAGCTGAGAGAGTTTTCTCTGAATGGTCATTTGTAAGACACCTTCATTAGTTCTTTGAGTCGGTTCACCGCTGGCGGCAAGACTTCGCCTATAGCTTGGCGGAATCTCAAGTGAGCGACTGCGTCGAACGGAGTATCACCTTGATTGATGATCACCAGATGTGCGCCCGCCTGCAGGGCTACTTTGGGCATATCGGCAGCCGGAGTCACCACAAGGCTGGAGCCTACCACCAGGAAGAGGTCGCATTCTCGGGAATGTTCGTAAGAGGCTTCCAGGGCCTTCCGAGGCAACGGTTGACCGAAGTCAACCACGCTGGAGACCAGTTTGCCACCGCAGAGAGGGCAAGTACCCGAACCCCGAAACCTATCCACTTCTGATTCGCAGCGACTGCATTTCAGCTTGGTCACGTTCCCGTGCAGCTCTGCCAACGAATCTGGCCTGATTCCAGACCTCAGATGCAGGTTGTCTACATTCTGTGAGATCAGGAAAGCTAGCTTGCCCAGGTTCTGCAAATCAACGATTGCCAGATGTCCCGCGTTAGGCTCTGCGGAATCGAAAGGCCTCGCCTTTGAGGGAAGCCCCTTTGCTTGCCGTGTCCAGATGCCGTCGGGTCCTCGGAAGTCGGGCAAACCTGACCCCGTACTTATGCCAGCACCCGTGAACACCACCAAATACCTGGAGTCAAACATCCAGCGAGCCAGTGTCTCAATCCGCTCCTGCAAATCTACTGACATTTCTCATGCTCCATTTTATTATACAACGTCATGGAGTGGTTTGGCACGATGGTGACGAACCAACTCATAATGTCTGGTGGCTCTCCCAGGGAAGTCAAAACGCGTTTCAGGTATTACGTTGCCGGACATGTGGAGGTGGGCTTGCTGCTCGTCTCGGCCGTCAACACGAGGACCGGCGATGTCTCTTGGAGATGGCGGAGTTGGCTCTGCCTGAGCATGGCTATAGTAAACTTGGCAAAGTAAGCCAGTTTTTGTCACAATAACGGTGATTTCCGGGTAAGAAATGGAAGACCTGATCGAGCGGGCAGCAAAGGACTTAGCGGAAAGCAAACACGCCATTGCATTAAGCGGGGCCGGTATGTCTACCGAGTCAGGCATACCTGACTTCAGGGGACCGAAGGGGATCTGGACCACAGATAAGGAGGCAGAGGCTAAAGCTTATCAAAGGTATGAGCTTTTCCTGCATGACCCCAAGGCGTACTGGGAGGAGATGTTGGGAGTGCAGGGTACATACGGGGCATTCTATGAAGAAATCAGGAGAGCCGAGCCCAATCCGGGTCACCATGCACTGGCCGATCTTGAAGCTCTGGGGATACTCAAGTGCGTGATCACCCAGAACATTGATGGTCTACATAAGAAAGCGGGGAACAACAGGGTTCTGGAATATCATGGCAGCACCCACGTTTTGAGGTGCATTTCCTGCGGCTCAAGGTTTGCCAGGGAAGAAGTCTCCCTGGATGAGCTTCCGCCTCGCTGCAAATGTGGGGCCGCCCTGAAATACGATGTGGTTCATTTCAAGGAGGCAATACCGCTGGATGTCATGGAGGAATCGGAAAAGGAAGCTTCGGAATGCGACTTGATGCTTATCTGCGGAACATCCGCAGTGGTCTATCCCTTCGCCGGTCTGCCCAGGATAGCGAGATTTCACGGGCGCAGACAAGTCACAGGTTCGGATGTCATGGCGCATAAGGGCAACGTGAAGATAATAGAGGTAAATGCGGACCCTACGCCCCTTACCCGGGAAGGGGTATCAGACTATTTGATCCAGGGGAAGACGGGTGAGATATTGCCTATGATAGTTCAGGAACTGAAGAGGGCATACAAGCAGCAAAGCTAGCACCTGTATTCGTGACTACGTAGGCCGGCACAGCACTGTCGGAAGCTGTTCGGCAAATATCTACATCACCCTTTTGAGCCTTGGATTGGGAGTGATGCCGGGCATCCTGCCTCTTTTGGCGATGGGTCTGTCCTCTACTTCGTGAAGATCAGCAGTGAAGTCGATGGGTTTGGCATCGCTGATATAGCTGCCAACAGCGAATATATCCACGGGTGCCCCTTGGTCGATAAAATATCTGATTCGTTCCGGGTCAAGTCCACCGCTGACGACTATTTGTACGTCTTTGAATCCCTCGAGGTCCAGCCAGGCCCTTACTTCTTTGACCAAACCGGCAGTAACTCGACCTCTCTCTGAAGGGGTATCTAACCTTACTCCCTGTAGCTTGCCTTGCATCGCTCTGGCCACGGTTATGCTCTCTCTGACCTCGTCCTCAAAGGTATCTACCAGGGCGATGCGCGGCACTTCTGAAGGCATATGCTTGTCGAAAGCAATAGTGGCTTTGGCCGTGCTGTCCATGATGATGATGAGGGCGTGGGGAATAGTCCCCGTGGGTTCGATGTTAGCAAGTTTTGCACCGGCGGTACTGGCACAGCCAGTGCAGCCTCCTACTATGGCAGAGTACTCCATAACGCCGACCACTGAAGGATGGACATGACGAGCCCCGAAGCTGATGACAGGGATTCCCTGGGCAGCATCAACGCATTCTCTGGCAGCAGCAGCCCAGCCGCTACAATGAGACAGGATGCCCAGATAGGCTGTTTCGTAGGCTCCGTAGCTCTGATAGGGAGCTCTTATGCGCAGAACTACTTCTCTTCCATTGAAAGGCTCGCCCTGGTCCAGAGCCCAGACTTCACTACTATTTTGCGGGAGCTCTTCAGCGAGCAGGGCCTTGACTTCTTCTATGCCGCACAAGATACCGGCTCGATGGGGAAATACTTCCATGGTTGCGACGGGATTGATTCCCTCCTTCTTAAGTATTTCCACAGTGCGAGGGAAATAGATATCGGCGGTCTCCCCGTTCAGCCACGAACCGGGAATTTCAAAGTGAGGCTGATAGACTCTGACCGTCGGTTTGATAAGCTTGGCTCCGAGCACATTCTCCATATAATCCAGAGCGAAGAGGTGAGCTTTCCTGTCGAAGGAAGCAACACAATCGACCGGGACTTCAACTTCGTAGTTTCTGTTTCTGGCGTCAATTACTGCCTGCAGAACACAAATATGGGTGGTCACCCCACAGACGACTATGGCTTCGGCTCCGACTTCCTCCAGTCGCTTATCTAAAGAAGTGTTGTAGAAACTGCTGAAGGTCCTTTTTGGTATTATTTCGCCGGTATACTGCGAAAGCTCGGGGATGAGTTCCGCTTCCTCGGTGCCTTCAACACAATGGGGTGGAAACATCTCGAATTCTGGGTCGTCGCGCGTATGACGGTCACACAAATAGAATATTTTGGAGCCTTGTTCTAGTTCCCGCTCCAGCAGTTTCTGCACGTTGGGTATGATATTCCGCGCTTCGATTCCGCAATAGAGTGGATAACCTTCCTCGAGAAAGCCACGCAACATATCGGTTACAATTACCGCTCTAACCATGGCACCACCAATGATTCGATTTAGGTTTAATCATTAACATTTTCGCCCCACCCAGTAAGTCCCATGAACTGATTACTGTAAGTCCGGGAATCGGTATTTGCCTAAGTCAGTGTCGAAAGTGGCGAACACCGGTAAATACCATAGCAACGTCATACTTGTCTGCCAGCTCAATTACCTCCTTGTCTCTTACCGAGCCACCCGGCTGAATAATGGCGGTGACTCCTTGCTTGATTGCCAGTTCCGGGCCATCGGTAAAGGGGAAGAAAGCATCCGAGGCAAGGACACTGCTTTTGGCGCGGTCTCCGGCTCTCTTCAGAGCTAGCTCAACACTCACCACCCGGCTTGGCTGCCCGGCTCCCATGCCCAACAACGTCTGGTCCTTGGCGACAACTATGGCATTGGATTTTATGCCCTTGACTGCCTTCCAGGCGAAAAGCAGGTCTGCCAGTTCAGCGTCTGTAGGTTGACGTCCGGACACTACCCGGGGCTGTGACTCCGATTCGGTCAACAAGTCTGGCGATTGCGTCAGGAAGCCGCCTCTGATATGGCGATAGTCAAGGTGTGATTGGGACGGTGAAGGACGATCGTATGGGTGGACTTTGATCAGGCGTAAACCTTCCTTGCGTGCGAGTAGTTCCAGGGCATCCTTGTCGTATCCCGGAGTTACAATAGCGTCGTAGTGAGTTCTGTCTATCTCCCTGGCGGTAGCCAAATCTATCTGTCGGTTGCTGGCAACGATGCCGCCAAAGGCAGCTACGGGGTCGCCGGTCAAAGCCCGTCGATAAGCCTCGGCCAGGTCGTTATGGCAGGCGAGACCACAGGAGTTATTGTGCTTCATTATAGCGATGGTAGGAGCACTGAAGTCGCCAAGCACATTCAAGGCAGCATCCAAATCGAGAAGGTTGTTGAAGGAAATCTCCGGCCCACTGAGCTGTTCCAGCGATGCCAGCCCATCTTGCCCTCGTCTTATGTTTTGTTCAATATAGAAGGCAGCCTGCTGGTGGGGATTCTCACCATAGCGAAGGCCGCGTTCCTTTCTCAAAGCTATCGTCATTTCCTCCGGGAAGGCCTCTCCATTAAGGTATTGAGCGATGGCTGTATCATAGAGGGCTACGTGCTGGAAAGCCTTCTGGGCTAACCGTTTTCTATATTCTAGGTCTATGTCTCCCTGGCGCAACCTCTCCAGGATTGAATCGTAATCCCGGGGATCAACTACTATCAGGACGGAAGGAAAATTCTTGGCTGCCGAGCGAATCATGGTCGGTCCGCCGATATCGATATTCTCCAGGGCCTCATCTAACGTGACCCCAGCTTTGCTCACCGTTTCCACAAAAGGATATAGATTTACTGCTATCATATCGATGGGCTCGATGCGGTTCTGGATTAGCTCCGACAGGTGTTGAGGAAGGTCGCGCCGGGCCAAGATGCCGCCATGCACTGCTGGATGCAAAGTCTTTACTCGCCCCCCAAGGATCTCGGGGAAGCCCGTCAGGTCCGATATGCTATGCACTTCCATCCCGGCAGCCTGAAACGACTTCCTGGTGCCACCGGTGCTGAATATGTCAATGCCCAGCTCTTTTAGGCCCTGGGCAAAAGCAACTACGCCTGATTTGTCCGAAACACTGATTATGGCACGCACAAAGCCCCCTAATGTATTATTACTCTTTCCCCGTTTTCTGCCTTGGTTACCTCGCCGATATTCATTGCCTGAGGCAGTATACCGGCGATCTCGCCTACCTGCTGAGGCGAGCTTAGAAGCGTCATACCTACACCCATGTTGAATACGCGATACATTTCCGTTTCTTCTATACCGCCGGTTTCCTGTATGAGCTTGAAAATGGATGGTACATCCCAGGAATCTTTGCGAAGATGAGCAGCGAGGCCCTGGGGCAGAATGCGGGGTATATTACCTGCGAACCCCCCGCCGGTAATATGGGCTATGCCTTTGATTAACGGCAGGGCCGGCTTGATTTGGCGATAGTAGCACTGGTGAACCCGAAGCAGCTCTTCGCCCAAGTTTCTCTCCAGCCCAGGATAGAATCTATCCAGGCACGAGGGGTCTGCATCTATACCAAAGACCTTGCGTACCAGCGAATAGCCGTTGGTATGGAGGCCAGATGAAGGCAGGCCCAGGATCACGTCGCCTGGCATGACACCGCTCCCGTCGATGATATTCCCTTTTT
Source organism: uncultured Dehalococcoidales bacterium (assembly GCA_964429285.1). GTDB lineage: Bacteria > Chloroflexota > Dehalococcoidia > GIF9 > AB-539-J10 > RBG-13-51-36. The sequence goes on along the minus strand of CAYSBO010000018.1, from coordinate 10,917 downwards.
CCACCACTCCGACAATGAAACCCACCAAGTCGTAGTTGCCCTGGGAGTATATACCCGGCATTTCAGCGGTTTCACCCCCAACCAGCGAGCAGCCAACTTCGCAGCAGGCCTGGACTATGCCTGAGACAATAGCTTCTATTTGCTCCGGCCTGAGTCTGCTCATGGCAATGTAGTCGAGAAAGAAGAGGGGTTCTGCGCCGCAACAAAGGATATCGTTCACGCAGTGGTTGACTATGTCCATGCCAATGGTATCGTTCTTAGCCATGAGCGACGCTATTTTCAGCTTGGTGCCTACTCCGTCAACGCTGGAAACCAGAACCGGCTCATCATATGCTCTGAGCTGAAACATACTGCCGAACAAACCTGAGCCGAGAACTTCAGGCCGGTAAGTAGCGCGAACTTGCTGGCCCACGGTTCGCTTTACTTTGTCGGCGAGAGCAACGTCTACGCCGGCGGAGGCATACGCCTTGTTGGGAGCAAAGCGAGGCGGTCTAGAGCTTGGTACCACTGAGATTCTCCTGAGGAAGCGCTTCCAAGGCCAGTTTATCCATTTCTATCTGTACCGGGATGGGGTATACTCCTGTGAAGCAAGCAAGGCAGAAAGTATCTTTGGGTAAACCCACGGCTTTAATCAGGCCATCCAGGCTGAGGTAGCCCAGCGAATCGGCGTCTACGTATTCCCTGATCTCCGGCACGGTCATTCTCGCCGCAATGAGTTGCCATCTTTGTGCTGTATCCACTCCAAAGAAGCAGGGGTAGCGAATCGGGGGTGCGCAGATGCGGAGATGAACCTCTGCAGCGCCTGCTTTTCTCAGCATACTGACGATCTTAGGAGTGGTGGTGCCACGAACAATGCTGTCATCCACCACTACCAGTCTCTTGCCAGCAATTATCTGGGAAAGGGGGTTGAATTTCAGATGGACACCGAGCTCACGCATCCTTTGGTCAGGCTGAATGAAGGTGCGTCCTACATAGCGGTTTTTTAGCAGGCCTTCGCAATATGGAATGCCAGAGGCGTTAGAATAACTGATGCCGGCGGCCGTAGCTGAGTCCGGTATACCCATGACCAGGTCAGCATCAACAGGATACTCACGAGCCAGTTCTCTCCCCATAGCTTCCCGTGTAGGATATAGCAATTTGCCCTGGATTATGCTGTCGGGGCGGGCGAAATAGATATACTCAAAGATGCATATTGCTTTCTTGCCATCTTTTTTCTTGAGACTCTTAACTCCACTGCTATCAACGACTGCGATTTCACCGGGTTCAATTTCTCTTACAAATTCGGCTCCTATGTGGTCCAGGGCACAACTTTCCGAGGCGATGCTCCAGCCGTTGTCAATACGTCCCAGACAGAGAGGGCGGACACCAAAAGAGTCACGAACTCCGATCAATTTGTCTTCAGTCAAGATCACCAGAGAGTAGGCTCCCTGGAGGCGATGCATGGCATATCCTATTTTTTCCTGCCAGTTTTGGCCGGGGGAGGCCAGAATCAGATTGGCGATGACTTCGGAATCAGTGCCTGTCCGGAGGTAGTATCCCCGTCCTTGCAGCTCATCGTGGAGCATTTCCGCGTTGGTGATATTGCCGTTGTGTGCCAGAGCCAGGGCCAATCCATCCGATTCGGCGATGATGGGTTGCGCATTGGCGGGTCTGCTTGAGCCTGTGGTGGAATAGCGGTTATGCCCGATGCCAATATGGCCTTTGAGCAACGTAAGGTCATTTTCGGTGAACGCCTGGGAGACCAGCCCCATATTTGTATGCAGCTTTATGCCGCTGCCGTCGGTGACGGCGATACCTGCGCTTTCTTGACCGCGATGCTGGAGAGCGAATAGAGCAAAAAAGGTTGTCTGGGCCACGTTTATGCCAGACGCGTAGACTCCGAAAACGCCACAACTTTCATGCATAAAAGTTGTCTTACGGGACAATTGTAGAGCATCTTGGGCTTTTGGTCAATTTCACAATATTTGTTTGTCGTGGTATCATATACCCCATTATTTGATTAGGGAGTTCATGATAGTGGACAAGGAGAAAAAGAGCGAAATCATCACCCAATTTAGACTTAAGGAAAGTGATACCGGGTCTGTTGAGGTCCAGGTGGCATTGCTTACGGAGAGGATAAACCGCTTAACGGACCATCTCAAAACGTATCCCCAGGATCGACACTCTCGACATACCCTTCACAGGGTAATAGGAAAGCAGAGGCGTTTCTTGACCTACCTGAACAGGACCGATACGAAGCGGTACTATTCTCTTATCAATCGACTGGGTCTGAGGAAGTAGTATGTCTGATGTTTTTGAACGTTCGTTAGCGGGCAGGATGCTCAGCATCCAGGTAGGTAAATTCGCCCAACAAGCCAATGGCGCTGTCGCTGTTCAGTATGGTGGTACGGTTGTCCTGGTTACTGCCTGTGCAAGCTCTGAACCTCGGGAGGGAATAGATTTTGTGCCTCTAACTGTAGACTACGAAGAAAGGCTCTATGCTGCAGGCAAGATACCAGGCAGCTTCATCAGGCGAGAAGGGCGTCCTACTGAGGAAGCAGTGATAACCAGTCGGCTTATTGATCGCTCCTTGCGCCCCCTTTTCCCCAAGGAATTCAATCGCGATGTTCAGATTGTGGCCACAGTGTTGTCGGTGGACCAGGAAAACGACCCTGATATTTGTGCTCTTATTGGCGCTTCAGCCGCCTTGACACTATCGGATATCCCGTTCTTTGGTCCAATATCGGCAATGCATGTCGGCCTTATAGAGGATGGCTTGGTTGTCAATCCCACCCTGCCTCAAATGGATAATAGCCTGCTCGACCTGATCGTTGCTAGCAACAAAGGAAACGTGGTCATGGTGGAAGCAAGTGGCAGGCAAGTTTCTGAAGAAAAGTTGCTGGAGGCCATCAAGTTGGGACACGAGGCAAATCAGGAGGTCATCGGGCTTCAGGAAGAACTGCAACGTATTAATGGCAAGACTAAGATAGAAATCAAGTCCAAGGAACTAACCCCTGAACTTTCAGCGCAGGTTGTTTCCTTGGTTGGTGAAAAATTGGGCCGGGTTCTTGAAGAACCAGGAAAAGCGCAAAGAGAGGAGGCTTTAGCATCTCTCAAAGAAGAGATAAGGGAGAAGCTTCTTGATTCATTCCCCGAAGACGAAATCAGTAATGCTTTTGAGACCCGGCTCAAAGCTGCAGTCAGGGAAAAGATATTGCGGACAAGCCGACACCTGGACGGTCGCGAAGCTAGAGAAATTCGCCCCATTAGCTGTGAAGTTGGCATCCTGCCGCGGACACATGGCTCGGGACTATTTGTGCGAGGAGAAACGCAGGTATTGACTATTGCCACTCTGGGATCCACAAGTCGGGAGCAGTTGTTGGACGGCTTGGGTCTGGAGGAAACCAAGCGATTTATGCATCACTATAATTTTCCTCCCTTTTCCACCGGTGAAGTGAAGCGGATAGGGACAACGGGTAGGCGGGAGATCGGCCACGGCGCTTTGGTGGAACGAGCTATCGCACCAGTACTGCCATCAGAGGAGGATTTCCCTTACACAATACGTCTGGTTTCCGAGGTACTTAGTTCCTACGGAAGCACATCTATGGCAAGTGCTTGTGCCTCCACCCTCTCCCTCATGGATGCTGGTGTACCTGTCAAGGCACCTGTGGCCGGGATAGCTATGGGTCTGGTCACGGCGGAGAACGGAGAGCATGTGGTTCTAACTGACATTGTGGGTATGGAAGATGCGTATGGTGACATGGATTTCAAAGTCGCCGGCACGGCTCAAGGGGTGACAGCTTTGCAGCTTGACATCAAGCTACGGGGGGTAGGTTATGGCATACTGGCGGAAGCCTTGAGTCAGGCTCATGAGGCAAGATCGGAGATACTTGGCAAAATGGCCTTAGCCATTGGTGCCAGTCGCCCTGAGCTTAGTCCCTATGCTCCCAGGATGTATGAAATACAGATTGACCCGAGCAAGATTGGAAGCGTTATTGGTCCTGGAGGCAGGGTCATCAGGTCTATTATAGATGAAACCAAGGCGACTATAGACGTAAGAAACGACGGTACGGTTCTGGTTGGGTCTTCAAGCGAAGAAGCGGCCCTAAAAGCGATCAAGATAATAGAGGACTTGACTCGGGAGGTGGAACAGGGAGAGGTCTACACCGGCAAAGTGACCAGGCTGTTCAATTTTGGCGCTATGGTAGAAATCCTGCCGGGGAAGGAAGGCCTGGTGCATATCAGCGAGCTCGCCAATTACCATGTACCTGAAGTTGAAGACGTGGTTAAGGTAGGTGATGAAGTCATGGTGAAAGTAATTGGAATCGACAACTCTGGGAGAGTGAATTTGTCGCGCAAAGCAGTATTGGAGGGATTGTCCCGTCTTCCCGGTGCTAAGGTCAAGGATTCCTCGGCTCCCGGGCATGGTCGGAAGAAATTTGCCCGTTCGCATGATAAGGGCGAGCGACGGGGCAATTACGGCAAATAGACTGCTTTGCTGCCGGAGGGTATGGTATGGAGTTCATAAGGGTGGTCGTCAATGGCGCTTTGGGCAGAATGGGACAGGAGGTTGTCAAGGGGGTGGCTCGTGAGCCTATGTTGAAACTAGTGGGTGCCGTGGAAGCAGAGGTGACCCAGCGATATTTTCCTTTAGCCGAAGGTCCAGAGCTAGTACCCTTTTCCTCCGATTTGCGTTCTTGTCTGAAGAGCTGTAACGCTGATGTGGTGGTGGATTTCACCAATGCCGAAACCTCCTTGGCAGCCGCTCGCGTTGCCATTGAACAAAAAGTCAATATGGTTATAGGGACTACTGGTCTTTCCGAGGAGAATCTGGCGGAAATTGAGCAATTGTGTCGGGCCAATGGGGTAGGGGCGGTAGTTGCGCCCAATTTTTCTCTGGGAGCAGCGCTCCTGGTACATCTTTCGAAATACGCTGCCAAGTTCTTTGACCACGCCGAAATCGTTGAAATGCATCACGAAAAGAAGGCTGATGCCCCTTCAGGAACTGCTTTGGCTACAGCAAGGGCCATGTCGCAGATGCATGGAAAACCATTCGTCTATCCGAGCGTCCAACACCAAGTGCTCAGCGATACCAGAGGGGGGCAGATGGATGGCATAGGTATCCATAGCTTGAGGCTACCGGGATATATGGCCGGGCAAGAAGTCATATTTAGCGGAGCGGGTGAAACTCTGAGTCTGCGTCACAACGCGATAAGTCGAGAGTGTTACTTGCCTGGCATTGTTCTGGCAATTAAGGAGGTTACAAAACTGAAGGGACTGATTTACGGGCTGGACGCCCTACTAAAACTATAAACAAGAAAGGTCATGGAAGGATTCAATATAGCTATTGTTGGCGCAACGGAGATTGTAGGCCAAGAATTTATCAAGCTGCTTGAGCAACGCAATTTCCCCGTGGGTTCCATCCAATTACTGGCCGCTGAACATTCTTCTAGCGCGAAGCTCTTCTTTGGCCACAAGAGAATTAGGGTCAAGGAGGCGAAACCGGAAGCATTTCGTGATGTCGATATCGCCTTTTTCTCTGCCGGCGCTAGCATCAGTGGTAGGCTATCGCCTTTGGCTGCCGAAGCCGGGGCAGTCGTTATTGACGATAGTTCTGCCTTCAGGCTGGAACCTGCAGTGCCTCTGGTAGTTCCTGAGGTGAATCCCGAGGACATAGAGTGGCACAAAGGGATAATTGCCAGTCCAAACTGCCCCACAATCCAAATGGCGGTAGCTCTTTTCCCATTGCACAAGGTTAATCCCATGAAGCGAATTGTGGTAAGCACCTACCAGTCAGTATCAAGTAGTGGTGCTGGTGCTGTGCAGGAACTGGCAAATCAGTCGCGGTTGGTCTTGGAAGGGCGTCGCATCTGCCCTCACATCTATTCTCACCAGATAGCTTTCAATGTACTGCCAGAGATTGACGTATTTCTGGATAATGGTTATACCAGAGAGGAACAAAAATTAGTGGAAGAAACGCGCAAGGTGCTGCATAGTGACGACATAGCCATTTCGGCTACCTGCGTGCGAGTCCCCGTTTACTTCGGACACAGTGCAGCTATTAACGTGGAGTTTAGTTCGCCCATAACCCCTGACGAGGCGAGAAAGATTCTGGGTCAAGCCCCCGGGGTCAGGGTACTTGATGATCCTAGCGTCAGTTTTTATCCTCAACCGTGGGCTGCAAGTGGGTCAGATAACGTGTTTGTCGGCCGAATCAGAAGAGACGTGTCGCATCCTAACGGACTTGTTATGTGGGTAGTGGCCGACAATCTGCGGAAAGGTGCAGCGCTGAATGCTTTGCAAATTGCTGAGGAAGGGATTGAGAGGGGCTGGATAAGCCTTAAAAGCAGCGTAGTTAGCCTAAATGAATGAGCAGGGAGTGTGGGGGGAGTCTTGAGTCTTCAGGGTCAAAACAAGTTGGGTCGCTTGTTAACAGCTATGGTCACGCCTTTTGGTGCTCAGGGCGAGGTTGACTATCGACAGGCTAAGAAGCTAGCGCTAGCTTTGCTGGATTCAGGTAGCGACGGGGTGGTGGTCTCGGGCACCACTGGCGAATGTCCAACCCTGAATAAGGAAGAGAAGCTACGACTTTTTGCCGAAACGAAATCAGCGTTGGCTAACCGAGGAACGGTGGTGGCTGGTACCGGGAGCTACGACACCAGAGAGAGCCAGGCGCTTACCAGGGAGGCGGAGAAAACTGGTGTCGATGCCTTTCTGTTGGTAGTTCCATATTACAATCGGCCAACCCAGCAGGGATTGTGGGAACATTTCAGGGCTATTGCCGAGAGTACTAGCTTGCCCTGCATCCTCTACAATGTGCCGTCGCGTACCGTTACTAACCTCGCCGCCGATACAGTAGTGCGACTGAGTCAGATCGATAATATTGTGGGGATCAAGGAAGCCAGTGGCAATCTGGGTCAGATAGCCGAGATCATTCATGGAACAAAGGAAGATTTCTTGGTCTACAGCGGTAACGACAGTGACACTTTTCCCATACTCGCTTTGGGCGGTTACGGCGTGATTAGTGTTGCCTCTCACCTGGTGGGAAGACAGATAAAGGCTATGCTGAACAGGCTGCTAGAGGGTGAAGCTCAAGAAGCGGCCAAGATTCACCGGCGCTTGTTACCTTTGATAAATGCCCTGTTCGTTGTGCCCAATCCCATGCCTGTCAAGTGGGCTCTGAATAGTCTAGGGTTCTCAGTTGGCAAACCTCGGTTGCCTTTAACCGAGCCTGATGAAAAATCGGCTAGTCTCATCCAGGCGACACTGGAGGACTATGAGATAGATTTGCCTATTCCTCGGGGCTGATGGCTGACCGTTATTGACTGAAGCTCTTGACCAGTATGACTTGCTTCCGGTCCGGCCCTACGGAAATAAGACTGATAGGGCAAGAGAGAAGAGTCTCGAGCCGTGATACATAACGGCGGGCTCCTGTCGGCAGCTTTTCAAAGTCCCGGACTCCACTTGTTGATTCTTGCCAGCCATCCAGTTCTTCGCAGACGGGTTGACATTTTTCTAGTATGCCTACGTTGCTGGGGAAGTAAGTCAAAACCTCATTATTGACTTTGTAGGCGGTGCATATCTTGACTGAAGGGAAACCGTCGTAGATATCGAGGTGGGTTAGTGCTATATCACTGATGCCATTTACTTGGACGCTGAAGCGACCTGCTACGGCATCAAACCACCCGCACCGTCGTGGCCTTCCTGTCGTAGCCCCATATTCGTGAGCTTTTTCGCGGATAAGGTCACCAGTTTCATCTTTGAGCTCGGTAGGCATGGGGCCAGCTCCCACTCTGGTGTTGTACGCTTTGAATACACCCATTACACGATCGATATCCCTCGGACCCAGGCCCGTTCCAATACAGCCTGCCCCAGCCAGCGGTGAAGAGGAGGTCACATAAGGATAGGTGCCGAAGTCAGGGTCCAGCAGAGTTCCTTGAGCACCCTCTAATAAGACTGGCTCTCCTTTTGCCACCGCTTCGTGAATCATTGAGCTGGTGTCCCGGATGAAAGGAGCCAGCTGGTCCCCGTAGCGACAGTACTGGCTATACGTCTCTTCCAGCGAAAGAGGCGAAATCTGGTATACTTTTGTCAGAATAGCATTCTTAAACTCAAGCGCCGCTCTCAATCGGGCCCACAGCCCATCTTTGTCAAGTAGGTCTCCGGCCCGAATTCCCAGGCGAGCTACTTTGTCAGCAAATGCTGGACCGATTCCTTTGCGCGTAGTACCCAAGGCTCCTTTACTACGTCTTTCCTCTTCGAGTCCGTCGAGAAGAGTATGATAGGGCATGATCAGGTGAGCTCGGTCACTGACAAACAGGCGGCCTGTATCGACGCCCTGCTTTTGTACCTCCTGTATCTCGCCAAGAAGCACGGCTGGGTTAAGAGCTACGCCATTGCCGATAATGCAGGTTGCCTGAGGGTAGAAGATACCTGAAGGGATAAGGTGTAATCGGAATTTGCCATGAGGGTTGATAACAGTGTGACCAGCATTGTCTCCCCCGGAGAAGCGAGCTACCACCTTCGCCTGCTCAGCTAGGAGGTCAATTATCCTTCCTTTACCTTCATCACCCCACTGCCCTCCCACGATAACTGTGACAGCCACTTAGTCACCTCCGGTCGCTGCCTGCTTCCGCAGGTAGACGAGTCTTTGGACTACAGTGATAGAAACAAAGGCCACCAAAATACATAGGGCAATAAAAACCTGGTCCACCAACAAACCTATTGCCAATACTATAACCCGTTCTGCTCTAGTAAACAAGCCAATTTGACACTGTAGGCCCAACCCCTCTGCCCTCGCCCTTAGGTAGCTTACCAGAAAGGAACCAACCAGGACGGCAAAGATGAGTAGAAGCACAATTTCCAGCCCGACCTCCTCCAAACTGGCTTGTTGCCGTGCGTACCAAACCAGGAGGCCAGCCAGTATTGCTGCTTCAGAAACACGGTCAACGGTTGAATCCAGGATTGCGCCGAATTTCGTACTTCGCTTGGTGAACCGGGCTACGGCCCCGTCAAGGAGGTCAAACAAACCCGCAACCAGAACTAAGACTCCACCGGGAACGAAGTGACCCATAGCGATGACGCAAGCAGCTACTATACTGAGGGCCAGGTTGATGAGGCTAAGGGCAGTGGGCGTTATCCCGCTTCTGCTCAGAATCCCAACTAGAGGATAAGTAATACAGTAAGCTGAACTACGTCGGAGATTTGGTAGATTCATTCATCCCTTCCAACTAGCTTATTATACCTTCCCTTTGAAGAAAGCTGGCCACTCCTTGCATTTGCTGTTCGTCGTTCCAATCCCCGATTTCGCAGACTTTCACTATCCCCGGAGGCAAATATCTGGCCACCATTTCCCAATTCATGTCCCCCTTGCCTGGAGCTTGGTGATCAGAAATACCGATAACATCGTGCAAATGGATGCCAGCCATCCTGTGTTTGAACCGTGAAAGCCATTGTTCGTGCGAACCAAATCCGAGCCGCTGCTGCACTTCAGCATGACCGACGTCGTGCCAGTAGGCCACTGGATGTCCCGGCACTTCATTAAGGAGCTCTGCCATCTCGTCTAGGTTTGGTATTTCGTGAAGATGAAATCTGGTCTCAAGTCCCAGCATTATGCCTTTCTGTCCACCATATGCGCTAAGCTCTCGAAGACTTCTTATCGCTGCGTCGAGGTAGGGGGGAGATTGAGAAATGCGCCGGTAAACCAACTCTTCTCGAGCCTGGCTATATTCGTGGATTTGGATCCGGCCGTCGGCATAGAGTTCACGTAGTCTTTCCTGCAGGCCCGGGGCAATCGGCACTTCGCCCATATGGAGAACAACAGCCCTGGCGCTCAAGCCTGATGCGAGATCTATTGTGGACTTGGCAAAGCTAATAGCCTCCATCCGCTCGGCCTCATCCAGAGCACTTAACGAAAGGTCGCTTACCGGGACTCCCTTGGAGGATAATACTGCCGGACAGGGAGAGTGAACGCTTGAAATGGGAACTGAGGTTTGAATAAGCTCGTCAAGCATCCGTGGAGAGACTGAAGCATTTGCCTCTATATGAGTGAAGCCCAAGGCTTGAGCCTTGGCAGCAAAAGCTGCCATGTGGTCAAATCTGCCTTTAGCCCACATAGTGGAGAGGGAAATCTCAAACAAATTGCCACTCTTAGCTGGCGAGCTCCAGTAACTAAGATCATGCACTAGATTCACCTTGAAGTGCTGTTGTTTGAAATCAGCACTTATGGCGCGGAGGCGGTCCGGTCTATTCCTTAATTCCAGACGATTCTAGTTCAGGCAACGAGACAGGAGCTTCCTGTTCTTGTCCTGCGATGAAGGCTTCGGTTCTTACCCGAGCTTCCTCGTCAGAGTACTGGATAGGAGGAGACTTCATGAAATAAGCTGAAGGCCCCACGATGGTCCCGCTCAAGCCACGGTCTCTTGCCAGTTTGCAGCACCTTATGGCATCAATAACTACCCCTGCTGAATTAGGGCTATCCCACACCTCTAGCTTCAACTCTAGATTCAAGGGGACATCGCCGAAGGTGCGTCCTTCCATCTTCAGGTAGCAGAATTTGCGGTCAGTCAGCCAGGGTACATAGTCGCTGGGACCAATGTAGATATTGTCCGGATCGAGAGCGTAGTCTAGCTGTGAACGGACAGCATCGGTCTTGGAGATCTTCTTGGATTCCAAACGCTCTCGTTGTAGCATATTATAGAAGTCGGTGTTGCCGCCGAAGTTTAGTTGGTAGGTCCGCTCCAGTTTAACTCCGCGGTCACGGAAAAGTCTGGTTAACACTCGGTGAGTGATGGTGGCGCCGACCTGGGACTTTATATCATCGCCAATAACCGGTAGTCCGCGCTCGGCAAATCGATTTTGCCAATAAGGCTCACGTGCAATGAAAACAGGTATACAGTTGATGAAGCCGCAGCCAGCACTTAACACCTGCTCTACATA
>CAYSBO010000017.1:13888-20006 GCA_964429285.1 uncultured Dehalococcoidales bacterium | reverse complement strand
GTCAATTGACAAATTACATATGCTCAAGTAGTATCAAACGGGGAGCAGTATGAAAAAGAAAGATTTACTGTCAGTATCCGACCTGAGCCGTGAGGAGATTGAACAGATCATAGGGCAAGCCTTGATTATGAAACAAGGAGGGACACAACCTTTCCTCTCAGGAAAAATCTTGGCGCTCCTGTTTGAGAAGCCTTCCTTGCGAACCAGGGTGAGTTTTGAGATAGCTATGCATCAGCTGGGTGGACACAGCATCTATCTATCTCCTGAAGAGGTGCGTCTGGGCAGGCGAGAACCGGTGGGTGATGTGGCCCGGGTGCTCAGCCGCTATGTTACCGGCATTGCGGCTCGTACATTTTCCCACCAGACTTTGCGTATTCTGGCTGACCACTCTTCAGTACCCGTAATCAATGCCCTGTCGGACCAAGAACACCCCTGCCAGGCTCTTGCTGACCTTCTCACCATCTACGAGAACAAGGGTAGGCTAACTGGCTTGAATCTGGCATTCATTGGCGACAGCAATAATGTGGCAAATAGCTTGCTTCTCTCTGCCTGCCTGGTGGGAGTCAATTTTCATCTTGCTGCTCCACCTGGTTACGGAGTAAATGGGGAGGTGTTGAGTCAGGCAAAGGAGCTCGCTGCTGCCAGTGGCAGCGAGATTCAGCTGACCAACGATATCTATGATGCAGTCAGAGAGGCTGACGTAGTATACACTGATGTGTGGATCAGCATGGGGCAGGAGACCGAAACGGAGAAACGTCGTCTTGCTTTTTCAGGCTTTCAGGTGGATGACAGAATACTGAGCTCGGCTAAGGAGGACGTTCTATTCATGCATCCGCTGCCCGCCCACCACGGCGAGGAAATCTCTGCCGGACTGCTGGATGACCGGCGGTCAGTGGTGTTCGACCAAGCTGAGAATAGGCTCCACCTACAGAAGGCACTGCTGGCCAGAATCCTTTTGCCAAATCCTAGTGGAACAGAGAGATGACCAGCCTGATTGTAGCCATTGTTGGGCGACCTAATGTAGGCAAGTCTACCCTGCTTAATCGGTTAGCGGGTGGGCGAGTGGCTGTAGTTGCTGGTTTGCCGGGGACCACCAGGGACCGTGTTTTCGCTTCTGTCTCATGGCAGGGGCGGGAGGTAACCGTGGTTGACACAGGCGGCTGGCAAACAAGACCACAATCGTCTTTGGAGCAGAAGGTCAGGCAACAGGTGGAAGCAGCCGTTGCCCAGGCGGATGCTGTCATCTTCGTGGTGGATGTGAGAGAAGGGCTTATTACTGTTGATGAGGAAATAGCTGACTGGTTGCGTCAAGCTGATAGGCCTGTCATACTCGCAGTGAACAAGGTGGATTCTGGGAAACAAACAGATCAGGTAGCCGAATTCTACCACCTGGGCATTGGTGACCCTATAGCCATCAGTGCTCAGCATAATAGAGGTATAGATTACTTAGTGGACGGTATACTGGCTTCCTTGCCGCCACAACCGATCAGCGTTGCCGACTCAGCACAAGCCAAGCTGGCTATTGTGGGGCGACCTAATGTGGGCAAGTCGACCTTGTTGAATACATTGCTGCATGAGGAAAGGGCCATTGTCAATGAGATGCCAGGGACGACTCGTGATTCGCTTGACGCCAGAATTCACTGGCACGATAAGGAGATCTTACTCGTGGACACTGCTGGAATTAAGCGACGAGGGAGGGTTGGGGCTGGAGTGGACTACTACAGTATGCTTCGCGCCCTCCGGGCTATCAACCGCTGCGACGTCAGCCTGTTGCTAATAGATGCCACGGAATTTATCACCGCCCAGGATATGCATATTGCTGGCTATGTCATTGAGGCAGGTAAGGGTATGATGGTGGGGGTGAACAAATGGGACCTGGTTCCCTCCGAGCAAAGAGAAAGGTTCAGACAAAGCGTGGAGCGAAGGCTTAGATTTGCCTACTACGTACCCGTTGTGTACATCTCTGCTCAGCTAGGCCAAGGAGTAGACAGATTGTTGCCCCAAGTGTGGGAAATCTGGCAGGAGAGGCAGAAGCAGATACCTGAATCAGAAGTCAACAAGTTGGTTAAAGAGGCAGTAAGCAGCCATCCCCCACCTCGTGTAGGTTCAAGATGGCTGCGCATTGCTCAGACGTACCAGGATGAGTCTCAACCGGGGACCTTTGTGTTCCGGGTAAACGATCCCAAGTTGGTTCATTTCTCCTATAAGCGGTACCTGGAAAACAAGCTGCGCCAGGGACTTGGTTTTCGGGGCGTTCCACTGAAGTTGATTTTCACCAAGGCCATGCGTAAAATAGATAGAGAGAGCGAGGTAAGAGCACAATGGTAGCTGAGTTTATTGCCGTGGCGGTCGTTGCTTATCTCCTGGGTTCTATTCCGTTTGGCCTGATAATCGGCAAGCTAAAAGGCGGTGTTGATATCAGAGAATATGGAAGCGGCAAGACCGGCGCTACTAATGTAATGAGAACTGTGGGAACCAAGCTGGGCATTGTGACCCTGGTTCTGGATGTGACCAAAGCTACGGCGGCGGTGATATTGGCCACGGTAATCATAGGTAGTGATAACGGTATCTCGATCATCGGTGGGGTGCCTGTGTACTGGCAGCATGCAGCTCAAGTTGTCGCTGGCCTAGCCGCTGTAGCGGGACATAATTGGCCTGTGTTTGCCAAGTTCAAAGGGGGCAGAGGTGTCACCGCCTATTTTGGCACATTGTTTGCGATTTACCCTCCTGCGGGCATATTTGGTGCCCAGGTTATAGCTATAGCAGCCCTTCGCAGCCGACACATGTCTCTAGGTTCCATACTGGGAGCTTCGGCCGCTTTGTGTTTAATGATACCTCTGACCATCGTTTACAGCTTCCCTCCCGTGTATCTAGCCTACGGTTCGGTAGTCGTTGCCCTGCTTGTCTTTCAACATCTGGACAACATAAAACGCTTGAGACAAGGCACGGAACGCCGGTTGTGGTGATCAAGCAAAACTCAGTATGCCTAAAGTCAGTATCGTAGGCAATACTTCCTGGGGCAATGCTCTGGGTGCACTACTTAGCAATATAGGCGCGGAAGTACGAGTTTGGACACGAAGCGAGGCTGAGGCCGAGGAATCAAATCAAGTAGGGCGTAGCTATTCCTTTACCGGCGATATCGTAGAGGCGTTGGACGGGGCTGATCTAGCAGTTTGGGCAGTACCCTCTCAAACGTTGAGGCAAAACGTCAATCAAGCGAAGGACTACCTCACCGATTCGATGCTATTGGTCAGCGCGGTCAAAGGATTGGAGGTAAGTAGCGGTAAGAGGATGTCGCAAGTGATGGCGGAGGAGATTTCTCCTGTCCTGAGACACCAAATCTGTGTTCTTTCCGGTCCTAACCTGGCCAAAGAGATTTCTAACGGATTGCCTGCGGCCTCGGTCATCGCTGCCGATGATATAGCTTTGGCGTTAAGAGCACGGAAACTGATGGAATCAGCCCAGTTCTTGTTATCTACCAGCGACGATGTTGTGGGAGTGGAATTGGGTGGGGCGTTGAAAAACATCATAGCTCTGGGAGCAGGCATGATAGATGGACTAGGGCTAGGTGACAATGCCAAGGGAGCCTTTGTTGCCTGGGGATGGACTGAGGTGGTTTCCTTAGGGGTGGCTCTGGGAGCCAGTGCCAGCACTTTGTACGGCCTAGCCGGACTGGGTGATTTGCTGGCCACCTGTTCCAGCACTTTGAGTCGTAACCACTATGTCGGCTACGAACTGGCCAAAGGTCGCTCTTTGTCCGACGTATCCGCGTCTATGCCACACGTCGCCGAGGGAGTGGTCACCACTATGGTGGCGCAACAACTGGCAAAACATCAAGGGCTTGACTTGCCGATTATCAAGCTCACACATGGAATCCTTTTTGAAGGGTTGTCTCCAGGTCGGGCATTGATTGAGTTCAAAGAACTAGCAGCAAGCCATCGTTGACTCCTGAGCTAGGTCTCTGGAGGCGGTTCAATGCGAGGTAAGACTGTGGCTAGTTCCTGCAACAGGCGGCGCTGATCCTTATCAAGACGTTGTGGGGTTGTTATGTGCACCTTGACGAGCAAGTCTCCCCTCCTCTTGGCATTAATATAGGGGACCCCTTTACCTTTGAGGCGAAAAACCTCCCCGCTTTGGGTTCCCGGTGGTATCTTTAACTGTACCTTTCCGTCTAAGGATGGCACTCTTATCTCATCGCCCAGCGCAGCCTGGGGAAAATTTATCGACAGCTCGTAGAGAATGTCATTGCCCTGTCTTTGGAACAACTTGTGTGGTTTCACTGAGAGGAAGATGTAGAGATCGCCCGCAGGGCCGCCATACAGGCCAGCATTTCCTTCCCCGCGCAGGCATAATCGTTGCCCATCATCCACGCCGGCGGGAACATCAGCCTTCATAGTGCGCTTGACCATTATCCTTCCCCTACCCCGGCATTCAGAGCAGGGATTAGTGATTACTGTGCCGCTGCCTTCACATCGAGCGCAAGTAGCAGTACTGGTGTAGCGTCCAAAGATGCTTTGCTGGACTCTTCTAACTTGTCCTGTGCCGTGGCACTCAGGACAGGTCTCGGGGCTGGTTCCCCGTGCGCTGCCAATGCCTTGGCAGGAAGGACAAAGCTCAATTCGCTGTATTTCGACTTCTTTGCTGCAGCCGAATACCGCCTCCAGAAAGGAAAGAGTAAGGTGGCTTCGGAGGCTGTCCCCTTTTTGGGGGACATGCTGAGCAGTCCGGCTGAAGGGAGTTCCAAAGGCACCGAAGAAGGACTCAAAAATATCTCCCAGCCCACCAAAACCAAAGTCGGGAAAGCCTCCTTCCATGTCTACTTGGCCGTAGCGGTCATATCTACGCCTTTTCTCAGGGTCGGAAAGAACCTGATAGGCCTCGTTTATTTCCTTGAATTTCTCCTCCGCTTTTGGCTCTCTGTTGCGATCCGGGTGGTACTGGAAAGCTAGCCTGCGAAACGCCCTCCTAATTTCCTCTTCACCGGCGTTTCGAGCCACTCCCAGTACTTCGTAGTAATCCTGTTTTATCGCCATGACCTTTAAGTATAACTCTTAAATGTGAATGCTGACAACTCTTAGCTACTGAACTGGCGAGTCTTCTGTAGCCTGAGAA
The DNA here is from genome assembly GCA_964429285.1 of uncultured Dehalococcoidales bacterium. Classification (GTDB taxonomy): domain Bacteria; phylum Chloroflexota; class Dehalococcoidia; order GIF9; family AB-539-J10; genus RBG-13-51-36. Next base: position 14,894 of record CAYSBO010000017.1, on the reverse strand, counting down.
CTGGTATAATTACAGCGGAGTGAAACGGGAACTCAAACACAGTCTTTCTCGGCGCAAGAAGAGAAAAATCACCGGCGGCGATACTAGACCCTCAGCGGTGCTTCTGCTTGTTTTTTATGATCAAGGGCAATACCACCTTCTCTTTACGGAAAGAACCGACGAAGTAGACTTTCATAAAGGGCAGGTCTGTTTTCCCGGTGGTACGCAGGAATCATCTGATTCAAGCTTGCTCCAAACTGCCCTCAGAGAGGCGGAAGAAGAGATTAGTTTGAAGGCTGAAGACGTTGACATTCTAGGGGAGCTTGATGACATGAGGACGCTTACCAGCAACTATGTGATTTCGCCTTTTGTGGCCTTCATACCCTACCCTTATCCTTTGAAGGCAGATGGTAGAGAAATCAGGGAAATCTTCTCTGTACCTCTGTCGTTTCTCATGGACGAAGTCAATTTCAGACAAGATTCCTACGCATATGAATACCAAGGTCATATTATCTGGGGGGCAACGGCCAGGATTGTAAGAGAGTTCGTGGATTTGCTCAAGTCCGAGAGTGGGGCTCGGCACTAGTCATTTCTTCTCTTTCGCTTTGACGGTAATTGCTTTGGGCTTCACTTCTTCGGCTTTGGGTATGGTCAAAGTCAGGATACCGTCCTCCATAGTTGCTTCGGCTTTGTCGGACTTAAGCCCGCTGGGAAGAACCACGCTACGGGAAAAGGCACCGTAGCGCCTCTCCTGGTACAGATAGTCCTCCTTCTTGATTTCTTGTTCTGCTTTGCTCTCTCCCTTAATGGTCAAGGTTTCGCCGGTGATGTCAATGTTGACATCCTCAGGCTTCAGGCCTGGCAAAGCGGCCTTCACCACCACCTCGTTTGGGGTCTGGTAGACATCCAGGGCTGGTGCTGCTACTTCACCAGTTGGACCTAAAGCACGAGAGGGATGGACAAAGCTGTCCTCGAACAGCCTGTCCATTGCCTGCCTCAGGCTCATCAAGTCAGTAAAAGGATACCA
>CAYSBO010000017.1:1965-13788 GCA_964429285.1 uncultured Dehalococcoidales bacterium | reverse complement strand
AAAGATTACTACCAAATTCTGGGCGTAGAGAGGAACGCTAGCGATAAGGAAATCAAGCAAGCCTATCGCCATTTGGCACGCAAGCACCACCCTGACCTGAATCCTGGTGACAAATCAGCTGAGGACAGATTCAAGGAGATAAACGCTGCTTACCAGGTTCTTTCTGATCCCGAAAAACGGAAGAAATACGACCAATTTGGTGAACAGTGGGAATACGCCGACCAGTTTACTAGAGAAGGTGGGCAAGAGAGAGTCAGGTGGGATTTTGGTAAAGGTGGTGCGACTTTCGAATACGGCGACATTGGTGATTTTGGCGACATCTTCTCGACGTTGTTCAGGGACGCAGGTGTAGGTGCCAGAATGAGGCGGGGGCCACAACGTGGTCAAGATATAGAATCAACCATCGAGGTAAGCCTGGAGGAAGCTTATCGTGGTTCCAGGCGCATGATACAACTTCAGACACAAGAACGCTGCACGACTTGTGGGGGCACAGGTAAGGTAGGCAACCGGAGTTGTACTGTGTGTCGGGGTATAGGGGTAAAGGTGACCCCGAAGCGCCTGGAGGTTAAGATTCCAGCGGGGGTTAGAGATGGGTCAAGGATTCGTATAGCAGGGGAAGGTGGGTCCGGCCGTGCTGGTGGAAACAAAGGTGACCTTTACCTTGTAGTGAAGATGCTGCCGCACAAGGTGTTTGAGCGCAAAGGAGATGATCTCTATACCGAAGTCCCGGTGCCCCTGGCCACTGCAATGTTGGGTGGGGAGGTCAGTTTGCCTACCTTGAATGGTAATCTATCTCTTAAGATACCGGCCGAGACTCAGAATGGCAAAGTTTTCCGTCTGGGGGGCAAGGGCATGCCCAGGCTAGGCGATGGGAAGTACGGGAATATGTTTGCCAAGGCAAGAGTGGTCCTGCCCACTAATTTGACCGAGGAAGAGAGACAGCTATTTGAGAGATTGCGGTCTTTGCGACAAGGCTGAAGCGAGGTGCCATGATTATGGACTGGGAAGCTAAACCGAGATACGTGATAAGCGTCGCCGCCAGGATGGTGGGCATAGAAGCTCATACCTTGCGCTACTATGAAAGACTGGGATTGCTACAGCCGGAGCGTTCGTCCGGCAATATACGTTTGTATTCCGAGGAAGATATTGAACGGTTGCGGTCTATCAAGGCATTGATGAGCGACTGTGGGGTTAATGTGGCTGGTGTGGAGGTGGCCCTGCGGTTGATGCAAAGGATGAAAGAGGTGCAACAGCAACTTGAGGAAATGGAAAAGAGGTTCAAGCTGATTAGCGAAGCGGACATAGAAGATGCGATAGAAGACATAATAGAAGACGCAGAATGGAAGGAGGTATAGAAATTGAGACCAGAGAGATTCACTGAACAAGCACAAGAGGTTCTAGCAGCCTCGCAGGAACTACTTCGTCGTTATCGCCACAACCAGTGGGATGTAGAGCATATCCTGTTGGCTTTGCTGGAGCAAGAGAAAGGGGTAACCAAGGACATATTACAATCGCTAGGCGTGGATATTGATGTGGTGAAGAAGCGCGTGGAAGCAACACTAGAGAGTTTCCCCAAGGTAGCTTATGAGGCAGGGCAAGTTTATGCTACTCCGCGGGTCTCTGCTATTCTCGAGAACGCGGCGCGCGAAGCTGATAGGCTTAAGGATGAATTTGTCAGTACGGAACATTTGCTTGTCGCCATTGCCGGGGAAACCAGAGGTGAAGCAGCTACTATCTTAGCTGAATCTGGCGTTAACCAGGAAAAGATCTACCAAGCCCTACAAAAAATTCGCGGGGGTCATCGGGTTACCGATCGGCAGGCGGAAAGCAAGTATCGCTCCCTCGAGAAATTTGGGCACGACCTGACTGACTTAGCCCAGCAGGGCAAATTGGATCCTGTAATCGGAAGGGAAAACGAAATCAAACGAGTAACCCAAATCCTGTCTCGGCGCACCAAGAACAATCCTGTCATTATTGGCGACGCCGGTGTGGGCAAGACGGCCATTGCTGAGGGACTAGCTCAGAAGATTGCCGCTGAAGATGTGCCTGATTCTCTCAAAGGGAAAAAGGTAATAGCTCTGGACATGGGAGCACTGGTAGCGGGAAGCAAATTCCGCGGTGAGTTTGAAGAAAGGTTAAAGGCGGTGCTGGATGAAGTTCGCCAGGCGGCCGGTGAAGTAATCATGTTCATAGATGAGCTTCATACCGTAGTGGGAGCTGGAGCTGCGGAAGGAGCGGTGGATGCCAGCAACATGTTGAAGCCAGCACTGGCTCGAGGGGAGATCCAATGTATCGGGGCTACTACCCTGGACGAGTACAGGAAGCGTATCGAAAAGGACAAAGCTCTGGAAAGACGTTTCAGCCCTGTTTATCTCGATGAACCCAGTGTGGAAGCAACCATAGAAATGCTCCGAGGACTTCGTCCTCGATATGAAGGACACCACAAAATAAAGATCGAGGATGCGGCTCTGGTAGCGGCTGCCAAACTGAGTCAAAGGTATGTACCCGACAGATTCTTACCTGACAAGGCAATTGACTTGATTGATGAGGCAGCCAGCAAACGGCGCATTGATGGGGAAAGTGCTCCTGAGGAAGTCAAGACACTGGACCGGGATTTGAAGCAGCTACTTCTTGAAGAAGAGGCGGCTTCGCAGCGAGGGGAGTACCAGAAAGCTGCTGAATTGAAAGCGGAGAGGTTGCGGTTGGAACGGGAGTACAATCAAGCTAAATTGCAGTGGCAGCAAAAAGAAAAGATTGATAGTGTGGTGGACGAGGAGGATATTGCCGGACTGATTGCCCAGTGGACGGGCATACCGGTTTCCCGCATGATGGAAACGGAGACCGATAAGTTGGTTCACATGGAGGAGAGGATTCACCAAAGAATAGTGGACCAGGAGGAGGCAGTAGGTGCTGTTTCCGAGGCCATCAAGCGAGGCCGTGCCGGACTGAAGGACCCCAAGCGCCCTATAGGGAGTTTCATATTTCTTGGCCCTACTGGTGTGGGAAAGACCGAGCTGGCGCGTGCTTTGGCCGAGTTTCTGTTTGACGATGAGGATACCATGGTAAGACTGGATATGTCGGAATACATGGAGAAGCACACTGTTTCTCGACTTATCGGGTCGCCACCCGGTTATGTGGGCTATGAAGAGGGAGGCCAATTGACTGAGGCAGTACGTCGCCGTCCCTACCGGGTCGTTCTGTTCGACGAGGTAGAAAAAGCTCATCCCGACGTCTTCAATATACTATTGCAGATGCTGGATGACGGTAGGCTTACCGATGGACATGGCCGGACTGTTGATTTCAAAAACACAGTGGTAATTATGACCAGTAACCTAGGCACTGAGGAATATCAGCGCGGGGGCATAGGCTTTTCTCGCAAGGAGGAAGCCGACGAGCAAAGAATGAGAACTGCGATTGAGACTGCTCTGAAACGGACTTTTCGCCCCGAGCTACTCAACAGGATAGATGACGTCATTATATTCCGGCCTCTGACTGAAGAGCATCTGAAGAGTATTGTTGGCCTACTTATCCATGAGGTGGAACAAAGGTTGGCTGAGCGTGATATTAAGCTTGACGTCAGTGAAGAAGCCAAAGCCTGGCTGGCTCAGAAAGGCTACGATCCTGTATTCGGAGCTCGTCCCTTACGGCGGGCTAATCCAAGGTACGTAGAAAATCCCATCTCCACAAGGATATTGCAGGGAGAGTTCAAGGAGGGAGATACGGTAGCGGTTAGCTTGAAGAAAGATAACCTGAGCTTCGCAGTTGGGAAAACTGCCGGGGCAAAAGCCAAATAAGATGATTCAATAACTCACAGTGCTAGCTTGCTGCCATTCAAGCTGTGTCGGGATTATGAGTCTAGGTATAGTCTCGGCACAGCCGGGGTCAGATACTCTGGGCAATTATGTGCGATAGTGCCAAATCTTCAGCTGTGGTGACCTTTATGTTCTTATGGTCGCCCATATAAAGCTTCACTTTGAATCCCATGCGTTCCACAGCAGTAGCATCATCGGTAACCTCGACCCACAGGTTTTCATATGCCTTGGTTATCATACCGAAGCTGAATATCTGGGGGGTTTGCGCTGCCCATAACCTGTTGCGCTGGAGTGTTCGCTCGACCAATCTCTGGTCAGCGGCGAGTTTAATGGTGTCCTTAACAGGTACTGCGGCTATAGCAGCCCCCGTTTCCCACACTGCGCTTAGGCCATCCTCAATCAAATTCAAGGTCAGGAAAGGCCGGGCTCCATCGTGAATCATAACCCATTCGCAATCATTTATTCTGTTCAGTCCTTCCCTCACCGATTCCTGTCGTTGTGTGCCGCCTCGACATAAGGTGACTTTGGACCAGCCCCTTTCCTCCTTCAATGCCTGTCCGCGCGCCAAAGCATCATCATTCAATACGAGGACTATCTGCTGAACCAGGCTACAGTTCTGACAGGTATCCACAGACCAAGCTAGCAAAGGCTTGTCATTCAAAGGAACGAACAGCTTGTTTATGCCCGCCATGCGCTGGCTGGTGCCCGCAGCAACTATGACCACGCCGAGTTTCCCGGCTTTGTCCATTGGCTTTCTTGTCATCAGGCAGAAGCGCTATGCGTATTGCGCAACTGAAGACGAGAGACAAAAATCAGAGCGCAGAGGCCTGCCCTTTCTCGCTTCTATCCCCCATGTTTCCCCTTTGCCCTCTGCACTTCACCTTCTCTCGCGAGTCCCAGCTTCAGAGCTTCAACTAGCGAGTTAACTTCGATCAGTTGAATATCCATAGTGTGGTTGGATTGCTTCAGTTCGCTGGCCACGATTGGGTGGAGCTTGGGCATGAGGCAAGCTTTGAAGCCCAGCCTTATGGCCTCAGCAATTCTTCTCTCTACGTGGGACACCGTTCTGAGCTCGCCACTCAACCCCACCTCTCCAAAGGTGACGAGACCCGAAACGGGCTTTGCGTCGCGAAAACTGGAGGTAATGGCTGAGGCGATTCCTAGATCGACAGCTGGCTCGTTGACCCTCAACCCACCAGTAACGTTGACTATGATATCCTGGTTCGAGAGTCTTAAGCCAGCGCGCTTGGTAAGCACGGCGATTATTAGCATCAGCCGATTGAAATCAACGCCGTTAGCGATTCGCCTTGGCGGAGCAAAATTATTGGGAGTGGTCAAAGCCTGGATCTCCACCAGCAAGGGACGATTCCCTTCAAGAGTGGGAACAACCACCGAGCCTGTAGCTCCGTCTTTGTATGCGGACAACAATACCTGAGAAGGATTATCTACCTCTACTAGTCCCCTATTGTTCATTTCAAATATTCCTACCTCGTTGGTGGAACCGAAGCGATTCTTTACGCTGCGCAGCACTCGGTAGCTACTAAATGGTTCGCCTTCGAAGTAGAGTACCACATCAACGATGTGCTCTAGTGTTCCTGGGCCTGCTATGGCCCCTTCTTTGGTCACATGTCCTGTGATAAAGAGGGGTGTACTGCTTTCTTTTGCCCACCTCTCTAATCTCCAGGTGCACTCACGTACCTGGGCAATGCTGCCAGGTGTGGCGGCTACGTCCTCCAGATACACGCTCTGTATGGAATCGATAATGGCCAGCTCAGGAGCGAGTCCCTCCAGACATTCCATGACAGCGGACAGATCGGGCTCGGAGAGAAAATATATGCCTTCACCTTTTATGCCCAGGCGCTCACTTCTAAGCTTGACTTGACTAACAGATTCCTCACCCGAAACATAGGCGACAACTCTATTGTTGTCAGCCATCGTCGCCGAAATCTGGAGCAGAAGCGTAGACTTACCTATCCCCGGCTCGCCACCAACAAGCACCATAGATCCTGGGACTAAACCACCTCCCAGAACCCGATTCACTTCAGCGAAACCCAGGTGAAAGCGAGGGGACTCAGCTTTCTCTACTTGGGAAAGTTCCTGGGGTCTACTTTCTATCGAGTAAGGGTGGCTGGGGCTGTGGGATGAGGTGATCCTGGTTTCTACGAAGCTATTCCATGCCTGGCAATCCGGACAGCGCCCTAACCATTTAGGACTTTCCTTGCCACATTGCTGACAGACGAAAACACTCTTGGACTTGGATTTGCCCCGATTGCTAGATTTCAAGTCTGCTGGCTAGGATAACTAATACTCGATAACGGCTATCTTTTCTCCGGTCTTGACTGCTTGCCCCGGTGAAACTGCCACCTCTTTAACTGAGGCTTTTGACGGAGATAAAATAGGGTTCTCCATCTTCATGGCTTCTATGATACAAATTACGCCGCCTTCTTCAACTGTGTTACCCGCAGTCACCTCAACGCGTATTATTTTGCCGGGTAATGGCGCTTCGATTACCTCTTGAGCCATACTTATGCGACCTCCTTAACTAACGGTCTCATTACGATTTTTCCCTCCACGCAATCTACCACCACTGTATCTCCAGGCAGGAATTCACCACGGAGCAAGGCCTCGGACAACTGGTCCTCAACCAGATTCTGGATGGTGCGACGCAAGGGGCGCGCTCCAAAAACAGGATCGTAACCCTTTTCGCCTATGAAATCCTTGGCTTCATCAGTGACTTCCAAGGAAACACTCTTCTCTTTGACGGAAGTGGTAACCTGATTAAGCATCAAATCAACGATCTGGCGGATGTGCTCTTTATTCAACGCGTGAAACACAACCGTGGCATCAATACGGTTCAGGAACTCGGGTCTGAAAACCTTCTTCATTTCCCCAAGGACCTTCTCCTTCATTTTCTCGTATTCGACGTGCTGTTTTCCATCGCCACTTACATGGGCGGCAAAACCGATGCTCATATCACGCTTGATAAGCTCAGCACCGGCATTGCTGGTCATGACTATGATACTATTACGGAAATCAACCCTTCTCCCTTTGGCATCGGTCAAGTGACCGTCATCGAAAATCTGGAGCAGAATATTGAATACGTCATAATGGGCCTTCTCGATTTCATCGAGAAGAATAGCGCAATACGATTTCCGTCTTACTGCTTCAGTTAGTTGACCACCTTCCTCATAACCAACATAACCCGGAGGTGCTCCAACCAAGCGAGCTACAGTATGTCGCTCCATGAACTCTGACATGTCAAGCCTGACCAAAGCGTCTTCGCTACCAAACATGAATTCGGCCAGAGCTCTCACCAACTCGGTCTTACCTACCCCGGTGGGGCCCAAGAAGACAAAGGCTCCAATCGGACGTCTGGGGTCTTTCAATCCGGCGCGTGCCCTTCTTACCGCCTTGGCAATAGTATCTATGGCCTCATCCTGGCCGATGATACGCCGATGAAGAGCCTCCTCCATTTGCAGAAGGCGACTGGTTTCATCGGTGGTCAATTTCACAACGGGTATGCCTGTCCACATACTGACTACCTCGGCAACGTCATCTGCAGTAACCATGGGTCGGCCTTGCTCTTGCTTCACTTGCCATTCCTTCTCCATGGTCTCGATTTTGTCTACTAGTTGAAGCTCACGATCGCGCAGCTCGCTAGAATACTCATATTGCTGAGCTGCTATGGCCGATTCCTTTTCCTTTTGTACGCTTTCCAGAGCCCGCCTTGCCTCAGCCAGGCCAATAGGGGCGCTACCCCGTTTAATGCGCACTCGAGAGCTAGCTTCGTCTACTATATCGATAGCCTTGTCAGGTAAGAAGCGGTCTGCTATATACCTGGTGGCTAGCGGAGCAGCTGCTGCTAGGGCTTCGTCGCTTATGTCCAGTTGATGGAATTCCTCATACCTATGTTTGATCCCTCGCAATATATCCAGAGTCTCTTCCGTCGTAGGTTCAGCCACCAACACAGGCTGAAATCGACGTTCCAGAGCCGGGTCCTTCTCCACATGTTTGCGGTAGTCATCCAGCGTAGTGGCACCGATACATTGTATCTCACCACGTGACAGAGAAGGCTTGAGGATGTTAGAGGCATCAACTGCGCCTTCAGCTGCTCCGGCACCGACAATAGTCTGCATTTCGTCGATAAATAGAATGCAGTTACCAGCAGTCTTCTCTTCCTCAATGACTCTCTTCAGCCTCTCCTCAAATTCGCCGCGATACTTCGTTCCCGCCACGAGAGCACCTATATCAAGGGCCACTATTCTCTTGCCCTGCAATACCTCAGGAACCTCCCCGGCTACTATGCGCTGGGCTAATCCTTCAATAATAGCTGTTTTGCCTACGCCTGGTTCGCCTATAAGCGCAGGATTGTTCTTGGTGCGCCGACTCAGTATCTGGATGACCCGCTCTATCTCCTTGCCGCGCCCAACAATAGGGTCAAGTTTATCCGCGCGTGCTAGAGCCGTTAGATCGGTCCCTAGTTGATCCAGAGTGGGCGTCCGCGTGCCGGCGCGACCGGTGCTCCGAGATCGCATAGATTCTTGTCTAGCAACTCGACTGACTTCATCCCGTGTTCGTTCCAGAGTAATTCCCAGACTCTCCAGAACGCTGAATGCCACCCCCTCGCTTTCACGGAGTAACCCCAGCAGAAGGTGCTCCACACCTATGTAGCTGGAATTAAGACGGCGGGCCTCATCAACTGCGAACTCAATGGCTCTCTTCGCCCGACGGGCAAGGTCAACCTCTCCTCCGGTAGCTCGGTGCTCTCCTTTTCCAATTACAAATTCCACAGCTGCCTGTATCTTGCCTGTTGACATGCCTAGGTTGCTCAAGACCTTGGCTGCGACCCCTGACTCTTCGCCTGCTATCCCCAACAAAATGTGCTCAGTGTCGATGTAACTGTGCCCAAGCCGCTGTGCTTCTCCTTGAGCCCGAGTCAGTACCCTGCGAGCCCCTTCAGAAAATCTTTCGAATCCCGTGCTCATCTTAACCTACGTTGCAATTCAGGCTAAAGTATAGAACATGCTGCCCTTTTAGTCAACAAGCTTAGGGCTTACTTGAACTGGATCGTAGAATAATAATATAATAGCATACGCTGATTACTAGAGGCCAATGCAATGTGGGTCACCGGTGGCAAGGCAAAGGGCACTCGGCTAAAAACGCTGCCGAGCCGGTCGGTTAGACCTACGACCAGTATAGTGAAGCAAGCTGTGTTCTCGGTTCTGGAGAACCGTAATACGAACTGGAGTCGGGTTCTTGACTTGTACGCGGGCAGCGGTGCCCTAGGTATTGAGGCTATGAGCCGGGGGGCGAAATGGGTCGATTTTGTTGATCAAAGGAAGAGCTGCTGCGACATTATTAGAGTCAACCTGGACAAGGTGGGGGGGGTAGAGCGGGCTCACGTTTATTGCTGTGGCGTGAACAAAGCGATTGGCTTTCTTAGCAATAGTTATGACATTATTTTCTTGGATCCGCCTTATGCGGACCTTTCTGTGAACGCTTCGTTGGACACTGTGGCCAACTCAAATTTGCCCGCGGATAATTGTACAATTGTGCTTTGTCACGCGAACCGTTTGCCGCTAGATTCTGACTATGACAGAGTCCATCTAGTTGAACAACGGCGTTATGGTGATACCTTTGTTTCCATATACCAGAAGGAGTCTCAATTATGACAGTGGCAGTCTATCCAGGCACCTTTGATCCTCTTACGTGTGGGCACATGGACATTATCGAGCGAGCGGCAGCGCTACTCGACAAGTTGATCGTCGGTGTGTATGAAAATCCTGCTAAACAGCCATTCTTTCCTCTGGAGCAAAGGGTCAGGTTAGTAGAAGAAGGAGTAACTGGCCTGTCCAACGTCCGGGTTAAGGCGTTCAAGGGCCTTACGGTAGATTTTATTCGCGAGGTGGGAGGAAAGGCTATGATCCGTGGGTTGAGAGCAAACTCCGACTTCGAACGAGAATTTGAAATGGCGCTGATGAACAGAAAACTAGCACCGGACATCGAGTTGCTTTGTTTGATGACTAGTTCTCAATATCAGTTCCTTAGTTCTAGCCTCATCAAGGAAGTAGCTCAGTTAGGGGGTTGCCTTGAAGGCATGGTACCTGCGCATGTTGCGGCGGCTTTAATGGAAAAGTTTTCCTTGCCCACCGAGTTGGCCACTGGCAAAGGCAAAGTGTAAAATTAGAAGCTAAAAGTTAAGGAGGTAATAGAAAGATGGCATACAAGATTACTGAGGAGTGCATCAGTTGTGGCGCCTGCGAACCGGAATGCAAGAACGAGGCCATAACTGAGGGGGAAGAGCTTTACGTTATTGATCCCGCTAAATGCACTGAGTGTGTTGGGTGGTTCGACGCCCCGAAGTGCGTTGAAGTTTGTCCAGTTGATTGCTGCGTTCCTGACCCCGAGCACAAGGAAACGCGGGAGGAATTGCTTGAAAAGTGGCAGAAGCTACATCCGGGTCAGACTCCAGCCGCGACCTAAGGTGAGCCTGCAGGACGCCGAACGAGAAGGCGTTGCTCAGTAATGTATTCGCCCTGAGCTGGTTTGGAAGGGGGCTAGTTGGTTTCTACCGCCCTGCTTGTGTTCCGAGAAAGCTGTAGCCCAAGTTCAGGTTGGTGCTCAGCACAAGCGGGGGGTGGTCGTGTGTCAGCGATAAATTGTCTGTCGTATGTACAGAGGAGCACTCTTCATGTGGCTCCAGAGCGACAGCTCACTATAGGACCTTATGGCCACATAGCAGTCGGCGCAGCGATTTGTCTGGGAAAAACCTCTTATCATCTGTTCTCGATTTGAGTATTTGTTGCGGTGTAGTGAACAGGGGACCAAACTCCCGTCGGGCATTATGATAAGGAACCTTATGCCCGCCTTGCAATTTGGCATGCGTCCTTGTTCAAAGAATCTCAGAGTGTCCCGTAGCACAGGTTCCGGGTTGACTATGTGGGCGCTATTCGTTTTTGCTTTGATAAGCTCCTTGAAGGCTCTGCGCAAGACTTCCAAGTCTTCTCCTTCGTTGACGCAATAGTCTGTGTTGCCTGTTCGCAGCGCAGTATACGCACTGTACGATATACCGACATTCCATTGAGCAGCCTTGTCCGCCAGGGTTAGTATATCCCTCACATTGGCTTGGGTTATGGCTGTGTTCAAAATGATGTCTTGGAAACCGAACTTCGCTAACTGGGGAAGCCTTTCTTCCAAACGTTTGTAAAGACCTGGCCATCGTCGAAATTGATCGTGCCGTTCATCCGGAAAGTCAAGCGAGACGGAAAATTGGTTCGCCCCTGCTTCACGTAGTCGTAGATAATTGTCCTCATTCAACAGCACTCCGTTGGTAACCACTATCACATATGGCAGTCCGTCGGGTTGCTTAATAGCCCTGACTATAGCTGGTAGATCCTTACGTAGAAGGGGTTCACCACCGGAGATTTGCGCTGCCAGTGGCTTCAGTTCTTTGGTCAAATCTGCATACTCATCCGGTCCAATTTGTTTCTCATCCTTTATGAATCCCCCAAGGTCGCAGTGGCAGCAATTACAGTTGCAGGAAAGGGTTACTTCGTAAGAGACCACCATGGGCCGATTGGCTACGTAGGTATCTATTCCTCTCTTGGCCAGTTTAATAATCTTCGGTAAAGCAAGATTTGTCATTTATGTTCCCCTATTTGAAACCAATTACTGTGCAATTATCTAGTTTTGAGGGGTACGTTAACGTTACCCTATTCATACCTCTGCCCAGAAGACATGTGGGCTGAAATAGATGTCTCAATGCTTCATACAATCCAAGATGCTTTAATATGGGCACAATTAGCATAAGCAGGCTTATGGATTCGTGGTAGGAGACAGAAGATACATTTCTAAACCCGATATTCTTAAGGGCGGTCACAAGAGTCTTGGTGGTGAATTGGTTGATATGTAGTCTCCTTATATTCCACCACCTTCTTCCAAGGATCCTCGCTGGTAAACCTCCGATATCCGGGGTTGACAACGCTAGCAACCCTTCGGGCTTGAGTATCCT
>CAYSBO010000017.1:0-1865 GCA_964429285.1 uncultured Dehalococcoidales bacterium | reverse complement strand
CCACAACCGGGGCAGTTGCGGTATTCAACTAGGGGATTCATTTGGTACAAGCCTCAAAGATGTTCAGCTTTCTGGTAAGCGGCAGCCACTGCCTCAAGAAGGAGAGAACGGAACCCACCTTTCTCCAAGCGAAGTAGAGCCTCGGTAGTAGTACCCCCGGCGAAGTAACCGCGTTCCTTAAATCTGCGGGGTGCTTGCCTGTTCTCTCAACAGTGATGGTGGAGCCAAGTATGGTCTGTGTCACCAGTTGTTGAGCTACATCTCGCGGCAGGCCGATATGCACGCCGGCATCGACAAGCACCTCGATAAAGAGAAAAACGTAAGCTGGGCCGCTGCCGCTCAAAGCGGTGGCCATGCCCAAGTATTTCTCATCAGCAACATAGAGTTCCTTGCCCAAGGCCCCCAGTACAGTCTGAGCTAGCTCTTTCTGCTTCTGCTTGGTTCCGGCAGCTACTGTCCAGACAGTCATTCCCTGGCCAATCTGCGCTGGCATATTAGGCATAGCCCGAACTATGGCGCTATGGTCTAAACCCTGGGACAAGGTGGTGAGCGTAGCTCCGGCTACTATTGATAGCACTAGCTGTTCGGGCGCCAGACCCTTTATATCTTCCATTACCTGGGGCAAACTCGCGGGTTTCACTGCTAAGATGACCAGTTCAGCATTCTGTACAGCCTTTCTGTTGTCAGCACAGGTGCTAATTCCATACTCGTTGGTCAATAGTTCACGTCGCGAGGGGCTAATGTCGCTCACTATCATATCTTCTGGCCCGACCAGCGTTTTGGCCAGAAGACATCTGACGATCGCTTCACCCATTGCGCCACCACCGATGAACGCTGTCTTCATTCTTCTACCACGGTTCTTCGTGTTCTCATTACCGGCTTACATTGAACCCAGTACAATGTTCACCACCCGATTCGGGACGTAGATGACGTTGTTCACTTTCTTGCCATCAATATAGGCTTTGACTCGCTCTCGACCTAATGCCAACTCCTTGGCCTCAGCTTCGCTTATGGAGGCGGGCACAAGTATCTTATCGCGAAGTCTACCATTTATCTGAATCACCAACGTAACTTCTTCTTCCCTGGCAAGTTCTTCATCATACTGGGGCCATGCCTGGTTATGAATACTGTATGGGTGCCCGGTTTGGGCCCACAACTCCTCAGCAAGATGCGGTGCCGCGGGGGCCAAGAGAAGCAGAAAACGACTAATAGCTTCTCGCCACACTGACCCCGAGACCGTCCCCGTTTCTTTGACCTTAGATAGATAGTTCGTGAACTCCATCAGGCTGGCCAGCATGGTGTTGAAGCGGAATCTCTCCAGGTCAGCAGTCACTTTCTTGATGGTCTTGTGTACCAGGCGGAGGCATTCCTTCTCATCGCTGGGCGCAACGGCACGGCTAACATAGTCCGTAGTTACCAGGCTCCACACCCGGTCCAGCCAGCGGCTGACTCCTACGATGCCATTGTCGTTCCACTCTCCCCCCAGTTCCCAGGGGCCGATAAACATGAGATACCCACGTACGGCATCGGCTCCAAGTTCAGCCACGTACTCGTCGGGGGCCACCACATTACCTCTAGATTTGCTCATCTTGTCGCCACGGTAGACTATAGTTCCCTGGTTGACCAGGCGAGTAAAAGGCTCGTCAAAATGGACCAGCCCCATGTCCTTCAATGCCTTGATGAAGAAACGGGCATAGAAGAGATGCATGACTGCGTGCTCAGCACCACCAGTATACAAGTCTACAGGCAGCCAGTACTTCAGTTTAGCGTAGTCAAAGGGAGCATGCTTGGTTCTCGGACTGGTGTATCGCAGGAAATACCACGAAGAACACATAAAGGTATCCATAGTGTCGGTTTCTCTCCGC
>CAYSBO010000016.1:5320-20078 GCA_964429285.1 uncultured Dehalococcoidales bacterium | reverse complement strand
TACCATACCCCATTACTTGTTTGCCCGGAAACACCAGACTCCCGATTGTGCTCCCACTCTGATTCTTGTATGGTGGCAGGCAGAGATCTAGCGGAAAACCAGCTATGGACAGCAAATGAGCGGCACGATGGTCCTGGGTATTGGCAACCGGCTGGGTGGCGATGATGCCGCCGGTGCTCTTGTCGTGGACATACTCGACCAGAAGGGGCAGAGACTCAACGCGTCCGTCGTTAACGAGGTCACGGCCACAGACGCCGGCACTGCCCCGGAAAGCTATGCATCCGTTATCCGCCGGCAGCGGCCTGATGTGCTGATAATGGTGGATGCCGCCGATATGGGGCTACCACCGGGTGCTGTGCGCATAGTCACTCCGGACAGGATCAACACTCTATCCTTCTCCACACACCACATGCCCCTCTCCATGTTTATAGCTTACGTAAACGAATTCTGTGGAAAGGTTATGCTGGTCGGCATCCAGCCTGAGCGGACGGAGACAGGCACCGAAATTTCCGAAGTGGTGCGAAAAAGCGTGAGCAAACTGGCTGAAACTATTCTGAAGGGACAGATATCTGAAATATCGCTGCTGGAATAAAGGAGCTAGGTCTGCTCGGCCGACTCATCTGCAGTTCCGGCTTCTGGCTTCTCCTTCCTCACCCCACCCTGCACCTTGCCGCTGTCAATGACCACCAGCTCGTCGGCGTATTTGTCATAGTTCGCCAACAGAAACTCTTCGGTCATGGATAGCACCCCCACCGGACAGATATCAACACACTGAGCACAGAAGCAACATCTGGAGATGAACACTTTGACTTTCTTCTCTTCAGGTATGAATTCTATGGCCCCCGTCGGACACACACTAATACATAGCCTGCATCCGATGCATCCCTCCTTATCAAGTGCCATTTTTCCCCGAAACTTGGACGGCACGGTTACCGGCGGAATCATCTTCAATTCCCCTTCTGTAACACTTTTGAGGAATTGGACGGTTGATGCTGGAGCATATTTCGCCGGAAACTTGTTTGTGGCCGGGTTTAGAAAGAGCTGCCTTAATATCGTTCTTGCTGCTTCAAACATTATCGTCACACTATCAAATCAACCGCTATCAGTATCAGACCGACCAGGCTGATGAGGGTTAAGCCAATTATATAGATCCAGCTTGCCTGGCTTATCTTGAACCGTGCCATTCCCGCCCGTATCAACGATATACTGATGAACATCACGGCGAAAACCTTGACCAGGAAGAACAGGCCATCAACTATGCCGGCGGCGACCGGCGCACCGATTCCAACCAGAGGCGAGAGGTTATATGGAATGAATAGAGCCACCACCAGGGCGGACATGGCAAAGGCCTTGATGATGTCGGCTACGTAAAACAAACAAAGGTTTCTGCCCGAATATTCCACCAGTATCCCCCCGGCGATCTCGGTTTCAGCCTCAGCTACATCAAACGGGACCTTGGCACCCTTACCAGATGTAGCCACCACGAGAGTAAGTAGCAGGATCAGCGAGCCGATTACCCCCAGCGGGCCGACCAGACTCCATATAGGATACTCCGCGATGGTAGCAAACATGAAGGGGTTGGCGGTGGTAGCCTGACCGATGCGCCAGCCCAGGGTAACTATGGCCACCGCTAGAGGGAATTCATAGCTCATCAAGATGACCATCTCCCGCTGGGCCCCCACGGTGGCGTATGGTGAACTGGAGGCAAAACCGCCTACGGCAAGAGCAAGAGAGGGTAGTATCAACAGGTATACTACCAGCAAGGCATCGCCAAATCCGCCCAATAGCGGTTGCAGCCCAAACATAGGTATGTAAAGCAGCAGCAAAGCCGAAGTTACCAGGCAGATAAATGGAGCTGCGTTGAACAGCCAGGATACGGCACCCTCAGGTACGATGCTCTCTTTCATCAGCAGTTTTTGCACGTCCCGGAAAGGCTGCACAACGGGAGGTCCCACTCTCCCCTGCATATGTGCCACCACTTTGCGGTCAATACCGCGGTAGACCATGCCGAAAAGGCTTGCGATGAACACCAGCACGGCCGACCCCACAATGATAATCAGGCCGTTTATCCAGATATTTTCTCCCAGTAAGCTCATGACGCCAGCTCCTTCGTCTTTTCTACCGAGAGCCGGTGGAGTTCCTCGTAGTCTATCACCGACTTTCGGCCAGCGGCTCTATCTGTTACCACAACCCGGTTGGTACAGGACATGCAGGGGTCCAGAGAGGCAAAGGTAATAGGCACATCGGCAATCTGCATGCCCTTGAGTATAGTGGGAACGCATATCAGGTTAACATAGGTGGGTGCCCTCACCTTCCAGGTGGCCAGGGTGCTCTGCCCGGCCTCCATACGTACGTAATGTACGACTTCGCCTCTAGGTGCTTCGGCTCGCCCCAGGCCTTCTCCTTCAGATTTGGTAAGCGTCTTCAGAAGTACTGCTGTCTTCGGTTGTGCCAGTAGCGGACCGGGCGGCATTTTCTCCAGACACTCCTCAATGATCTCAACCGCCTGCTTAACCTCCAGCAATCGGACGATAATCCGGTCATATACGTCTCCGACTACAGTCCCGGTGACCATGTCGGGCGTCATGGCTACTATGTCCAGGTCGGCATAGGCCCCGTAAGGCTGGTCCTGCCTTACGTCTTTGAGGACCCCGCTCGCCCTACCCGATGGACCGCACGTGAGCAATTTCAACGCATCCTCCTTCGTCAGGACGCCTACGTTTCTGGTCCGCATCTGTATCGTCTTATCCTCTAAGAATACCTTCCTCAGGTGGTCAAATACGCTCTTGTAATAGTCCAACGATTGCCGAATCCTGGGAATTTGCTCCTCAGTAATATCTCTCCGCACCCCACCGATTTGAAACATGGCCTTGGTAACCCGGTTGCCGGTCACATATTCGATAAGGTCCATTATCTCTTCCCTGACCTGCCAGGTAAGATAGAAGACGGTATCAAAGCCAATCTCGTGAGCAGCGACCCCGGCCCACAGTAGATGGGAATGTATACGCTCCATTTCAGCAGTGATCGCTCTTATATACTCGGCACGCGGCGGCGGAGTGATTCCACTGGCGTGCTCAACAGCCATGACAAATGAGAACGGATGACATATATTGCAGATGCCGCATATGCGCTCCGCCAGGTATATACTCTGGATGGGATTGTTCCTGTTCATACCGAGCCACTCGATACCCCGGTGGACCTGTCCCACAAATACATCCGCATCCACAATCTCTTCACCGTCGACGGTAAGAGCCAGCCGAACCGGTTCCTTCAAAGCCGGATGAATCGGTCCTACAGGAATGGTATAAGTTGCCTTTTTCTTCTCTTCAGTTATCACGTTTGCTCCCTTGCCGGCATCACCTTTTCAATCAGAAGTTCGAACTTATGTCAGTAATCGAGTCAATAGCCTTCATAGTTTTTCCCTGGTCGTTAGTAGCGCACTGAATTCCTCTCTTAGCACGTTGACGCTTTCTATTTGCCACTTTCCACTGCCTCCAGGGGAAAGGCATCTCTCATTACCGAATTGGGGTCAAAGGTAGAAAGAAAGAAACCCTTTGTGAGGGTTATCCCACCCTTGGGACATATGTCCTGGCACAGGCCACAGAAGCAGCACTTGCCCAGGTCTATTCTCGGGTATTCTTCCGGATACCTGTCCTTGTAGTCATCAGGCGCTGCCACCATTTCTATTGCCCGGTTGGGGCATATCTTGCAGCAAAGTCCGCAGGAAGTGCACTCATCAACAGCGAATATCTGTTCGCCCCGATATCCATCAGGAATCGGAATACTTTGCCAGGGAAACCGAACAGTCATTGGAGCGGAGAAAAGGGTCTTGGTTACCTCAAAGAACATTTCGAATTTCATTTCACTCACCTGTCCAGGTCTGCCGGGCACACATTTAGACTCCAGTAGATAGCCGGCACATCGGCTATTTGCGCCCCTTTTAGTACATGTTCAAGGACCGGTATCATATGCAGAAAGCTGGGGCCTCTGACCTTGACTCTGTAGGGCTTCTCGCCACCGTCGCTGACCATGTACATGCCAGCTTCTCCTCTGGCAACTTCATTGCGGACGTACACATCTCCCTCAGGGATCTTGGTCGTCAGCTTGATTCTCTTGAGCTTTGGTGCTATTACTTCCCCTTCCGGTAATTGCCGTAGAGCCTGTTCTACTATTCTTATCGATTGCCTTATTTCCTCTATGCCCAGCAAGTATCTCGCATAGGCATCGCCCTCTTCTCGTGTGGGAACTTCGAAATCAAATCTGTCGTACACTTCATATGGGTCGTCTTTCCTGACATCCGCCTTCAATCCCGATGCTCTCAATACGGGCCCGGTCGCTCCCAGCCTAATCGCATCCTGTAGTTCCAATATGCCGGTGCCTTTGGTTCTGGCTACCAGGGCCGGGTTCTCCATCGCTTCAATTCTCACCATCCTGCCTATCCGGTTAAGCACCTCAGCTATTCTGTCAGTAGCTCCATCCGGAAAGTCTCTCCTTACACCTCCGGGACATATATAGCCGGCTGGATATACCCTGCCTCCGGTTATCATTTCAAATAAGTCCAGTACGTAATCCCTGTATCCGAAAGCCAGCTTGAATCCAGTCTCGAAGCCGGTGCCGATACAGAAAGCACCGAACCACACGAAATGGGACTGAATCCTCGACAGCTCGGCCATTATCACTCTTATGTACTTGGCCCGCTCTGGCGGTTCAATCTCCATCAGCTCTTCAACCGCTTCGGCATGTATCAAATTCCAATTCAGCGCCTCCAGCACGCATAACCTGTCTGACAAAACGGAGTTCTGGATTGGCAACCTGTATTCCATGAGCTTCTCAAAGCCGCGATGCAGATAACCCGGGTCAGCACGAGCCGAAGTGACGATCTCCCCTGCAATCCTCAACTTAACCCCGAAATTCCCTGATCCGGGGTGGGCCGGCCCGAAATAGAGGTTATACCCTCCATCTTCGGGAGCAGGCTGCAACTCACTAATCGTAGTAGACGCGCTCTCGTTCATTTTGGCGGTCGTAGTACTTCTCGCCGACATACTCTCTCCAGTCGAAGTCCTTCCTGAACGGTGGCAGTCCTTCCCAATCCTCCAGAAATAGCGGAGTCAAATTGCTGTTACCTTCAAAATTGACTCCAAAGAGTTCGTGTATCTCCCTTTCATGCACCTGGGCACTTCCGTCCCACACCTCGGTTACAGAGTCCATCACCGCATTCTCCCTGTCAATCTTCACTTTCAGAGTAATGAGAACTTTGTCCCGGTAGGACCAAAGGTGATAAGCAAGTTCATACGTGCCCGTGTCGGGCCAGTCTATCGCCGATATGGCTGATAAATGCTCGAACCCCTGCTCCTTCAGCCACCTGCAAAAATCTACAAAGCCCTCCGTCGGCACATCCAGCCATATCCTGCGGTCTCGCTGTACTTTGTATTCGATATTGAACTCCGAGGTTATCTTGTCCAGAATTTCCGGGTCCCCTCTCGAACTCATCCTAATCCATTTCCTCCACGTGCTGGAATATCTTGGCACATGCTTCAAATACTGCTTCAGGCCTCGGCGGGCAACCTGGAATGTACATATTAACCGGTATGTAATCGCTCAGTCTCTTGACCGTATTGTAGGAGTCCCAGTACATACCTCCGGTCATAGTGCAGGCCCCTAGGCCAATTACGACTCGAGGCGCAGCCATCTGCTCGTATACCCGCCTCGCTCTTTTTATCGATTTCAAGGTCTGATATCCAGCAATAAATAACACGTCCGCGTGCCTCGGACTGCCAACAATTATCATCCCAAACCTCTCCATGTCCCACCTCGAGCCAACCACCGGAACCAGTTCTGCGAACCCACACGAATTGAACCAGTTAAAGATCCATATGGCCTTAATCAGTTTCTTCAGCTTTGTCGATTCTTTTACCGGCAATTTGGCTCCTTCTTGACTTTCCTGTTATCGCGCTTGTTGTCTCCCCGGCAGCACCCTGAGCATGTCCTTGGGCGGGCCCTTCTCATCCTTTCTCCACGGATAAGCACCTTCGGGAAAGTCCTCAGGCAGGAACAATCGTCTGTTGTCCGGGATACCGACCACCTCCACTCCCATCATTTCCTGGGTCTCACGCTCGGTGAATATTGCTCCGGGGATGAGGTCGGTTATTGTTGGAATCTTCAGGTCGCTCTTAGGCAGCTTGACCCGCAGTCCCAGGCTCAACTCCTCCAGGTGATAGCCATAGTAGATAGTGAAGTGATAGATGAGCTCAACTTCGGGGCCCAGGTCACTCGAGGAAATAATGGCCAGATGAGGATACTCCTGGAGACGGCAGATATGCTCAACAGCCCCGCGGAAGGCACTTGTCTTCACCTCAACCCAGAGACTGCGGAACGTATTCTTTTTAACACCGACCTCCCGCTCGTAGACCGAGCCGCCGACAAAACCGTCGCCCAATTCTCTCTTGAAACCATCGATGATCGCCTGAGGGGTAAGCCTCTCCACTACGCCACCTCCTCCTTGGCCAGCCCTTCCAGTTTCACCCAGGCCATAACCACACCGTGAATGATGGCCTCCGGCCGCGGCGGACACCCCGGGACGTAGACATCCACCGGTATAATCTGGTCCACTGGACCAATTAGATTATAGGATTCATGAAATACGTCCCCTTCTATTCCACAGTTGCCAACTACCATAACTAGTTTGGGGTCGGGTACTTGCTCGTATATCCGCCTGACTCGCGACTCCATCTGCCTGACCACCGGACCCGTCACCAGCAGTACGTCGGCATGTCGAGGCGAGCCCACCAGCTTGATGCCAAAGCGCTCGACATCGTAGCGGGGTGTAAGCACCGCTAGAATCTCAATGTCACACCCATTGCACGAGCCGGTGTTCAGGTGGTAAACCCACAGCGCTCTTTTGAATGCCTTTAAGCCCAAGTGTTTCTCCTGTACATTATAGCCCGGATTATTAACCGAGCCCAGCGACGAGCAGTATTATGACACTTAATGCCATCGCACCCACGAACCAGAGTATATAGTCGTTTATTATACCGGTATGGACCCTCAGGACCTGAGCGTAGTATTCCTTAAGAGTCTCAAAGAATCCCCAGTAGATATTGCCTACCCTTATATGCCGCTCCCCCGCTTCGGGAACCTCTTCTCCACACAGAAAGATCCGTGTTTGGTCCGTATCTTTCTTGTATTCCTTCTGTCCCTGCCTCCGGAAGAAGTAAACCATTATCCCCACCACTATAAACACAATGATCCAGATGATAGGGTTCCAAAAAGCGTAGCCAGATTCCAGAATCGCCGTCATGGTACAGCTCCCGTAATTGCGTCGATATACCCTCCCTGGTTGATCAAGGCATCCGCAGCGGGGTGAATCGCCCAGTCAACGACTAGCGACGGAAACAGAGTGATGAAGACGATCCCCGCGGCCAGTATGGCCATGCCTATTATCATTGACTTGGGCACCTCTCTCACTTTGCCATATTCAGGCAGCTCCGCGCCCATGAACGCTGAGTGAAAGGCCTTGGTAAAGGACGCCAGAGTCAATATCGAAACTACGATACCCGTTATCGTTAGGATGGCATTGAATTGGTACACAGATTCGTAGATTAGTATCTTTGATGAAAACCCGTTGAGAGGAGGAATACCGGAAATGGACAGGGTTCCGATTATGTACAGTATGGCGGTCCATTTCATCTTGTGGGCCAAGCCGCCCATTTTGGTCAAGTCCCTGGTCCCGGTCATGTGGAACAGGGCTCCGCCGGTGAAAAACAGAAGCGGCTTATACATGGCATGATTCAATATATGGAAAATGCCTCCGCTCATAGCATCCCTTCCATAGGCGGCCAGGAGCTCTGCGTTGCCCAGAACAGCCAGCCCCACACCTACTCCGACCCACATGTATCCCAGCTGAGAGATAGCATGGTAGGACATAAAGCGCATGACGTCTTTCTGGAAGATAGCCATGGTAACGCCCACAAACATGCTCAGTAGTCCGAAGACTATTAGTATCCAACCGACCACAGGTGCATCCAGCATAGTTCCATACAAGGTAAAGCAGATTCTGAAGGCGGCATACATACAGGCATGGCTCGTTATCACTAACATGCCGGTTATGCTGGCCGGGGCAACCGAATAGGCATCGGGAAACCACAGGTGCAAGGGGACCATCCCGGCTTTGATAGTAAACGCTATCAACAACAAAGCTAAGGCTATCTTGTCCGCCGTTGTATATTGAATTACCTCGGCAAGAGCCCCTATGTTGAGCAGGTTGTACTGGGCGTAGAGTAGCCCAATAGCAAACAAGACCATTAGAGAGGCAATGGCGGATACGACTATGTATTTGAATCCGCCTTCCTGGGTGTCGGCGAACTTCGTTCTGTAAGCTATCAGCGCCGCCCCGGAAATAGAAGCTATTTCTAGAAATACGAACAGGTTAAACAGGTCGCCGGTGAACATCATTCCGAAACCGCCAGCCACCATAAGCAACAGAAGAGTATAGAACCTGTTTTGCCCTGTCTCATTCGCTATGTGGGAAAGTGAGAATATGGCTGCAGCTAAGGAAACTATAGACCAGAGCATGGCCATGAGCATGGACATGCCGTCTATTTCCAGGATTATCCGCACCGGCACTATGAATCCTTTGGGTGTAGCAAGTTCAGGGGAAGCCGCACCAAGAGTATAAACATGGATTCCGTTGATGGAGATATCTCTTGCCAGAGCAAAGACAAGGAAGACTACAAATAGGAGGCTAACTATCACCAGTATATTTCTGGCTCTCTGACTCGCCATGCCTACCAGCGGTGTTAAGAATGCGGCCAGCAGAGGTATGGCTATAATCAAGATGCCAGCGTGAGTCATTAAGTCAGCCAAATCTCTATCCTTTCATCTTTCTGGATTTTTCTGAATCTAGCGTTCCGGTATGCCGGTAGATGCGTATCACCATGGTCAGCATCAAGGCCAGGACCGCCACGTTGATCACGATGCTGGTCAGGGTTAGCGCCTGTGGTACGGACATAACCATGGGTCCCTCTGGCACATCGGTATAGATAGGAGCATTCGCCCCCGCCCGGTAGCCCAGAGATACCAGGAACAGGTTGACACCCGAGGCCAGCATGGCAACACCCATGATGAGCTTGGTCAAATTCTTCTTGAATATGATTATGTAAAAAGAAATCCCCACCAGCAGCGCTGCCGCCAGAAAGGGAAAGTCAAGAGGGATGTAATCCATTATTCTTCTAACTCCTCACCGCTGGAAAACAGCGCCAAAGCCAGTACCACTGCCGAAAGCCCGGCTATAACCTTAAGCCCCACCGCAAAGTTCATCAGAGGAATAACACCACCCGTCCAGATATCCACGGCGCCACGCCACCCGGCCGCAGGGGCTCCGCCAAACAACGCCGTGCCCAGTAGAAGGTTGTAGAAAAAGACAGTGCCTATTCCGGCAAAAGCCAGAATGATGAAGATCAACGCTCCAGTGCTTTC
This sequence comes from uncultured Dehalococcoidales bacterium, assembly GCA_964429285.1. GTDB lineage: Bacteria > Chloroflexota > Dehalococcoidia > GIF9 > AB-539-J10 > RBG-13-51-36. The sequence goes on along the minus strand of CAYSBO010000016.1, from coordinate 10,604 downwards.
CACTATTGATAGAACACGCTCGCGCAGCCCCTTCTTGATTTCGTGGGAACTAAAGGCTACCAGCAGCATCACCACACCCGAAACAATGATAGCACCGCCCTGAAAGCCTCCCCCCGGTGTGAGGTGTCCGTGGGCAATAATATACAGGCCGAAGATGAGAATAAACACGATAAGCTGGTTGGCCACGGTCCGCACTATCTTCGACAGCATCAGGAACTTTCCTCCGTCCGTTTCAAGCTCCGCAACAGAAGCAACACCCCGGTCACTGCCGTGAACAGTATAGTGGCCTCCCCCAGCGTATCAAGCCCTCGATAGTCAAAGAGCACAGCCGCCACCACGTTGTTGCTCCCGGTCTCTTCCTGGGCGTTCTCAATTATGTAGTCATCCATAGCCGATGCATCTGGATGGCCAAAGGGGTGGATGAGCAGTACTCCGCTCACCAGAAAGACCACCAGAACAAGCAACGAAATCAAGCCAGCAATCTGTCTCATTATTCACTCCGTACGCTTGGTCGCTTTGATGGTGATGATGAAGATAGCTGTGGTCACAGCTGCCCCGATTCCCGCTTCAGCCATGGCCACGTCGGGAGCCTTCATAATATAGAACTGAAGGGCCAGCAGCAGGCTGAGCACAGCCAGCGCCACCACCGCATACAGCAGATCCTTGAATACAGCCACAAATATGGCACACACAATCAGTGTCACCGGTATGATGACATGCAGAGCTGCAGCTTCAATCATTCTCTTTCCCCTCCAACTCTTTCCCCTCCAGGTCATCCACCATCCGCCTGGCCGGTTTTTCCCCGCTACGATGTGCCGCCCGGGCAATGGCATGAGCACCGGTGGCATTGGTGACCAGCAGCGCTATGAGCGCCACTATCGAATGTATGCACATCGTAGACTGAGAAGTCCCTTCCAGTGCCCAGATTCCGGCGGCCTGCATGATTACCGCTATGATGAGGAAGATGGAGCCAAAGGTAGTACACTTGGTAGCGGCATGCAGCTTGGTGTACATGTCGGGAAAGCGGTGTAGGCCGATGACCCCCACCAAATTGAAGAAAAGGCCAATGCCGATAAATATGTAAGTTACTACGTTCAGTGCCACTGCTAGAACTTGCTCCCCTGAATGTATTTGGCCACATACAGGGTCATGGTAAACGAGAGCAACGCATAGACGATGGCCACGTCAATAAAAAGCGCATGATCGAACATAATACCCACGATGACCAGACTGGCCACCACCAGAGTATTGGTGGTGTCAAAAGCGACCAGCCTTGTCGGCGCCCCCGGACCGATAAAGATGCGTGCCACGGCTATGACAATACATATCGCCAGGATTATCACCGCCGGAAGCCAGTCAATCATTCCGCGATTCTCCTTGCCCAGTCAGGGAAACTCTGGCATATAGGATGGTAGTCTCTGGGCATTCGCTTAAGCACCTCAGGGTCAGCATTTATCCAGTGCACGTACAAATCATTGGTTCTCTGGTCAACGTCCACGCTCAGTGTTCCAGGCGTCAGGGTGATGGAGTTAGCCAGGATGGTGACCGATAAGTCGTTCTTCAGGTTGGGGTTTATCTTCACGATGGCCGGATTAATGCGCCCGGTGATAACACGATAGGCCACGTCAACGTTGGCCTTGGCCATGGCGAAGAGGAAAGGCCCCAGGTAGGCGAGAAAAGTGAACCACCGCACCGGGTTGAGCATGCGCAGGTCTTTACCGATGAACCGGTTACCGAGCAGGGCACCAACCGCCACGGCGAACACTCCCCCGATACTGAGCTCGGCGGTACTCCATAAGGAAGCGGTGCCGCTACCGAGGGTAAGAATTAGGTAACCCACGTAAGCGACAACCGCTGTTATCAGAAACTTCATGCTTTACCGCATAAAAAACTTCTCAGCTCGGTGAGAAGGATTCTCTTTCAAAGTTGTTTAACTTAGTCTGGTAGCTCGCCGTCGTTGAAATCTTTATGGGCCGACATTATTATAAATTACCCTGTCCAAATTATCAACCCCTTGTTCTCCTTTTTTTCTTAATTTTCGGTTTCCGCCGGGCCACATTCCCCTGCCTGGCCCTTAAGCGTTTCCACCGCATGGGGCAGCGCCGGCAATATCACTTCAAGACACTCACGCACCGCCTTGGGGCTCCCCGGCAGATTTATGATCAGGCATTTCCCGCGGGTGCCCACAACCGCCCGACTGAGCATACCATGCGGAGTCTTCTTAAGGCTTTCAGCCCTCATGGCCTCAGCGATGCCGGGGACAATTCTATCTACCACCGAAAGCGTTGCCTCGGGGGTAATATCTCTGGGGGTGAGTCCAGTTCCGCCCGTAGTAAGGAGCACGTCTACATCCTGTCCGTCCGCCCACCTGACAAGCTTTTCAGCAATGAGTTCCTTCTCGTCGGGGACGATCGCGTAATTCGAAATGCGGACATCCATACCGGAAAGGATTTCATGGAGAACCTCTCCGCTCTTGTCTTCACGGTCCCCTGCTGCTCCTTTGTCGCTTATGGTCAATATCCCTACAGAAAACATTCTCTTGCCTAATCCTCATCTCTCCCTGGCACAAAACAACCTGTGTTACTTCTTCGACACAAAATTCCTTTCTATGAAATCAGCTACCCCCACCGCATCATCCCACGGGAACTGGACCACACCCGTATCCAGGGGCTCGTCGGTAACCACAGCTATGAGTTCCTCCGCCGAAAATAACAAGTCGTCACCCAGCGTTTTTCTATGCACTTCGATCTTGGGAGTTTTGCTTTTCTTGAATCCCTCGACAAGCACCAGGTCGAATCCAGAGCCAATGATGGGCAGAATGTCCTCCACATTGAGATCATGGTCCAGACTTCTGACAAAAGCGAGTTTGCCAGGCGAAGTAACCAGAACCGCGTCGCTGCCGGCTTGAGCAAATCTCCAGCTGTCCTTCCCGGGGTGGTCCATTTCGATCCCGCCTCGACTATGCTTAACGGCGGCGATTTTGTATCCTTTTCTTTTGAACTCCGCTATGAGCTGCTCCATGAGCACTGTCTTACCGGACTTGGATTTGCCCACGATGGAAACAACCGGCAGCATTTCCATCTTCTCTCCACCCGGTCGAGGCCCCCCCTCCCAATCCAGCATTTGCACCTCCACGTTCTCTCCAGCCTTAACCCCCTCACCGCTTTCCGGGATAATGGCTAAGCCATTGGCCTTGGCCATGGAGGTGAGTATTCCGGAGCCTTGAGGCCCCGTCAGGGAGGCACGATACTGTCCATCGCGCTGCTTCACATTCACCCTGGCAAAGATGCGCCGTCCATCAGTATTTGCAACTTCGTCCTCCATAACCGCCTGGACGGTTGGCTTGGCGAGATTTCTTTTACCCATCATTTTCAGTATGGCGGGACGTGCAAATTGCTCAAAGGTAATCATGGAACTGACCGGGTTGCCCGGCAATCCCAGGTGCGGCACCTTCCTCTCCCTTCCTCCTTCAGTCTTCTTCATGACCCCAAAGGCAAGTGGTTTCCCGGGCTTCATACAAACCGTCCAGAAGCCTATCTCCCCATGTTCTGCCAGGACATCCTTTACCATGTCGTAGTCTCCCTTGGAGACGCCGCCTGTGGTAATCAGCATGTCAGCGTCCAATCCTTCACCTATTTTATCTGTCAGTGACTCAACCGAGTCGCGCCCTATGCCTAGGATCTTAGGAATTCCCCCGTAGCGAGAGACCTCGGCGGCAATAGTGTAGGTATTACTGTCGTGAATCTTGCCCGGGGCTAATGGCTGATCGACGTCGATAAGCTCATCTCCCGTGGCCAGAATAGCCACAATTGGCCTGCGGATAACCAGCGCGGTGGAACGCCCCACCGAGGCCAGGGTGCCAATCTCTTGAGGACGAAGCAACTCTCCTTCTCTGAGAACTAGTTCTTCTCTGGCAATGTCCTCACCCCTGTATCGAACATTCAATCCTTGCTTTGCCTCGCACAATATGCCGATGGTCGACAAGTCGCTTCGGGATGATCTGCGTTCAACTTCATCGGTATCCTCAAATCGCACTACGGCATCAGCTCCCCCAGGCAACGGCGCGCCAGTCATAATGCGTATAGCCATCCCCGGCTTGATCTCCTCCTCGGGCATAGACCCGGCCGCGACCTCGCCAACCACCACCAGGTACCTGGGTGACGATCCACTGGCTCCACAAGTATCCTCGGCCCGCACGGCATAACCATCCATGGCGGAATTATCCAGCGGGGGGATATCTATGGTGGAATAAACATTCTCAGCCAGGACCTGTCCCAGGCAGTCCAGAATAGGCTTCCGTTGGGGCTCAAGTACCTCAACGTGGTGCAGGATCCTCTTCAGGGCTTCTTCTACGGAGATCATGCGGTCCATTCCAAGAACGGTATTATAGATTATATCTGTCCTGTGTACCAACTCCTCACTTCTCACTCACACCATGACCGTTTCTAATTTGACAATTAGCCATTTTGGCTCTACTATTTAACCCTAAGTCCTAATTGTCATGGTAATTGGTGAAAGCGATTAGGCAAGGAGGGAATATGCAAGATAAGGTACAGGCGGCCCTCGATCAAGTGAGGCCGGCATTGTTGGCTGATGGAGGGGATGTCGAACTAGTAGATGTCAAAGATGGTGTGGTGACACTGAGACTGACCGGCGCCTGCGGGGGTTGCCCCATGGCGAGTATGACCTTGAAGAACGGAATTGAGCGAGTGCTCAAGGAACAGGTACCTGAAGTTAAGGAGGTGGTGGCCGCCTAGTTAGTGGGCTATCTCCCACGCAGGGATCGGAGCGAAGGCAGGAGGGTTATGCCGAAGGGATATTTTATCTGCCATTCTTGCGGTAAACAGGTCAAACCCAGCACAGACGAGCCACCTTGCGAGGTGCTCGAGGGTTGGCTCATGGTTTCCCGATGGAAAGGTCCCCGGGCAGTTGAGCATCACAATTTCTGTTCCTTGACCTGTCTCAAGAAATGGAGCGATGCCCAGGTCCCTCGAGTCCCTGACGTATACCTGAGAGCTTTCGACGAAGGAAAAGATTAGGAATGCCCATTTATGAATATCGTTGCCCCCGTTGCAACACCAAGTTTGAGTTACTGCGCCACCAAACTCTATCAAACGAAGGTGCCTCTTGCCCCCGTTGCCACCATGCGGCTAGGCGGGTAGTCTCCTCGTTCGCCGCGGTCTCCAGGAGCAACCAAGGGTCATCCACCGCCATTGGAGGAGACTCCTCTTGCAGTACGTGTTCCGCCACAAGCTGCGACACGTGCCGGATTTAGCTCCGCCAC
>CAYSBO010000016.1:0-5220 GCA_964429285.1 uncultured Dehalococcoidales bacterium | reverse complement strand
ATAAAAGACTTCCACAAATCGTGGGGAAGAGAAGTACCGAAATAGAGACGCCCTGCCACCGAGCATTGAACTGAAAGATGAAGTGACTTACAATATGGTGGTTCGCTCTTGTTAGCCAGATGCATGAGTTAGGAATAACCGAGAACATCGTCAATATTGCCTTAGCCAAAGCTGGTGAGGCAGAAGCGAATAAGATCACCCAAATCAATTTAGTAGTTGGTGAGATGTCTGGATTTGTCCCCGATTGTATTCAGTTTTATTTCGATTCTCTCAGCAAAGACACCATCGCTGAAGGAGCGGTCCTCCGCTTTGAATCAGTGCCCACTCAATTGCGTTGTCGAAATTGTTCTGCAACTTTCCACCCTCAGGATACCCTCTGGTCTTGTCCTCACTGCCAGGGACAGAGCATAGAAATATCGAAGGGACGAGAACTCTACATTGAAAGCTTGGAAGTAGAATGAAAAGAATAGAAGTTATCCAGAATATTATGGAGGCTAATGAGACCATTGCTGGACGAAACCAGCAGCTATTGGACAGCCACAACGTCTTTGCTGTCAACATTATGTCATCTCCAGGTGGCGGCAAGACAAGTCTCATTCTACAAACCATGGCCAGGCTGAAAGGCAGGCTGAACATAGGCGTCATCGAAGGTGACGTTGCTTCCACAGTAGATGCTGAGAAAGTACAGACCGAGGCAAAGGCAGTAGTACAAATAAACACCCGAAATATGCCCGAGAGTTGCTCTCTGATGGCTGCCATGATTGAGCCGGCCCTGAAGGAAATGCCCCTCGATAACTTAGACCTGATCTTGATAGAGAATGTAGGCAACCTTATCTGCCCCTCCGAATTCACGCTAGGAGAACACAAGCGGGTAGTCATTTCCAGCCTCCCCGAAGGAGATGACAAGCCCACCAAATATCCCTTGATCTTCGTGGATGCCGAGGCTGTGATAATAAACAAGATGGACCTTCTTCCCTATCTTGATTTCGATATTGCCGCCTTTCGTCGCTCCATTTCAGGACTAAATCCTGACGCCGAGATATTCGAACTTTCCTGCAAGACCGGCGAAGGGATAGAAAGGTGGTGCTCCTGGTTACTGCAACAGGCGGGAAGCAACCCCACGGACCGGTAGAACCTTCACAGCCCTGATAGGCCTCACCACCCGTCTTAGTAAAGTTACGATCTGTTCCTCTTGGCCGTTGACGGGCCGATGGTGCGGATGCTAACATCCCGTTGAGAAATCTCAGAACAAGGAGCAGTGCATGGCTTATGAGAACTTGATTGTGGACAGGGATGACAATGTAGGCATAATCGCCTTGAACCGGCCGCCGGCTAACCCGATAAATCTGGCTCTGCTTGATGAGCTGGACGCGGTCCTTACCGAGTGGGAGAAGGATAAAGCTGTGAGAGCCATAATCATCACCGGCGCAGGCGAAAAAGGATTTTCGGCTGGCCTTGATGTCAAAGCAGCTCAGTCAGCCGAGGGTGAAAAGGTTGCATCCCGGGGCCACGACGTATTCAGGCACATCGAGAGATATCCCAAGCCAGTAATCGCCGCCGTGAATGGCTTTGCCCTCGGCGGTGGGTGCGAGCTGGCCATATCCTGCCACTTCAGGATAATGGTCAACTCCGAGCGGGCAGTGATAGGGTTGCCCGAAATTGGCCTGGGCCTTATGCCGGGCTGGGGTGGCACCCAACGGTTGCCCAGGCTCGTGGGTAAGACCAAAGCACTTGAAATGCTTCTGTTCGGCGCCAGAATAAACGCCCCCGAGGCTTTAAGCATCGGGCTTGTAAGCAAGATGTCTCAGCCAGGGCAGTTGATGGACGACGCTAAAGAATTCGCCAGGGCACTGGCAAAGAAGGCACCGCTTGCTATGCAGGCAATCCTTGATACAGTGACCCGGGGGCTTGACACAACCATTGATCAGGGATTGAAAATAGAACTGGAAACCGTGCAGCAGGTGCAAAAGACGAAGGATGCCAGGGAGGGGATGGCAGCACTGGTCGAGAAGCGAGAGCCGGTCTTCACCGGTGAATAGCGTGGCGCACGAACTGAGCCTCTTTCCGTGATTGGGGATCCCGATTTGTCAAGACCAAACAATCCCGGCGAGCGGAAGGCAAGAGGGATTCAGCCTCATTTCAGGCTGACCGATTAAAGAGGAACGTCAACAGGGCAGCGATGCTTTTGCCATCGCAGATCTCGCCTGAGATAATAAGTCGGGGTATCTCATCCTGGGAAACACGGACTAGCTCGATATCGGCGGTGTCCTCAGCCACCAAGTGACTGGGCACAAGGTCGGCAGCCAGGAAACAATGGAGGTACTCCGTGCCGTAACCCGGGACCGCGTAGAAACCTCCCAATTTCTCAATTTTGCGGGGCAGGTAGCCAATTTCCTCCTGTAATTCCCGGCGCACAGAATCAACAGGTTCTTCCCCCGGGTCAATGCCGCCAGCGGGTATTTCGAGCAGAGACTTACCAACCGGGTGGCGGAATTGGCGAACCAGAAGGATGTTGTCTTGTTCATCAATAGCCACTACGGCTACGGAGTCACTGTGTTCCACCACTTCCCTAACGGTCTTTTTGCCACTCGCTTTCCGGATGGTGTCCAGGCGCATGTTTACCACGTGGCCGTGATAGATATGCTGGGAAGCTACCTTATTCTCCGGGTACAATACTCTCCTACTCTAGCCAGAATTGCGTTTTCTATTTCCAGTGAATAGCCTCAAAGGTGACGAACAAGAGCTACCTCATCGCAGTTGGGGAACTTGGGACAGCGATAGCATTCCGCCCACACCTTCTGGGGCAACTCCATTTTGTCGACTAACTGGAAGCCATGTTTTTCGAAAAAAGCAGGCTTACGGACGAGGCAAAACACCCTGGGGATGCCCAATTCCTTAGCTTCTTCGAGACAGGCCTGGACGAGCAAAGAGCCGATCCTTTGCTTTTGTTCCTTCTCATCGACAGCCAGAGACCTGATCTCAGCCAAATCGACCCACGTAACGTGTAATGCAGCACAAGCGACTACCTGACCTGATTCTCTGACCACGAAATAGTCTCTTATACCGTCGTATATCTCGGATAAGGCACGAGGCAACATCTCCCCCCTATCAGCAAAATGGCTGATCATCCGATGGATTGAGGCGGCATCGCTCACCCTCGCCTTTTCAACCTTGATATCGGCCAGCATTTCCTCCTTCTCTCAGCTTCTGCCACAGCGAGCTGTAGAAATATGTTGGCTCGTGCATTCTCAAGAAGCGAGCTACATGGGGGCTGAGCTTCACCCTGACATTTTCCCCGTCTGGTACCGCCAATTCTACCTGCCCGTCGATGCTAAGCACGACCTCGTCTTTGCGGACTATTTTCAAGTCAATCGTGCTTTGCTCAGGCAATACCAGGGCATGCCGCAGTCCCAGATGACAGGATATCGGCTGGAGAATGATCTCCCTGGATTGAGGATGGAGGACCGGTCCTCCAGATGCCAGAGCGTAGCTTGTGCTGCCCGTAGCTGTAGCCGCAATTACTCCATCAGCCCGGTAAGTAGTTACCGCCGTGCCATCAATTCTTGCTTCTATATTGACCAGGCGAACAGCAACACTTCGCAGCACCACATCATTCAACGCATGAAAGCTCTTGTTCCCAATTTGAGACTCAAGCATGGCTCTTTCTTCAACCCAACCCTCCCCTTTCAGCAAATGGGGCAAATCACTCAGAGCTTCATTGCCGTCTATCTCTGTGATAAATCCCAGCTTGCCCAGGTTTATGCCCAGAATAGGTACCGCCAGGGGGGTTACGATTCGGGCAACACGCAGCACAGTGCCGTCTCCACCGATGCTCAGAACCAACTCCGTGCCAGCCAATTGCCGCTTGGCTTGTCCTTCATCCTCGGTCGAGCACCGCCACGAAGAGATTCCCTCGGAGGACATAAACCCTTCTAGCTTCTCAGCTAAGTCTCGGGCTTTATCTAGTAAGGGATTATACAGAATACCAACGTGCTTCACAGGTGAGGGAAGTGTAGCACCGCCAAATTTTAGCTGTCAAACCGTCTAGCATATCCGGGGTAGCAGTTCCCCGGAGAGCATATCCACGATCCTGGAAGGGCCGAGCTTCGTCTTCATTACCACCTTCCCCGGGTGCTCTTTGGTCACCTCGCCGATTATGGCAGCATCCCTGCCATATTTGTTTCTCTTCATTTGGGCGAGAGCTTTCTCCGCGTCGAGGGGGTCTACTATAGCCACTACCTTTCCTTCATTGGCTACATAGATTGGATCCAAGCCCAGCAACTCGCAGGCACCTTTGACCTCTTCCTTCACCGGTATCTCGCTCTCCTCTACGACAATGCCGACCCTGGACTGTTGGGCCAATTCCTTAAGGGTGGTGGCCAGCCCACCCCTCGTAGGGTCACGCAGGCAATGAATCCTGGGTGAGGTCTCCAGGACTTCGGATACCAGTTTGTTTAAGGGAGCACAGTCGCTTTCCAAAGCCATGGCGAACTTCAACCCCTCGCGCTGACTCATAACGGCTATTCCGTGGTCACCAATGGTCCCGCTCAACAGAACCCTGTCTCCAGCCTTGGCGTTGCCTCCTGAGATGTCAATCCCGGGAGCGATTATCCCTACTCCCGAGGTGGTGACAAACAACTTGTCAGCCTGTCCCCGATTCACCACCTTGGTGTCGCCGGTGATTATGCTTACCTCGGCTTCTTCAGCAGCATCCTTCACTGACCGCATCACCTGTTCAAGCTCACTCAAGAGAAAGCCTTCCTCTATGATAGCCGACAGACTCAAATATAGAGGCCTGGCTCCGTTCATAGCCAGGTCATTCACCGTGCCACAAACGGCCAGCTTTCCTATGTTGCCGCCGGGAAAAAAGATCGGGTTTACCACGTAGCTATCGGTTGTGAAAGCCAGTCTCCCGCTGGCTTCGAAAATAGCTGAGTCGTCCAGCTTGTTCAATATAGGATTGGCCAGAAACGGAAGAAGTCTCTTCTCCACCAGTTCGTGGCTCAATTTGCCACCACTGCCATGAGCTAAAAGAATGGTGTCACCCATAATCTTGCTCCAAATAGTTTAGTTTCTCCACAGGTTCCATCTCAAAATTAAGGCTATGTCCCGCAACATCCATCCTTAGGGTATGGATCCTATCCTTCATAACTCCCCTGGCCCCTCTTACCTTAAGGGGGGAATCCTCACCAAAGAGATTCTCTCCTTATATCCCCTTTA
>CAYSBO010000015.1:0-20259 GCA_964429285.1 uncultured Dehalococcoidales bacterium | reverse complement strand
GTTATGATTGTTAGCCACGTCTAACAATTTCCGGGCAGGGAAATGGACAAACCGAAAGCGCACAGAGAGCAAACCGCCAGCATGGAAGACTACCTTGAGGCAATAGCCAATCTCGGTAAAGGGAAAAAGGCGGTAAGAGTAAAGCAGATTAGCGAAACCCTGGGAGTCAAGATGCCCAGTGTTACCTCTGCGCTCAAGAGACTCTCCGAGCAGGAGCTTGTGGAGCACGAAAGATATGGCCAGATAAGGCTGACTTCTGCAGGTGATAAGGTTGCCCATGAAATAATTCGCCGCCATAGGGCGTTGACCTGCTTCTTTGCTAAGGCGCTGGGTATTGACCAGAAAACGGCGGAGGAGGATGCCTGTAAGATCGAGCACGTTATTAGCCCCTCGAGCATGGAGAGATTGGCGAAGTTCGTCGAGTTCATAGAGGCATGTCCACTGGGAAGAGCTAATTTCTCCAGCAGGTACGAATATTATCTGGAGCATGGAGTACTCCCTCCCGATTGCTCCAACAGAGGTGTGAAGAGAGGGCAATAGCAACATTAAGTTCTTTGGATTTGGCAGTTAGACAAAGCTAGCTTATTGAGGATAAAGGACAAGCTACGACCATGTATCAGAACGAGCAATTGACCCTGGCACAGGCGAGACCCGGGCAGACAGGTACTGTGGTTGAGATCCTGGGAGGACATGGTTTGATTCGGCGCCTGGATGCTCTGGGTATCAGGCCTGGTAAGAAGGTAACCAAGCTAGGTTCTACACTGTTTCGCGGCCCGGTCATTCTCAGGGTGGACAGTGCTCAGGTGGCTGTGGGCTTTGGTATGGCCAGGAAAATCATAATGCAACCGGACAAATACCTCCCGCGAAGTCCTTAACATGAAGCGTATCTTGCTTGTGGGTAATCCCAATGTGGGAAAAAGCGCCCTTTTTTCTCGACTGACCGGTACACACATCATCGCTTCCAACTACCCCGGCACCACAGTGGAGTTCACCAGAGGGTACCTGAAGCTCGGGGAAGAAAGAGCTGAACTTATCGACGTCCCGGGCAGCTATACGCTCGACCCCGCTTCCAAGGCGGAAGAGGTTGCTGTGGAGATGCTTAGAGAGGGGGACCTGGTCATAGATGTCGTCGACGCCACCAATTTGGAGAGGAACCTCAATCTAACCCTGCAGTTGCTGGAAAGGCAGACCCCGATAATAGTTGCCCTCAATATGTGGGATGATACCCGGCATCGCGGCATAAGTATCGATGTGGCCAAGCTGGAAGAAATACTGGGAGTGCCCGTTGTTCCCACAGTGGGGGTTACCGGCCAGGGGGTAGGTGAACTAGTCAGACGCCTTCCCGAGGCAAAGATGCCCGAGAATACCCCTGCCTATTCCAATAGTGATGAACGGTGGGCAAGGGTAGGTGACATCCTGAACCATGTGCAATCGTTGAGCCACCGCCACCATACCTGGTACGAGACCCTGGAGGACATCACCAGTCACCGGGTAGGTGGGATAGTCGTCGCCTTACTGGTCCTTTTCGCCGCCTTCTGGTTTGTGCGATTCGTTGGCGAGGGGATAATTGGCTATGTGGCGGAGCCCCTCTTCGAAGGGCTGTGGACTCCGTTGCTGATGAAACTGAGCCTTGCCTTAGGACCGGGCAGCCTTTGGCACAGCGTTCTGATAGGCCAGCTTGTCGGAGGGGAGATTGATTACCTTCAATCCTTTGGCTTGCTCAGCACCGGCCTCTTCATTCCCCTCGCGGCAGTGCTGCCGTATATCGTCGCCTTCTACCTGGTACTGGGAATACTGGAAGATGTTGGCTACTTGCCCCGCCTCGCGGTATTGATGGACACCATAATGCACCGGTTGGGGCTGCACGGGTACGCCATCATACCCACTATCCTGGGCTTTGGATGCAATGTGCCTGCAGTTATGGCAACTCGAATTCTGGAGAGCCGAAAACAAAGATTTATTGCGGCCACTTTGATCTCAATTGGCGTCCCCTGTGCTGCCTTGCAGGCCATGATAATCGGGGTGGTAGGGCAGGAAGGCATCCAATACGTGGCTATGGTCTACGCAAGCTTGTTTATATCCTGGGTCATCATAGGACTAATACTTAACCGTGCCGTCAAAGGGTTCAATCCGGAGCTCCTGATAGAGATTCCCCCCTATCGCTTGCCACCGTGGCGGGTCGTTGGCCAAAAACTCTGGCTACGCGTCTCCGGCTTTCTTAGAGAAGCCTTGCCCATAATACTGGGTACCGTGCTGGTGGTAAATGTCCTCTACAATTTCGGGGTTTTTGATGCCATTGCCAATGTTGCTGCCCCGGTACTCACCGGGCTATGGGGACTGCCTAAGGAGACAGTTACAGCCCTGGCCGTTGGCTTTCTCCGTAAGGACGCCGCTGTAGGTTTGCTGGTTCCCTTAGCTCTAACTGCGAAGCAGCTTGTTATCAGTACGACGGTGCTGGCCATGTTTTTCCCTTGTGTGGCTACCTTTGTGATGATGGCTCGGGAGTTGGGGGCAAGAGACCTACTTAGGGCTGTCGGCATAATGATAGCAGCCGTACTCGTAATGGGCAGCCTCCAGAACATTGTCTTGTAGCAGATATGTTGCAGCAGAAGAAGCAACCGGCCGAGAGGCGTGGAGGCTCAAACCAGCCAAGCCTACCCTACATCGTAGGCTGAGCTTGTCCGACCACACCAGGGTATTGTATCATAGCATAGAACTCGGTCGGCCGAATGTGGTCCACTGGAGACATCCAGGCAAAGACAGTCGAACCACAGAACCGGGACAGACAGAAGCACTCAGAAGGTCGGGGATGGAGATAATCCCAGCTGTTGACATCAGAAGCGGCAAGTGCGTCAGGCTATATCAGGGTGACTATGGCCGGGAGACTGTTTTCGACGACGATCCGGTGACAGCCGCCTTGACCTGGTATTCCCAGGGGGCACGCTGGCTGCACGTAGTCGACCTGGACGGAGCAGCCGCCGGTGAGCCACAGAATACCGACTTGGTCAAGGAGATAATGAAAGAAAGCGGCCTGCTAATACAACTGGGCGGCGGTATAAGACAAGAAGAGGTAGCCCAGAACGTGCTGAGTCAGGGCATAAGCCGGGTAATCCTGGGTACTGCAGCAATAGAGAACAGGGAACTGGTAGAAAGGCTATGCCAGCAATTTGGAGAGGCTATCATCGTCAGCCTCGACGCACGAGATGGCAAGATAGCCACCCGCGGCTGGCAGAAACCCACGGTTGTTGAGGTTGCTCAGTTAAGTAGGGAGATGGTGGACGTCGGAGTGAGGCGCTTAATCTATACCGATATAGAAAGGGATGGCACCCTTGCTGGACCGGATTTCGAAATGGTAAGTACATTGCTGGCCGCAGTAAAAACCCCCATCATTGTCGCCGGGGGTATTTCCAGGCTGGATCACCTGCGACGCCTCAAGGAACTGGGGGTGGAAGGGGCCATCATAGGCAGCGCCCTCTACACGGGGGATATTGACCTGGGCGAAGCTATACTCAATTACGGGAGTTAGGAGCAAATGCTAAATTTCGATAATAGAGGTTTGATTCCAGCTATTGTGCAGGATGCCAAAAACGGCCAGGTACTGATGTTGGCCTACATGAACAAGGAGGCGCTCAAGCGCACATTGGATAGCGGAGACGTGTGGTTCTACAGCCGTAGTCGACAAGAACTGTGGCACAAAGGAGAAACCTCAGGGAACTTCCTCAGACTGAAATCCATCATCAAAGACTGCGACAGTGATACTCTCCTCATAAAGGCCGAGCCCACAGGTCCGGTATGCCATACCGGGAATCAGACTTGCTTCTTCCAGCAATTAGAGAGCCAGGATACGTCCTGAGTATCGCCCTCCGCGTCAAGGCAAGAACCGTCTATGGTGTGCTGTTTCCAGTATCAGCAGCCCTGTCCGTATCTACCACCTCATTCAGCGCTGATATGGCAGCCTCCAGTTGGCTATCGTCAGGCTCTCTAGTAGTCATAGCCTGCAACATCAGTCCCGGAGCAAGGAGAATGTGGACCAGTCTGTTCTCTACATGGCCCGCTCCAAATTTCATGATTTCATAGCTAACCATTGCAATAACCGGGATTAATACTATGCGGGACAATATGCGTAGCCACAGCACCGGCTGACCAAGCAGAGCATCTACCAGGGCAAACACAAAGATGGCTATGATCAGAACAATGACTATGAAAGACGTGCCGCAGCGAGCATGGGCGGTGGAATAGTTCTTGACCGACTCCACTTCTAGAGGAACACCTGCCTCGTACGCATTCACCGTTTTGTGCTCAGCTCCGTGATAAGCAAACACCCGCCTGATGTCCGGTATGAACCCTATCACCCTGATATACACGATGAAAATGCCAATGCGGATGAGCCCCTCCAGGATAACGCTCAATAGAATAGAATTGACGTAAGGTTCTATCAGGTAGCGGGTAGCGAAAAGAGGGATCATGAAAAAGAGGGCTACAGCGAAAGCGAGGCTTATGGCTACGGTTCCCCACAGAAGCGCTGCAGGCATTTCTTTCCCACCCTCTTCCATTGAGGCAACCTGAGCAGACTGTAGCAGTGCTTGAGTGCCCAGGGCCAGCGTTTCACCAAGAACGATGATTCCTCTTACCAGGGGCAACTCTCTCAGACGCCCTTTGCTTATGCTGGATAAGGGGTGCTTTATGGTGCTTAACTTTCCATCAGGCTGACGTACGGATACAGCCACGCTCTCTCTGCCCCGCATCATCACACCCTCAATCACCGCCTGGCCCCCGTAATGAAAAGGTTTCCTCATCGGCCCATTAATCTCCTTACCACCCAAAGCGCACATTGGGTTCGCGGCTCACTGTAAGAGATCCTTTATGCTGTTCTCGGCAGAAGAGAAACGGCTGGAAATATGAGCTTTATGTCCTGCAATAGCGGTGGTGAACGAGTTTCCGGTTTCCAAAGGTGAGTTCAAAAACAGATCCTGCTCGCAGTCGAACAGCTGCTATTATTTCATCTTGTAGCGCTTCTTAAACCGCTCCACTCTTCCCATCGAGTCCACTATCCGTTGTTCACCCGTGTAGAAAGGGTGGCATTTGCTGCATACTTCCAGCCGGATTTCTGGACTGGTCGAACCGATGACGAAGGTGTTACCACAAAGGCAGGTCGCCTTGGCTCCTTCGTAATACTTGGGGTGAATCTTTTCTTTCACTTGTGTATGCTCACCTTCTTCTTGTATTTGGTGGCCGGCTCATACTTAACATTGCCGTCAATCAAGGCAAACAGTGTATAATCCCTCCCCAAACCTACGTTGTCTCCCGGCAGTATCCGAGTTCCTCGTTGCCTGACCAGGATAGTCCCGGCACGCACTTGCTCTCCGCCGTATCTTTTCACTCCCAGTCGCTTAGCTTGACTATCCCGTCCACACCTGGTGCTTCCACCACCCTTTTTGTGAGCCATTTGTTCTCCTTAACCCTTAATTATATCATTCACCAGTATTTTCGTATGTTGCTGGCGATGTCCCCTTTTCTTCTGGTAGCGGACCTTGGGCTTATACTTGAATACTACAGCCTTCTGCCCCTTGACCTCCCCCAGAGAAGTAGCTACAACCCGAGCCCCTTTAATCGTGGGATTCCCTACAAGGGTACTGTCGTCTTCGCCAATGAATAACACCCTGTCGAATTCAGTGGCCTCTCCTTCGGGCACCTCCAGACGCTCAACTTCTATCGTCTGTTTCGGAGCCACCTTGTATTGCCGACCAGCTATCTCAATAACAGCGTAAATTTTCTCACCCCCATACAGAACAGCGAATTCTAGCACCCAAATTGTCCCGTGTCAAACTTGTATCCCCGCCCCAACCAATCATAGGCCACTCTCAGGCAAAGCCCACCCCCTCTTGGAAACACAGCCGGGTCGGATTATGTCAAGCTCAGTCCACCCGCCCATCCCTGTCACAAAAGCCAGTAGAACAAATTTCATAAGGCATAAAGGCAATCTCCATGGAGCCCACCGCGGCATTCTTTGCCTCGCCACGGCACATCTCCTCAGAAGCCTGCATCACTCTAAGGTGTTCTGCCCTCAGACCCGGCCTATCCCTCCTGACCCATGATGTTCTTTATGCTTTTTTCCTTGCCTAGCAGGCTAGCCAGTGCCACCGATTAGCGCACTATAGTCCCACCCCCGACTTCGCCCCACCGCCTATTGTCAGAATGATCCTCCGTTCAAGAAGTTGATGTGACCTATCAGACCAAATATCTCCCCCTCATTTACTTCAAAAGAGATGCCGTCGATTGCCCTGAATTTCCCATAGTCCTTGATCAATTCTCTGACTTCTACTGCTTTCATTTGTGATCTCCAGCGTCGGAAACCCTGGGCCTGCGGACCATGGCCGCCAGTATATATAAAATCCGAGGCTAATTCCTAGTACCGCCACAGCGTGTGCTGACCGGCAGTGAGCTGGTAACCCTTGGTGTATAATATACTTGGAAAAGGAGATGCCTGGCTCCGGACAGAGAACGGGAATTGCCAACCTGCCTTTGCACTACGGCAAAGTGCCCCGCTGGTTGTTCGAGCGGATGTGCCAGCTTGCCCGGGAGATCACCGTTGTCACCGTAACGGAGTTTGGCACCGGGGAGATGCTGCGCCGCCTCTCCGATCCATACTGGTTCCAGGCTTTTGGCTGCGTCCTGGGTTATGACTGGCACTCTAGCGGCGTTACCACAACCGTCTGCGGCGCTGTAAAGGAAGGAATGCGAGGGCTGGAACAAGAGCTTGGCTTGTTTGTCGCCGGGGGCAAAGGCAGGACGTCCCGAAAGACCCCTCTCGAAATAGAAAGAAATGGACACCTGTTAAAGGTAACTCCGTCGGCCCTGGTTTATGCCAGCCGGATGTCGGCCAAGGTGGATAATTCCGCGCTCCAGGATAACTACCAACTCTATCATCACAGCTTCTTCTTTACCGGCGACGGCTCCTGGGCAGTGATTCAGCAGGGTATGAATGGGGCTAACCGCTACGCACGACGCTACCACTGGCTGGGGGAGAGAGTTGCTGACTTTGTCTGTGAGCCCGAGGCGGCTATCTGTTCCCAGGCTAAAGGGGAAGCACTCAACCTTGTGGCTGTAGAGAACGCAACAGTCAGGAACATCATTACCCGGGTAGCTGCCGAAGAGAAACCCGATAGTATCGTCGGTCAGCTAAACAGGTTGAAGACCTTGAACTTGCCCCGGCGAGCTCACATCAGCCTCGAGGATATTCGCCCTGACAGGCTGAGTAAGATTTTCCTCACAGCTTATGAGCATAAGCCGCAAAATTTCGAATCACTGCTGGCCCTCGACGGCCTAGGGGCAAAGACGCTCCGCGCCCTGAGCCTGATTTCAGAACTGGTTTACGATACACCAGTCAGCCTGCGAGACCCGGCAAGCTACAGTTTTGCCCATGGGGGCAAAGATGGCTATCCTTATGCCGTGGACAGACAAACCTATGATACCAGCATCCAATTTCTGACCCATGCCCTGGAAAAAGCCAGGATCGGAGATAGGGAGAAGCTCGAGGCCTTCAGACGACTGCGGGCCTGGCAGTAAATGAAGTTGAGAATGAACGAATTTGATATCGCATCTTACGTCTCCCACATTGAGGCAAACCGCTCAGTCAAGGATACTTTGATGGAAAGCCTCAAGACGCGCCGGCCTCCGTATCGTATCTCCGTAACTGACTTACTTAACCTGAAACAAGCCTACTTCAGACGGAAGTATCCTGAAATCGTTCCGCCCCTGGAGAAACAGCAGCTTATGTGGGCCGGCACGGGCTTTCACAAAACCTTCGGCTCCGCCGTATCCAGCGAAGAATACCTGGAGCAATTTGTGGAAGCCGAGGGCGTTGTCGGTAAGATTGATATCTATGAAAAGATTCCCGTAGAGGTCAAGACCACCTCTACGCCCATAGGTACGAAGGACTTGCTGAAATACAGGCCAAGTTACATCGAGCAATTGGGCATGTACTGTGCCATGGTCAATGCTCACGAGGGCGAGATTATCATCTATCAGCGCCAGGGAGTGGAATTGCCCTCCCCTGCTCCCCTGGTTGTCTATCATGTCACTTTCCCTGATCTAGAGGCAATTCGAGGGGAAATGCAGCGGAGACGCGACCTCCTGGTGCAAGCGCTTATTTCCAACGACCCTAGCAACCTCCCCGTTTGCCCCTGGTTCAACAGGCAGTGTGATTATTCCCGGGTGTGCGACTGCGCAACCACATCTGTACTGGCATCACACGAGATAGCTGATTTGGCCGGGGACATCAATGTCGATAGCATGACTTGTGATCAACTCCTCAGCAAGATGGCCGGGACCAAACCATCCCGGGTGTTTGGCATCAACCATATTGTCTTCCCTCGCAAAGCATATTTTGAGCGACTTGAGCAGAGTGAACAGGTCCGGGAAGACAAGGAGGAATATCTTCGTTCCATGGATGAGGTTGGTTTTCTCGATGCTCTCCGCGACTCATTGCGCTACGGTGCCCCTGGCGAGGCGCAGAGGATTCCTGTGAAGCATGCTCCACTGGCCGACCTGGTCCAAATCTGGCAGAACTTGCCCACCATCCTGCGGGGCCCAAAACTCTCTTCACTGGTGGAAAGAGAACGCTTGCCACGGATGTTCCCCCACTACTTCCTGCGACTGGGGTTTGACTGTGCCCTGACCGAGAACGCGAAAGGCAGACTGCTGCTTTACTATGTCAGAGTTCCCAAAGAGGATGCCAAATTAATGGTCTACGATGTGAACTTCAGGAACTTGAACGCTGTTAAGACTGAAGCATTGCGCCGACTTGAGCTTCTGGAAAAGGCGACTTCACCGCTACAGCTCCCTGAATGTCCCTCTTGGATGTGCCCCTACTGCGACCACAGGCTTGAATGCGGGGAGACCTAGAACATGAAATCACTGAGTGGTTCGCTGGGAGAAGCATATTGAGGGAACCGATGCTTATTTTGCGACAATAGGAATAGAAGAAACGGAGGGCAGTGAAATGAACTGGCTTGATATACTGATCATAGTTGTTGCTGGCATACTGGGTTTCGTGGGGTTGCGGAACGGAATTATCAGGACGGCTTTTGGTATTGCCGGGCTAATAGGTGGCATAGTCCTGGCCGGGCGCTACTACGGCGGGCTCGCACACTTGATTTCTCCTGCTGGTGCCATATGGGCCACCATAGCGGCTTATGCCATCATCCTACTGGCTACTCTGATCGTAGCTAGTGTGATTGGTTGGTTAGTAGCCAGGCTCGTTCGTATAGCAATGCTCGGCTGGCTGGACAGGCTTGTCGGCTTTGTACTTGGCGCCTTTATTGGGAGTATGTTGTGTGCTGCGGTGCTCGCTATTGTAAGTAAATACTACTCCGGCGCCGCGGGAGTCATTGCTTCATCCGCGATAGCCAGATTCTTGATGGCGGGGTTCCCGTTGTTACTAGCACTCCTGCCCGAGGAATTTGATTCGGTTCGCGACTTCTTCTCCTCATCCGCATAGACTCCTAAAGGTCTAGCGTATACTTCACTCCCCGAGAACTTCGTCCAGTACTTTGTTGAGTTCCTTCTTAGGTTTGTAACCAAGAATTTGCTGAACAGGCTCACCGCCCTTGAATATGAGCATCGTGGGTATGGCAGCTATTCCATACTTGGCCGCCAAAGGAGTATTCGAATCCACATCTACTTTGGCGAACTCTATTTTGCCATCGTATTCTTTGGCTAATTCCTCCAGAACAGGACCGGCAGCCAGGCACGGAGCACACCACTGTGCCCAGAAGTCTACCACAACCGGCGATTTCGACTGCAAGACATTGTTTTGAAAATCATCCTCACCTGCGATTGATTTTATCATCGGATTCACCTCCTTATTCAGAATGTCATATCCAAGCAGAAGAAGTCGACCGCGTTTCTCGTTGTCCTCTCGGCAATTGTAGCTGCATCAATTCCTTTGAGCTGAGACACAGCGTCCAGGCTTCTCAACACATCAACAGGCCTGGATTCATACCTGGCCTCTCTTCCATAGCTGACAGGACAGTCAGTCTCCAGGAGCAATCTCTCCAACGGTGCTTCTTTGACTGCTCTTCTGTGCTCTTGATGATACTCAGCGGCTGGTGTGGCGGAAACAAAATAGCCGCCGTCAATTATATCCTTAAGAACCCCGGAAAAGCCAGTGAACCAGTGAAAAACGGCTTTACCTATGCCAACAGCCTGAACTATTTGTAAGGCATCCTTCCACGCATACCTACTGTGAATTATCGCTGGCTTGGCATGTTTTCTAGCCATATCCAGAAGCTGAATAAGAACCTCTTTCTGCAATTCCTTGGATGCTACCTTCAGCACCCTTTTGTCATAGTCCAGACCTATTTCACCAACAGCAATTGCTGAAGCGATATTCTGCTCAATAAATCGCAAATTGTCGTCGATCCCAGAAGTCCCCAGATTGCCTAGCTCCCAGGGATGCAAACCGACAGCAGGATACACAAAGCCGTTATGCGCCTGCGATATCTCCAGTATCTTGACGTTCGATTGTTGACTTGTCCCTACAGCTACTACAGCAATAACGCCTCTTCCCCTGGCCTCCTCAATAGTCAAATCAAGATTTTCTATTTCGTCAAGGTGGGCATGACTGTCAATCAGGTTGTACACTAGATCTTCTTCTCGTTGAGCATGGCCTTGTAGAACCGAAGCCCCGTTTCCGTTGGTTTGTAGCTATAGAGAAAAAACCTGTCTCCTGGTTCCCTGGTAACCAGATTCGCCGACACCAATACCCTTAGCATCGCCTCGCCGAAGTATCCAGCCAGGCTGAGGTGATGGTCGGGAACTGGTTTGTTGGTGGCTTCGTACTCGCGGCAGATAGCCGCCAACAGCTTCGCCGGCTCCCTCTCCAGATTCGAGAGAAGGGCTTGCATAGTCTCCGTCTTTTTTACTACAGCAGCAAAATCTTCAAAGGCACCCATGTCTAATGACTCCCAATCTTACCGGTAGCGAAGATCCCATTCTGAGTCTTTCTTTCCTCACGCCGCGCCCTGAAGTTTCCCTTGCTCCGGGCGACGCCTGAACGGCGCTTTCGAGCATAGCTTCCTTGGTCTTTCTATCTCCGTTGTGTTTTGCTTCCCTGTCGCTCTTGGACACAGGTCCTTTCTGAGCAGGATAGACTTATGCGCAGAAACCTGTGTGCTCTGCCGCCAGAACCCCTGCATACAGCATCCTATTCACAGTGAATCTGACAACCTTACCTATCTCTCGCGGCAAGACTAAGGCGAGGGCCAGGCTGGTTTCCCCCTACGATAGATTACCTTGCAGCAGATATTGTAGCGATTAGGGCTCTCCGAAGCAACCGCAGCCAGACCACTATCGCATCCGATATTGACAATACGCATAGCCGATGCTATAGTGAAGACAAGCCATTATACCGATAAGGTGCTAACGAGGTGAAAGGATGAACTACGGACGTGAGCTGCTTAAGGGAAACACCGATTCTCTGCTGCTTTGCCTGATCAGTCGTCAGCCTACCTACGGCTACCAGATAGTCAAGGAACTGGAGAAAAGGAGCAACGGCTATTTTCAGTTCAAGGAAGGCACTCTGTATCCTGCTCTCCACCGATTGGAGCGCGAAGGACTTATCGAGGCCAAATGGCAGATACTAGCTAACGGACAGCAAAGACGCTACTACTACATAACCGAAAAAGGACAGCAGGTTCTAGCAACCAGGTTAGCTACGTGGCAAGATTTCTCCACTGCAGTTAAAGCAGTCATGCAAGCGGAAACAATCTAGGACAAACATGATAAGCAATACAAGCCATTACTTGAATAGGTTCAAAGCTTGCCTCAAGATTGATCACACCATAAGGGATGATGTGGCTGATGAACTATGTACACATCTCCAGGAGAAAACTCAGGAATTAGAAGAAAAGGGACTAAGCAGAGAAGAAGCATACAAAGTCGCCGTACAGTCTCTGGGTTCGCCTGAACTGATTGCCCAGCAGGTCTACGATACACATGCCCAAGGTACATGGAAAGAGGCATTTGTCAGTGCCTTGCCCCATTTTCTGGTTGCCCTGCTATTCACCTCATATTACTGGCAAAACATCGTCGCCCTGTCCATCATATTGATACTGACCGTTAGCATAGCTATTTATGGTTGGCATCAGGGCAAGCCCGTATGGCTCTTTCCGTGGCTGGGATACTATCTTATGCCAGTAGTGGTTACTGGAATACTATTGCTTAACCTTCCTCAAGGCTGGGGCTGGATAGCAGCGCTGGTCTATATCCCTCTGGCTCTTTATGCTCTCATCCACATAATGAGACAAACTGCGAGGAGGGACTGGCTTTATGCGTCACTGATGCTTGCCCCGATGCCTGTGATATTCAGTTGGTTTCTATCCCTGGGTGCAGGAAATGAATTCCTGACCAGTGACCTATGGATGGCAAGGCTGCAAACGAAGGCACCCTGGGTAGTTCTTAGCTTTATCGCTCTGGCGGCAGCAACCGTGGCCTTCATTCGTCTCAAGCCGCGCAGGTATAAGATTGGCAGCCTTCTGATCCCGCCGCTTGTAATATTGCTGGGCGTAAGCTGGGCAAGTCGGGGAAGTATCGATCCCTGGGGTTGGGTAATACTCTGCTTTTCTCTATTGGCCTTCGCTGTTCCTGTGTGGATGCAAGCCAGGGCACAGGCTTAGGCGCTAACTCTGATTCCACAAGTTAGGTTGGGGTTGGGCCCCCCGTTTGTAAGGCAGTCCCAAATGCTGATAAGCAAGTCTCGTGGCTACTCTGCCGCGAGGGGTGCGTTCTAGAAAAGCTAGCTGAAGAAGGTATGGCTCGTAAACATCCATAATAGTATCAGCATCCTCGTTGATAGAAGCAGCAATGGTGTCCAGACCTACAGGCCCACCATCGAACTTGTCAATTATTGTGTGGAGTACCCTGTGATCTATGTCATCCAACCCAACCGAATCTATCTCCAGCTTCGATAGTCCTTCCAGGGCTACTTCACTGGTGATAACTCCGTTTGCCTTCACCTGAGCATAATCTCTTACCCTCTTTAACAGGCGATTGGCCACCCGAGGAGTACCTCTGGAGCGTTGCGCGATCGGGACAAGCCCTTGTTGCTCTGCTTCCACCTTGATGATAGCTGCCGATCTCTGCAAAATTGTCTGTATCGCCGCCTCATCATAGAAATCAAGATGATGTGTCACCCCAAACCTATCCCGAAGGGGAGGACTCACCAGTGCGAAGCGCGTGGTAGCCCCAATCAGGGTGAAACGCGGCAAACTCAATCGCAGGTTTCTAGCAGACGGGCCTTTCCCCAGAAAGATATCAAAAACGAAATCCTCCATCGCCGGATACAGTTTCTCTTCTATTGTGTGATTAAGCCTGTGCATCTCGTCGATGAAAAGCACATCGCCCTCGCGAAGATTAGTAAGGATCGCCGCCAAATCCCCTGGCCGTTCTATCGCTGGCCCAGAACTGACTTTGATGTTGACGCCCATCTCGGCAGCGATAATATAGGCAAGCGTGGTCTTTCCCAAACCAGGAGATCCATAGAGAATGACATGATCCAGCGGCTCGCCTCTTTTTTTGGCAGCCACAATGGCTATTTCTAGGTTATCCTTGATCTTCTCTTGACCAACGAATTCACTGAGCCGCTTGGGCCGCAGGTCAAAGTCAATGGAGCTATCTTCGCTTGTTGTCTTACCCGAAACAAGTCGCATCGCTAGCCTCTGGGATGCTGCCTCTTACTGGCTATCAGTTTCCAAATCTGCCCTCTCCTCTTCATAAACATGTGCCAGCTTCAATTGCTTCCTCTCATCCATGTCTAGGGACAGAACTTGGGACGGCATGCGCTTGCCCAGAATAACATTTTCCTTGAGCCCCCGAAGCTTATCCAGCTTGCCCTTTATCGCGGCATCAACAAGAACACGTCCGGTCTCCTGGAAAGATGCGGCTGCCAGCCAACTGTCCTTGGTTAAACTGGCTCTGGTTATCCCCAGAAGCGCAGCTTGAGCCGTTGCTGGCTCACCTCCTTCAGCCAGTACTCTGGCATTTATGTCTTCGTAGTCAAACCGATCAACCAGTTCACCGGGCAGCAGCTTCGTATCTCCTGAGGAAACAATCCTCACTTTGCTTAACATCCGCCGAGTAATCACGGCGATATGTTTATCATGTATGGTCACCCCTTGAGAGCGATATACTTTCTGTATTTCGTCAATCAGATACTGCTGGACTGCGTCCTTTCCCATAATACGTAAGATGTCATGCGGGTCAATGGGGCCTCTGGTGATTCTATCGCCGGCTTTGACCTCATTCCCTGATCGAACCACCAAATGTGCACCATGGGGAACGCTATATTCTCTCTCTTCCCTCTCTTCATATCTCACGTAGACATGGTTATCCTCGGCAATCACTTGGCCAGCTACTCTGGCCACTGCGGATTGGGGTTGTTCTGCTTCGCCGTGGGCGGTAGATGGCAAGGTTTCATCGGCTTTCTCCGGCAGGGAATAGATGACGGTGCCGGCACTAACTGACTGTCCGTCGCTTACGGCTAGCTCCGCTCCAGGTGGAATGGGGTAGTCATCCAAATAGAATTCAGAGCTGGTGATTCTCACCACGCTGTCTCCATCGGTCTGAGATACTTCAACGGAGCCATCGATCTCAGCAATTATGGCATTCCCACTCGGTGTTCTGGCCTCAAAAAGCTCTTCCACACGAGGTAGCCCGGTGGTAATGTCCACGCCTACTATGCCTCCGGTATGGAAAGTGCGCAAAGTTAGCTGAGTTCCAGGCTCACCGATACTCTGAGCCGCAATGACTCCTACAGCTGTGCCGAGCTTTACCAGTTCCTTCTTTCCTAGGTCCCTACCATAGCAGCTTCGGCAAACACCAAATCGAGAACGGCAGGTAAGAGGCGACCTTACGTACACCTCAGTAATACCAGTCGCGGCAATTTGTTGTACTTTGTCTTCGTCGATTT
Source organism: uncultured Dehalococcoidales bacterium (assembly GCA_964429285.1). GTDB lineage: Bacteria > Chloroflexota > Dehalococcoidia > GIF9 > AB-539-J10 > RBG-13-51-36. The sequence goes on along the minus strand of CAYSBO010000015.1, from coordinate 5,291 downwards.
CTTCGTCACGGGCAACGATGGTCGCATTCGTATTTGGATCGACAATCTCGCTCGCTGCTAAGTAGCCGGTAATCCGTTCTTCAAATGGAGGAAGCGCCCCCTCTGATGGCTCTCGGCTGATCCAAACTCCCTCGGTAGTACCACAATCCGTTTCATTCACGATAACATCCTGCGCTATATCCACAAGTCGCCTGGTCAGATAACCACTCCCTGATGTCCTCAAGGCAGTATCAGCCAATCCCTTGCGCGCACCATGGGTCGAAATGAAGTATTCCATGGGTGCCAGGCCGTCACGTAGGCTCGACTTAATGGGAAAATCTATTATCCTCCCTGAGGGATCGGTCATCAGCCCTCGCATCCCCGCCATCTGCCTGATTTGGGAAATATTCCCCTTGGCGCCCGACGTGGCCATCATGTACACGCTGCCATAAGGGTCTAGAGCTTGAGATATATTCTCGGTAATCTTGTCCGTAGCCTCCATCCACACTTGAACTGTACTCTCATATTTCTCATCATCAGTAATCAACCCGTGGTCAAATTGATCCTCAATAAGGCTGACCTGCTCCTCAGCCTCTCTGAGTATATTGGCCCTATCCGGAGGCTCTTCAATATCATCCATAGCGATCGAAATGCCCGACTTCGTGGCATAGGCAAAGCCTAGCTGTTTGAGCCTGTCGAGGATACCAGCAGTACTTTCATTACCCAACAAACGAATGCAATCGGAGACCAGTTTTCTCAAAGAACCCTTGTCTGCAGTCTTATTGTATGAGCGTAGTTGCGGAGGCAAGGCATCGTTAAACAAGATTCTGCCTACTGTGGTACTGACCCGTCCTCCGTCTGAACTAACCGAGGGGTCTCGTACAACAATTTCAGCACCCAGATCGATAGCGCCAAGTTCATAAGCCAACTTAGCCTCGTCAAAGCTGCTGAAGAACCGTCCCTCCCCACGCGCTCCGGGCTTCAGGACAGTGAGATAATAGCAACCCAGGACCATGTCCAGGGTGGGTGTGGTCACAGGCTCACCGCAACTTGGCAGCAACATATTGTAAGGACTGAGCATGTGTTCCCTTGCTTCTTTCACTGCGCCCTTGGATAACGGCACATGTACTGCCATTTGGTCTCCGTCAAAATCAGCATTGAAAGCGGTGCAGACCAGGGGGTGGATCTGGAAAGCGTCTCCGTCGATCAACACCGGTTCAAAGGCCTGAATGCTGAGGCGGTGCAACGTAGGAGCGCGATTAAGCAACACCGGACGCTCCTTTACCACTTCGTAAAGTGCGTCCCATACCTCAGGATTATCTCTTTCTACCAGACGCCGAGCACTTTTCAGATTATTGGCATATCCATTCTTTATGAGTTTGTGCATAACCATAGGCTTGAATAACTCTAATGCCACATAACGCGGCAGCCCACATTGATGGAGTTTGAGTTTCGGACCTACCACAATAACTGAGCGGCCGCTGTAGTCTACCCGCTTACCGAGAAGGTTCTGTCGAAAACGCCCTTGTTTGCCTTTCAGGATGTCGGAGAGCGATTTCAAGGCATGGTTGTTTCCAGTGGTGACCACACGGCCTCTTCGGCCATTGTCGATAAGGGCATCAACAGCTTCCTGCAACATGCGTTTTTCATTTCGCACAATTATTTCCGGCGCACCCAACTTCATAAGACGGCGAAGACGATTGTTACGGTTGATAACCCTTCGATAGAGGTCGTTAAGATCGCTAATAACAAAGCGGCCTCCATCCAACTGGACTATCGGACGAAGCGCCGGAGGCAATACAGGAAGCACAGTCAGAACCGTCCACTCAGGCTTATTCTCACTGAATTTGTAAGCTTCGACTAGTTGCAGCCGTTGGCTGACCTTCTTACGGTATCCCCCAGAGGTGCTGTGAACTTGCTCGCGAAGTTTCTGGTGCAGTTCATCCATATCGAGCTGCTTCAATATCTGCAGAATAGCCTCGGCTCCCATACCAACTTCGAAAATAGCACCATATTTATCCTTGCGCCTCCTGCACTCCTCCTCGTTAAGCAACTTCAAGGGCTGAAGATTCTTCACCTCGTCGATGCTGGCCTTCAGCTCCTCCGCCAGTCTTTCGTTCCTTTCTACGACCCTGGCACGAAGCTCGTTTATCTCCTTCATGCTGGCCTCTTCGTCCTGGCTCTTGGCTTTCAATTCCTCGATCTTCTTACCCAGGCGTTCCTCTTGCTCGGCAATTTTCCGCGCCATTTCTTCTTCAAGTTCCCGAAGCTTCTTCTCTTTAGCCTCCTCATCAACAGAGATAATGATGTACCGGGCAAAGTAGATGACACCTTCCAAGTCCCGTGGAGACAAGTCGAGGAGTACTCCAAGCCGACTTGGTACCAGCTTGACAAACCAAATATGAGTAACTGGCGCCGCCAGCTCTATGTGCCCCATGCGCTCCCGGCGTACACTGGAATGAGCTACCTCGACGCCGCATTTGTCACAGATAACTCCTTTGTATCTTGCCTTCTTGTATTTTCCACAATGGCATTCAAAATCCTTAACAGGACCGAAAATCCTCTCACAGAACAGACCATCCCTTTCTGGCTTCAAGGTGCGGTAGTTTATGGTCTCAGCTTTAGTTACTTCGCCGTGAGACCAACTCTTGATTTGCTCTGGTGAGGCCAGGCTTAATCGAATGCCATTAACACCATCAAATTGAGACATTTTCCCCCTCGCTAAGTAGTTCAACGGCAAAACTTAGACTGCGCAATTCCATAAACAGAACTTTGGTTGATTCCGGGATCCCGAGCTGCTGGATATCCTCGCCTTTCACAAGACACTCATAGGCTTTGGCTCGTCCCGATACATCATCTGACTTTATGGTGAGCATCTCTTGAAGTGTATGGGCTGCGCCGTATGCTTCCAACGCCCACACCTCCATCTCACCAAATCTCTGACCGCCAAACTGAGCTTTCCCTCCCAAGGGCTGCTGGGTGATAAGCGAGTACGGGCCGGTAGAACGCGCGTGCACCTTGTCACCCACAAGATGAATTAATTTCATCATATAGATGTTGCCAACAGTTATCGGCTTGTCAAACAATTCGCCTGTTCTCCCATCTCGAAGTTCCATTTTCCCGAAGATAGGAGGGTAGAGTTTCCGTTCTTTGTAGACATGTTGTGCCATGTGCTCTAAGTCTTCATCGCTGAGATTCCTTAGCTCATGCCCATCAGCCATTCCCAGTTCCTCAAGCCATAAACAGAGGGACGCCCTCCTGGCTGCGCCTGTATGCCCTTCGTCCATTATTTCCCCGGGGTCAAAACCATGCTGGGAAAGCCATTCTTCCACCTTTCCTAGATCAGTTCGGGCATTCCCCGGATCTTCAGGGCTGAAGTCAACAGCGCCAGCTTTCCAAGCCATCCAGGTCTTCGCCAATACATCCTCAATAGTCACAGCATCAGCCCCATCAAAGATGGGGTTAGTAGCCTCAAAACCTAGTGTCTGAGCCGCCCATCCCAAATGAGCCTCCAGAACCTGCCCAAGGTTCATCCGAGAGGGAACACCAAGAGGGTTGAGAACAATGTCCACAGGCGTACCGTCCGGCAAGAACGGCATGTCTTCCTCGGGCAATACGACCGAAACGACCCCCTTGTTGCCGTGTCTCCCCGACATTTTGTCCCCCACAGAGATTTTGCGCTTCTGAGCAACCCATGCCTGTATTAGTCGGTTCACCCCAGCAGGTAACTCATCATGGCTATCACGAGAAAAGAGTTTGGTTCTAATTACCCTTCCCCATTCTCCTGATGGCATTCTGAGGGAGCTATCCTTCACCTCACGTGTCTTCTCCCCGAAAATGGCTCGTAGCAACTTCTCTTCGGCTGAAGGTTCAGTCTCACCCTTGGGAGTAATCTTGCCCACCAGGATGTCATTGGACTTCACTTCAGCGCCGATGCGTACAATGCCCATTTCATCAAGATTAGAGAGGCTTTCCTCACTTACATTGGGTATGTCTCTGGTGATTTCCTCGGGGCCGAGCTTCGTATCACGCTCCTCTATCTCATATTTTTCAATATGAATGGAAGTATATACATCATCCTCAACCAGCCTTCTGCTGATGATAATGGCATCTTCAAAGTTATAGCCTTCCCAGCTCATAAAAGCACAAATGATGTTCTGCCCCAAGGCGAGACTTCCTTCGTCTATGGAGAAGCTGTCCACCAGCACTTGCCCTTTCTTAACCCTGTCGCCCTTGCTCACGATGGCACGCTGATTGATGCACGTGCCTTGGTTAGTTCTGGCGAACTTGGTCAAGCCAAGCACTTGCTCTTCGCCCTTTCCATTACTAAGCACAATTTGTGAGCTTGTCGCCGAATTAACGACGCCCTCTTCGGGGGCAGACAGTGCTTGCCCACTGTACCTAGCCACCTCTCTCTCCATGCCCGTGGCCACCAGGGGCCGCTTGGCACATAGTAATGGCACCGCTTGTCGCTGCATATTGCAGCCCATCAAGGCACGATTCGCGTCATCGTGCTCAAGAAATGGAATCAGACAAGCAGCTATACTGAACAATTGTTTGGGCGAAACGTCAATGAAGTCTATCCCATCTGTTGTTTCTTTGAAGTACCTATCCCCCTTTTTGACCTCAACCCTGTCATGAACAAACTCATTCTTTTCGTTAAGGGGAGCATTGGCCTGCGCGATATTGAACTGGCCTTCTTCGTCGGCGGTTAGGTATACGACCTGGCCAGAAACGAACGGAACCACCTTAATAGTCCGGGCCGGAAGACCAGCCAACTTCTGCGCACGCTCCTTAGTGACTAGAGTCCCCTTCCTTGCCACAAGTTTGCCGTCGTTGGCTATATCCTCATCGACTGTCCTGCCCATCAACTCCTCCACGGTATTGGCGACTTCGTGGACCACTTTGTGGTATGGCGTTTCTATGAAACCATATTCATTGACCGAGGCGTACGTGGCCAGAGAGCCAATCAGACCGATGTTTGGTCCCTCGGGTGTTTCTATGGGACAAATCCTGCCATAGTGAGAGTGATGAACATCACGAACCTCAAATCCGGCCTGTTTTCTTGAGAGTCCTCCAGGACCCATAGCAGAAAGACGACGCTTGTGAGTCAGCTCAGCCAGAGGGTTGGTTTGATCCATGAATTGCGATAGTTGGGATCGGCCGAAAAACTCCCTTATGGCGACGGCTATAGGCCGGATATTGATTAAAGCAATGGGAGTTGCTGCTTCAGGGCCAAGAATACTCATTCGCTCTTTGATAGCCCTCTCCAACCTCAACAACCCGATACGGAATTGTTTCTGTATCAGGAA
>CAYSBO010000014.1:0-21253 GCA_964429285.1 uncultured Dehalococcoidales bacterium | reverse complement strand
CAGGAACCACGGCCAGGCCGTATGGTAGCATTTCCCTGAGAGCGTGTCAATATTCGTGCCGGTAGATGATATACGCGATAACTGAACGGAGCACGAAGGGTGTCAAGGACGAGGAAGAGTAAATGCGCACCTGGACAATGGCAGTTCCAGCGGACAGGCCGCTATCTGGCCTGACGCTCTGTGGCTGCATATTGCGCCAGCAACTCAGGGAAGCCCAGTTTTTGGGCTGCATCCGCCTGACGGCATTGCTGGCACAGTTCGGTGAATTCGCCGGCGTAGCCCATCTCAGTCAGTATTTCTTTGAGACGCTCCAGAACTGGCAATGGTGCGTAATAGCGCCCGCAGCGGGGACAAACCACAGAATTGTCGGTAATACCTTCACTGATGGCCAGTTGCCTGACATCTTCCACAAATTCTGCATACTTGACGCCGGCCGGACACAGCTGGGCACACAGGTCACATTCCAGGCAAAACCATATATTCGCATCGTTTAGCATATCTAACCCCAGTAGCGCCTTCTTGATAACGCCACGGGCAGAGAACACAAACGAGAACCTGCCGTAGAACTCGGCCATGGGACAACTGGCAACGCACTTGCCACATTCTACACACAGAGATAGTCTCTTCTCGTCGACGATTTCAGCGAGCCGGTCTTTCTTGGCGGTAGCTTTCTCTCCTCGTTTCATCAGTCGCTGGGCATCTCCTTCAATTCCTTGAGAGTAAAAACTGGGCCGTCCAGGCAGACATACTTGCTCCCGATGTTGCAGCGTCCGCACTTCCCCACGCCACACTTCATCCTTCTTTCCAACGTGGTGACTATGTGCTCGCTGGAGAAACCCAGTTCGTGCAAAGCTTCAATAACAAACTTGATCATTATTGGCGGCCCGCAGGTAAAGCTGGTGGTGTTCTCCGGCGAAGGGTTGATTTCTTTCAGGAATGTCGGCACCAGACCCACATTTCCCTTCCATTCCTCATCGCCACGGTCAACGGTGAGATGCAATCTGGAGTTGTCCACCTTCTGCCATTCTTCGTATTCACTGGTATAGACCAGGTCCTGAGGGCTTCTGGCACCGTAGATGATGTCGATCTTGCCGTACTTTCCCCTATTATCGAACACATTGAGGATAACCGAGCGTAGTGGCGCCAACCCGATGCCCCCGCCGATAATGAGCACATTCTTGCCTTCTATCTCTTCGAGGGGAAAACAGTTTCCGAAGGGGCCTCGAATACCTATCTTGTCCCCGGGCTCAAGATCATGGAGAGCACCGGTCAGCTGCCCAAGCCTCCTGATGCTGAACTCGATAGCCTCCGGACGGGTTGGCGAAGAGCTGATTGATATCGGTGACTCTCCCACACCCAGCACCGATAGCTCGGCAAACTGCCCGGATCTGTATTTGAATTCCTCGGTCCCGTTCGAACCATCAATAGTAATCCGGAAGGTGGTGACGTCGATCGTCTCCGGCCTCATACTCTCGATGGTTGCCATACGCGGCAAATATATATTGTCATTCATTTCCAGCTTTTCCACTGCCTACGTCCTCTATTATTTGGGCAATATTTATGTTCACCGGGCAGTACCTGATGCACCGGCCACATCCCACGCACGCCAGCTCACTATTCCGATCATAGAAGTACTTCAGTTTATGGAAGAAACGCTGCTGTACCCTGGCCTTCTGGTTGGGCCTGGGATTCTCGCCACTTACCATCAGGGTGAATTCCGGAAACATGCAACTGTCCCAGCAGCGGAACCTCTCTCCGCCTTCATCCAGGCTCACATCGGCGATGTCGAAACAGTGACATGTCGGACACACGTACGTGCAGATACCACATCCCAGGCACTTCACCCCGATATTGTCCCAATATTGGCCTTCATAGAGGGGTGCCATTTTGTCCGCGATACCCTTTACGTCCAGTCTCTTCATACCGGTCAGCCCGGCTTTCCTGCCTTCTCTGAGTTGTTCCTCATCTCCCTGAAGCCCGGTAAAGAATTCAGAGAATTGCTCAAGAAGTGCTGTCCCTTTCTCAGTGAATGCCTCCACCAGGAACCGGTCGCCAATATCGCTGAACAGTATGTCAACATCCTCACCCGAGGCGGGGTCAATGCCAAAGGTCGGGCAGAAACAAGTTTCGAGGTACTCGAAACAGGCAAGGCCGATAAGCGTTGTGTTCTTCCTTCTCTTCAGGTAATAGCTATCCTTGTGCTGGCCGTCAAAGACCATATCCATAAGCCGCAGACTGCGCGCATCACAGGCACGGATGCCAAAGATTACCCGGCTACGCTCTGCTTCGTCAGCCGGCTCTATCCCAAACTCCCGGCTATCATCTCTGGAAAACCGGAAAAGGGTCTCCGTCTGCGGGAAAAAAGTGCTCTTTGCGGACAGCACCGGGTTGACATAGTCCAGCGTGACCTCGCTCCCCGACTCCACACGCCTGAAGGAAACGTTGTTCATCTGCACCGGCGCAATCAACTCGTAAGTCTGCGCTAGTTTGTCCAGCAGTTCGGTTAGCCTGCTCTTCTCGATTATCTTACTGTTTGTCTGATTCGCCATAGCAACCCTATAGAAACTCATCGAGGTCATCAACCTGATAGGTCGTCAGAGGCGGCCGCTGCTCAACATCAACCCCGGCAACATAATCAAAAAGCTCCAGTAAGTCCTTCTCCACCTTCTTGTTCAAGCTCCGTAGTGGAATATTCATGGGGCATGCCCGCTCACACTCACCACAGTCAACACATCTTCCGGCAACGTGGAATGCACGTATCAAGTGATAAACCAGATTCTCCGATACGTCATTCGCTTTGCTGATCCAGCGCGGCGCCTTCTTGTCAAAGATACATTCCGAACAAGTACAAGCTGGACAGATATTGCGGCAGGCGTAGCAACGGATACACTGACTTAACTCTCTGTTCCAGTGAGCCGCCTTCTCTTCCGAAGAAAGCGCCTCCTGTTCCTTGACCATACTGTAATCGTCGCCCACCCAGGGCAGGCTGGAGACGGCTTCTCCCAACAGTAGATCGTAGATCAGAGGACTCGGATATCTACACACCAGACACTCATCCCGTAAAACCTTCTCTTTGTCAACCCGTTGCTTGTCATTCTTCAGGGTAACCAGAAAAGAGTCGCCCTCATCCTCCACTGCCACCACCTCATCCGGAGGGATACCCATCATTTGCAGCAGCTTTTCCCTGTCCACAATCCCGGTACACGGTATGCCCACAATGAAGACCTTGTCCCGGTCGATCTGGTTTTCTTTGAGCAACTCCACCACGGAGCGGGAGTCGCATCCCTTGACCATAATACCCACCTTGCCCGGGGCATTCTTAAAATCCAGCAGGTATTTGGACAGATTGTTGGCACACAGAGGGTTCCACACCAGCCGGGAAGCCTCCTCTCCTCGCTTGAGGAAGCACGGCGTTACCCGCAGACTATCAGAGCCTGTTTCATAGCCAATGAAATGGCTAATTGTGCCATCTTCAAACAGCCGCTTAACCCTGGTCTGTACCTCTTTTGCCGTCTCTTTCATCTTTCTTCCGCCCACTTGTTGGGGCCCAATGCTGTGATTTGGTCCGTCACTTCCTTGACTACAGCCGAGAACTTGGCGCCCTCAGAGGCCGACACCCACCTCAGTTGGAACCTTTCCGGCTCGATGCCAATGTGGGCCAGTAACCTCTTGAGGATATGAGCTCGCCTTCGAGCTACGTAATTGCCTTCTGAATAGTGGCAGTCCCCCGGATGGCAGCCCAATACCATTACTCCGTCAAGGCCATTCGCTAGCGCTCTGACAATCAACTCCGGCGGCACCCGACCCGAGCACATTACCCTTATCACTCGCACGTCCGTTGGCATCTGGAAACGGGACACGCCGGCCAGGTCAGCACCAGCATAAGCACACCAATTACAGCAGAAGGCGAGTATTTTCGGTTTGAATTCAGTCTGGACTTCTTTGGTCTTTTGCAACGCTATCTCTTCCCACTCATGGCATTGACCATGCTCATTAGCTCCATATCGGTGAAACCTCTTTGCTGTATCGCCCCGTTAGGGCAAGCTGCAGCACAAAGTCCGCAACCTTTGCACAGGGCTGTATTGACCTCTGACACAGTCTTTCCTTCCAAACCTCTTATCTCACATACCTTCAACTCCGCAGCATCAAAGGGACACACCAGAGTGCAGGTCCCACAACCCTTGCAAATTTTTGGATCCACCACAGCTGTTATAGCCTCGACCTTGACGAGACCTTGCCTCAGAGGAATCATTGCCTCTGAGGCACCAGCATATCCCTGAGCGATGCTCTCCCGAATATCCGCCGGCCAGCGACAGGTCCCGGCAACGTAAACACCATCCATTGCAAATTCGACGGGACGCAGCTTCACATGAGCCTCAAGGAAGAAGCCTCCGTCACCCGTCGACGCCTTGAGCATTCTGGACAATTCTTCATTATCATCATTGGGAATTAGAGGAGTGGCCAGAACCAGCAGGTCACAGGGAAGCTCGATCTCCATATCCATTAGTTCATCGTACACTTTCACCGCCTCAACCCTGTCTGTACCGCTCACCTGGGGAAGGGCGTCCGGGGTATATCTAATAAACCGCACTCCAGCTTCCTTAGCGTCTCTATAGTATTGCTCGAACTCCACACCGTAGGTCATCAAGTCTCGATATAGCACGTAGACTTTCGCCTCTGGATTCATTTCCTTCATTAAAGCAGCGTTCTTGATGGCGGTCATACAGCACACCCTCGAACAGTAGGGGCGTTCGGGTATTCGTGCTCCCACACAGTTGATCATCACCACATTTTGCAATCTTTCCACCTTGTCATCCTTCAACCGCTGCTCCAGGTCAAGCTGAGTGAGTACATTGGCCAGTTCCCCGTAGCGATATAGCTCCGGCTTCAAAACCTCGGCGCCGGTGGCCACAATAATCACCCCTACCTTGAAGTTGGCCTCTTGCCCATTTTCATCTACATTTACTTCGAAATTACCGATATATCCACTGACACCCTTTACCACAGCCGGCATGTGCACCCTTATCCTGGAGTGATTCCTCACTGCTTTCACTATGTTCTCTACCAGCTCCCGGGGGTCCTTGTCGATGGTAAAAATTCGGTTGAGTTTGAGCAACCGCCCCCCAAGTCCTGGTTCTTTTTCCACTAGGTGCACCTCGAAACCCTGGTTGGCGAGATTGAGAGCAGCGCTCATTCCCGCGATACCACCCCCAATGACCATGCCTGCGGGGTAAACATCAGATTCAAATTCCTCCTGTGCCTCCAGCCATCGGGCCTTGGCCACACCCATTTTCACCAGCTCCTTAGCCTTCTCCGTAGCCTCCTGGTGGTGCTCCTTATGAATCCAGGAACACTGTTCCCTGATATTGACAAACTCGAACAAGTAGGGGTTCAGTCCTGCCTCCGCACAGGCACTTCGGAACAGCGGCTGATGAGTTCGGGGAGTACATGAAGCCACCACCACTCGATTCAGATCATATTCTTTAATGGCACGCTTTATGGAAGAGATACCTTCTTCAGAGCAGGTGTACAGGTTGGCCTCAGCATGGGCTACGTAGGGCAAGCCCTTGACATACTCCACCACCTCGGGGACATTGACAATTCCTCCGATGTTAGTGCCACAATGGCAAATAAAAGCCCCAATACGAGCTCTCGCCATCTATTCCTCCTTGCTCATAAACTCGGCAGCTCGGCTTGCGGCCGCCGATGCCTGGACTACCGAATCCGGGATATCCTGCGGTGCCTGACAGAAGCCACAGGCAAAAATTCCAGGCGCATCCGTGTCCACTGGATGAAAAAGCCTGTCCGGAATATTCACGAACTGATAATCATTCAACTTCAGGTTAAGCCTGTCACTCAACTCTCTCTGCCCATCGGATGGAATTAGCGCCTGACAGAGCACTACCATGTCAACCTCCATGCTGGTCCTCATCCTGGTGTTGGTCTCCTCATATGCAACAACTAGTTTCCCATTCTCGGGATTTTCCGTAATCTTGCTGGGGCGGCTTCTTATGTAGGTCACCTTATACTCCTGCTCAGCCCGGGCAACGTATTCCTGGAATCTCTTCCCTACCGCCCTCATATCTGTGTAGAAGACGTACGACTTCACATCGGAGTGGTGCTCATTAGCTAGGATAGCTTCCTTCGTGGCATGCATACAGCACACACTAGAGCAATAAGCTTTGTGCCTGAGATCGCGAGATCCCACACACTGGACAAAAGCTATAGTCTCAGGTGTCCTGCCATCCGAAAGACGCCTTAGTTCTCCCATGGTAGGCCCGGATGCGGCGGTCAATCTCTCAAATTCCATGCCGGTAATCACATCCTTTATCTTTCCATAGCCATACTCTGCCAGTGGTGAAATATCATACAAGCCAAGTCCTGAAGCAACCACTATCGCACTCACATTCAATTCAACGGTTTCGTCCTGCATCGTATAGAAAATGGCCTCGGCATCGCATCTCCGTTCACATTCACCACATTCAATACACCCTTCTATTTGTCCCGCAAGGCAGCGTGACGCTTCCTCAACACTTTCCTCTAAGGAATAGCCGAGGGCCACTTCACGAAAATCCCGGACTCTCTTCCTAACAGGTTCCTCTCTCATCTTGACCCTATTCCTGGACAGAAAACGTGCTTTGCGGTCCTCCATCTCTTCCTGAGAGAACTTCTCCGGTTCCTTCGCCGGTCCTTCACCTGCAAGTGACTCTCCATTCAAGTACTGGTCAATAGACCGAGCTGCCCTCTTCCCTGCTGCAATAGCGTCAATCACGAAAGCGGGTCCATTAACTACGTCACCGCCCGCAAATACTCCCTCCACCCCCGTCGCCCCAGTTCCAGGATCGATTTCAATAGTGCCCCCTTTCGAGAGTGATACTCCCAACTCCTTGACAAAACCGGTTTCCGGCACCTGTCCCAGAGCGGCGATTACCGTATCCACGGGAATAGTAAACTGGGAACCTTCGATAGGAGTGGGACGAGGACGACCACTGGCGTCCGGTTCTCCAAGCTTCATACGTACACATTCCATCCTGGACAGCCTCTTGCCCTCACTTAAGAAGCGGCTTGGAGCAGCCAGTAACTCAATCTTGATTCCTTCTTTCTCTGCTAGAGTTACTTCTTCCTCCGAAGCTGGCATCTCAGCCCGCGAGCGACGATAGACAATGGTAACCGTTTTTGCTCCCAGACGCTTTGCCGTCCGGGCACAATCGATGGCCGTGTTTCCACCGCCAATCACTGTCACCTTATCTCCAATTTTCACTTTCTCCCCAAGATTTGCAGCACGGAGAAATCCTATCCCCTCTACTACTCCAGGCACATCTTCGCCCTCCACCCCGAGCTTCATGCCACCGTGGGCTCCAACACCCAGGAACACAGCATCGTACTCTTGTTTTAGCTCCTTCAGCGAAGTATCTTTACCAACTTCCACGCCGGTCCTTATCTCCACACCTAGCTTCTGAATATAGCCTATCTCCTGGCGCAAGATTTCCTTGGGAAGTCGATACTCGGGTATGCCAACACGAAGCATACCCCCGGCCTCGGGAAGCGCTTCCAGAATAGTGACACTGTGACCCTTCAAAGCAAGGTCATTAGCGGCAGCAAGGCCAGCAGGACCTGAGCCCACAACCACCACCTTCTTGTCTGTCTTCATGACTATCGGCACCTCAAGTTCGTCGATACTCCATTGATCCGAGGGAACTCTCTTAAGGTCGCGGATACACAAGGCTTCGTCTATCTCTCCACGGTTACAGGCTTCTTCACATGGGGCATAGCATACCCGACCAACCACAGCAGGGAGAGGATTCGTCTCCCTTATGAGCTTGTAAGCCTCTTTGAATTGCCTCTCCGCTATCAGCTTGATGTACCCGGGCACGTTAGTGTGTACAGGACAAGCATCTATACAGGCCGCCTTGCAGGGCCGCTCTTCTCTTTTGTCTATGACACATTTCTTGGGAACAGCCTGGGGAAACAACATATATATGGCCTTCCTGCTTCCAATCCCCTGGTCGAATTCGTTCGGCAGAATGACAGGACATCCTTCTACGCACAGGCCGCATCCTGTACACCTGTTCCAATCAACGAAAGACGCCTTTTTCTTGACCTTTACTCTAAAGTTCCCTGCCCCTCCAGACACCTTTTCTACCTCAGAATAAGCCAGGAGTTCTATATTGGGGTGCGAACTGGCCTCAATCATCTTGGGGGCAAGGATGCACATGGCGCAATCGTTGGTAGGGAAGGTCTTATCAAGTTGTGCCATTCTTCCCCCCAGGCTGGACGTCTTCTCCACCAGGTATACCTGAAAACCCATCCGAGCTAAGTCAAGAGAAGACTGGATACCAGCGATACCACCACCGATCACTAGGACAGACTTCTTCGCCAAATTCAATCCTTACAGTTGATTGATAACTTCTTGTAGTCCTTCCGCCGATCCGACCATATTGGACGCCCACCTTGGCCCAAGCAAGCTGTACCGTGATACTAGCCTATCAACTGAGAGGAAGTTCAGGCGAGACCACGCGGAACGCCGCAATCTCGAATCTCGAATGAAGTGGCCAGCTATACCGCTGCCCAACACTACAATCATTTGCAGGACGAAGTATAGCAAAGCTGGAGAGATTTTTCTACTTATCCAAGGACAGGCCTGACGGGCATTGCCAGAGAACGGCATTCACCAATCTTCCACACACACCCTACTTCTCTGATTCAGGTTCTGTAGAGGGTGAGGGAGACATTAGAGCTCTGGTCAATAGAAAACTGGCCTGTAATGCCTCCGTAGGACAAAGGGGGAAACATTCCTTGCAGTCCCAGCATACCTCGGAGGCTATCTCAGGAATGAAGACTATCTCTCGCCTCGTTCCTCTGTCCACGAATCCGATGGCATTGTTCTTCTTGACTTCGGCACAGTACCTTACACATAGACCACAGAGAATACAAAATGAGGACTCTTTCTCAAAACGGTCTTTGTCTGCCCCATACTCTCGAGCCAGTTCTTGTAGTTGCGGGGAATCCGGAGCATGAGCTAACATCAGCTCCAAAAGCACTTTGCGCGTCTTGTCTACTTTCTCGGACCTGGTTCTCACCACCAAATCTTGTTCTACCGGGTACAAGCAGGCAGCAACGAGATTCGTCCTCCCCCGAGCTTCGATTTCGACCGTGCAGATTCGGCAAGCGCCGTAAGGTTCTAATTGGTCATGGTGGCAAAGGGTAGGAATAGATATACCCACGCTATCCGCCGCCTCCAGAATAGTCATTCCCTCTTCGGCTTTGACCTTTATTCCGTCGATCTCCAAAGTGACTTCACTCATTTTGCTTCGCTTTTTCTGGTTATCGCTCTTGCTTCTTCAGCAATGGGAGGCGGAACAGGCTCACCAGAAATCTTCTTTACCGCACCAAAGCGAGAGGGACAGACTTCGAAGCAAGTCCCGCATTTCGTGCATTTTTCCTGGTCAATCACGTGTATCTGGTTCTTACCGCCTATGATCGCCTCTGCAGGACATTGCCTGAAACAAATCATGCAACCCTGACACTTCTCGGGGTCAATATAATATGAAACTAGATCCTTACACACATAAGCCGGACATCGCTTCTCCTTGATGTGTGCCTCATACTCATCCCTGAAGTAGCGTATCGTGCTCAGAACCGGGTTAGCAGCAGTCTTGCCTAAAGCACAAAGTGATGCATCTCTTGTCACCTCAGACAGTTCCTCCAGGCGTTCTATGTCACCCTCTCTCCCCTTTCCTTTGGTAATATTAGTCAGGATCTTGAGCATCTGCCTGATGCCTTCACGACAGGGGACACATTTGCCACACGATTCATCCGACAAGAAATCAAGAAAGTACCTGGCGACGTCAACCATACAGGTCTCTTCATCCATTACAATCATGCCACCCGAGCCCATCATGGAGCCGGCTTTGGCCAGTTGGTCAAAATCCACTTGCATATCGAGTTGTTCCTCGGGTATACATCCTCCGGATGGCCCACCAGTCTGTACCGCTTTGAACTTCTTGCCTCCCGGAATACCACCACCCAGCCCATAGATAATGTCTTTGAGGGTTATGCCCATGGGTACTTCCACAAGGCCGGTATTGTTTACCTTACCTACCAGGGAAAAGATCTTCGTGCCCTTGCTGCCCTCGGTTCCGAGTCCACCAAACCAGTCAGCACCTTTGTTGATAACCAGTGGCACAGTAGCCCAGGTCTCAACATTGTTTAAGCAACTGGGCCTGTCCCGAACCCCCTTTATGGCCGTGTGGATATACTTCGGCCTGGGCTCTCCCACCCTGCCTTCTATTGCCGTCATCAAGGCACTCGATTCACCGGACACAAAAGCGCCGGCTCCCCGGTGCACTTTGATAGTGAAATCGAATCCAGAGCCCAATATGTTCTCCCCGAGGAAGCCATACTCCCGGGCCTGTTCCATAGCAATACCCACGTTCTCTACTGCCAACGGATATTCCTGCCGAACGTAAATATAACCTTCGTGAGCGCCGATCGCGTAGGCTCCAATGGTCAACCCCTCAAGCACCGAATGGGGATTCCCTTCCAGCAGGCTCCTATCCATATATGCTCCAGGGTCTCCTTCGTCGGCATTGACTATCACATACTTTATGTCGTCAGGCGCGTTGCGACACTCCTCCCACTTCCTGCCGGCGGGAAAGCCTCCACCGCCCCTCCCCCTTAGATTGGATTTCTTGACTTCCTCCAATACTTGCTCAGGGGTCATCTCGGAGAGAGCCTTGGCCAGGCCAGAATAACCACCCAGTGCCAGATAGTCATCGATGTTGGTAGGATCAATCTCGCCGTTGGAACCGAACACAATCCGCTCCTGGTTCTTGTAGAAGGGAATGTCAGACTCATGAACTATCTTTTCGTTGGTGGCGGGGTCGGTGTATAGCAAACGCTCCACCACCTTCTTCTCTTTTATAGTCTGGGAGATGATTTCAGGAACATCCTTAGGCTCTATCTGCATGTAGCATATCTTTTCAGGATGGATAACTATGATAGGACCTTTCTCACAAAAACCGTGACATCCAGTTCTCCTGAAGTCCACCTTGTCAGTGAGTCCTTGTTTCTTTATCTCTTCTTCAATACTCGCCGCGACCTCCGTGCTACCAGAGGCGTGGCAGGCAGTCCCAGAACAAAGCGTAATACAGGGTTTGTCAGGGTCTCTTCGCGACAGGATGTCTTTTCTGAGTTCTTCCAGTTCAGCAGCCGAACTTACCCTTGGCATGTCTTTCCCTTAATCATATCTCTTCAATATGTTTTCTACGTTGGCCGGTGCTGCCTTTCCATGGTACTTCCTATCAACTACCATAACCGGCCCCATGGCACAGCAACCCAGGCAATTAACCGTCTCCAGACTAAATTTCAAATCCAGGTCCGTTTCGCCTGGGTGAATCCCAAGAAGGTTCTCAACCATGTCCAGGATCCGAGGCGCGCCACGTATGTGGCAGGCCGTGCCCATACATACCTGAATCTCGTGGCGCCCTCTGGGGACCAGGCTAAAGGCCTTGTAGAACGTAGCTACATGCTGTATCTGGCTTAAGGGCACTTCTAGTTCGTCACTGACCTTTCCCAAAGCTTCCTTAGGAAGCCAATGATGCTCGCTCTGTATCTCCAGCAATACCTGTATTAGAGCGCTGGCATCGCCCCGATGTTTCTCTATAATCTGGTCGATTTTGCCATTACTCGTGGCTCTCGCAACTTTCTCTCTCTCTTTCACTTGAACTTCTTCCTGGCCTCTCAACTTAGACGGGAACGAATCGCTTCTGGCTTTCGTCGAACCTGACTAACCCTTCCTTGGCTGAACTACTGAGGTACCTCGACACTTCAGACGGAGTCAAGCCCAGGATTTCAGAGACTTCTGCCGTTGAAAGCGCTTGTTCGCGCATGAGCAACAATATCTCATTCATTGTCAGTCTGTCCGCAACCAAATCATGAAACAACCTGTCTACCTCTTCGCTGTTGAAGAACTTTTCATATTCATCCTCAGTCTCAAAACGCACCCTCAGGCGCTCCCTTTCCACCAGCTTGATGTAGGGCACCAGACTCTTCGTTGCTTCAAGCTTTAGCTTCAAACTGTTTTCATCTATCCCTTCACCTGATCCAAGAGGTCCCAACCCCTTTAGCTTTTTCACAAAATCGGTAACAACTTCAGCAAAACGGATTCCCTCAGAGGCAGACACCCACTCTAGCCTTAACCTCTCCGGATTTATCCCTATCTCTTTCAGCAATTTTTTGCATATGTGCACAACGCTTAACGCATCGTAATTTCCTTCCGTAACGTAGTGGCATTCCCCAAGCCAACAACCACCCACAAATACGCCATCCATTCCATTTGAGAAACCTCGCAGTATGAATGCCGGGTCGACCCTGCCTGAGCACATCACCCTGATTATCCTCATATTGGTAGGATATTGGTATCGGGAAACCCCCGCAAGGTCCGCTCCTGCGTAGCAACACCAGTTACACAGGAACCCCAGAATCTTCGGTTCAAACTCGTATCCTGCAGTCATTCTCGAACTCCATCTAATAGAGCAACTCTACCATCCCAATCAGTGGACTTCTACCAGGTCTGGAACCACTGCATCAATGGCAGCAAAGATCTCGTCGTCTGTAAAGTGTTTCGCGGAAATAGCCCCTGCCGGACATTTCGCACTACACAGACCATCCCCTTTACAGAGCACAGGGTTAATTCTGGCTTTCTTGCCCTGTGGAGTGTCATGAAACTCTATGGCACCATATCTACAGGCTGAGATACAAGCGCCACACGCTATACATTCCTCCTCATTTATTTCAGAAATAGCCCCGGAAGCGGTCACCGAATCCTTGGCAAGAATGGTTGCCGCCCGCCCGGCGGCTGCGTAGGCCTGACTAATCGATTCTGGTATCTGCTTCGGGTAGTGTGCGATTCCGCAGAGGAAAACACCGTCGGCGCCGAAATCAACTGGCCGTAGCTTAACATGGGCTTCCTGAAAGAAACCGTCAGGATTCGTAGCTACCTTGAATAATCGGCATATTTCGTTGTTGGTCGACGAAGGAACAACAGCCGCAGCTAGAGCAACTGCGTTAGCATCCAGAGCAACCTTATTGCCCAGAATAGGATCGGTCACAGTGACTCTCAGAATCTGCTTCCCGTCCTCCTCAGTAGCCTCCACCTCCGGCTTGTCTTCCGGCTCATAACGGATGAACTTCACCTCCCGGTCAGCAGCTTCCCGATAACGGTCCTCGGCAAATCCATAAGTCCTCATGTCCCGATAAATTATGTAGATATCCATCTCCGGCTTTATCTCTTTTAGTTTCAACGCGCAGGTAATAGCATTATTGCAGCACACCCGGCTGCAGTAGTTTCTATCTTCGTTTCGGCAGCCCACGCACTGAATCATCACCAGTCTCTCGGCATCAACCACTTTTGATTCGCCTTTGGCGATTTGCTCCTCCAAGTCGAGCAGGGTGAATACCCTGTCATCTTGCCCGTACAAGTATTCGGTGGGCTTGTATTCTTCAGCACCAGTAGCGATGATGGTTATTCCATGGTGTATCTCCCTGTCCCTTCCTCCGGAACTCACCTTGGTTATGAAGTTTCCAATGTAACCAGAGGCTTCAGTGATGGTAGCCTCAGTAGCCACATGAATCAACGGATGCTGGTAGACTTTGCGGATAGTGTCCCGCAGATACCCTTGAACGTCCATCCCGTCTATGGTGTAATGGATTCTGCGAGCGATCCCTCCTAGTTCCTCATCCTTTTCCACGAGATAAACCTCATATCCCTGGTCGGCCAAGCTCAGAGCGCTGGTCATGCCGGCTACACCTCCCCCAACCACCAGCCCCCTCTTATCCACCGGCAGCTTGAACTCCTGCAAAGGACGCAAAAGGCCAGCCCGGGCTACCGACATTCGTACTATGTCCTTTGCCTTTCGGGTGGCGGCTTCCTTTTCTCGAGAATGCACCCAGGAGCAATGCTCCCTTATATTGGCAAACTCAAAATAGTACTGATTAATTCCTCCCTCACGAAGCGTATCCCTGAACAACGGCTCATGGGTCCTGGGGGTACAAGCGGCGACCACCACTCGATTGAGGCCGTGTTCTCTGATAGCTTCGGATATTCGTTCAGCAGCGTCGGTAGAACAGCTAAACAGGTCTTCTTGAGCATGCACAACATTGGGTAGAGTCTGAGCATATTCCACTACCGAAGGAACACCCACTATCCGTCCGATATTAGCTCCACAGTGACAGACGAAGACTCCTATCCTTGGTTCTTCTCCGGAGACATCCCTTTCCGGCGGATATACCCTTTCTCTGGCCAGCTTCCCTCGCCTATACTTTAGAAGTTGGCCGCAGATCGCGCTGGCCCCGCTGGCACCCATTACCGACTCAGGGATATCTATCGGACCCCGGAAGGCTCCGCTGACGAAAATTCCCGGTTGGGAAGTCTCAATAGGGTTGTCCAGACTCGTCTTGCAGAATCCGTGAGGCTCGAGTTCAATCCCCAACTTTTCAGCCAACTGCTGCGCATCATCAGGAGGATTCAAGCCGACAGCCAGTACCACCATGTCGAATTCCTCTTCCTTTACCCCCTCATCAGTAGTGGAGTATTTTATGGTCACATTCTTGCTTTCTGGCACCTCTCTCCCTATGGACACGTAGCTCCTTATGAACCTGATACCAGGAAGGTTCGCCGTCCTTTGATAGAAGCGCTCAAAGTCCTTTCCGAACGATCGCACATCGTTATGGAAGATAGTAGCCTCAATCTCATCATCATGGTCCTTAGCCAGAATCACCTGCTTCTGGCTATAGGTGCAGCATACGGCTGAACAATAGCTATTGCCACCTGGGATAACCTGTCTTGAACCGACGCAGGAAATCCAGGCTATCTTCTTTGGATGCTTTCCATCAGAAGGGCGCCTTATCTCCCCTTCGTAAGGACCGGTAGAACATAGTATCCGCTCGAAGTCAAGCCCGCTCACCACATTCTGCATCTTTCCATACCCATAGTCGCCCCTCAATCTGGCGTCAAAAGCTTCATAGCCTGGAGCCAATACGATCGCCCCTACCTTTATTTCTACCTTCTCTGGCTTCTGGTGCAGGTCTATGGCATTGTTCTTACAGACTCCGACGCAGATGTTACATTTCCCTTCCTTGAGGAAAAGGCATGTTTCAGGGTCTATATAGCTCACCAGCGGCACCGATTGAGCGAAGTATATGTGCGTGCACTTGCTATCGGATAAGCCCTGATTGTACCTGTCGGGAACTCTGACCGGGCAGTACTCGGTGCACGTAGTGCAACCACGACACTCCTCTTCTATCACATACCTTGGTTTCTTGGTCAGGGTTACCTTGAAGTCTCCTGCTTCACCCTCCACCTGATCAATCTCGGCATAGGTAATCAGCTCTATGTTGGGATGCCTACTGCATTCGATAAACTTGGGAGATTCAATGCACAGGGAGCAGTCATTGGTAGGGAAGGTCTTGTCGAGCTGGGCCATCCTACCACCTATAGCCGGTGATTTCTCAACCAGGTAAACCCTGAAGCCTAGCTCAGCCAGGTCAAGCGAAGCTTGAATACCACTGATGCCCGCCCCCACAACCATAACGTCACCGATATTCTCCTCTTCCGGCCTCCTAACAAACTCTCTTTCAATCAGTTCTTCTGCCATTTTCTTACATTCCTACGTGCTCTGATATCCTCACGATTACCGAGACTGACGATGGAGATCGATCATGAAATGGTCTCGACTCAACACCCTCCATCATCAATCCCCCAAACCGCTTCCTTGGTGTTTACGCTCTTAGCTCCTCTATATCGCCTCTTGAATAATTTCCGTAATATCCCTGACCTCTATGACTTCACTATCCTCCCGGGTTAGCCTGCTATCCTCAAACATGGTGATACAGTACGGACAGGCTGTAACCAGCACTTCAGCCCCAACTTCGATAGCTTGCTCTAGTCTAAGGTCAGAGAACCTTTCGCCTTTCGGAACATCCATCCAGATTCCCCCACCTCCTCCTCCACAGCACAGACTATCTTCCCGTGAATCAACCATCTCCACCAGTTTCAAGCCCGGTACCTGCTCTAGCACTTGTCGAGGCTCATCATAGATGCCATTATGCCGACCCAGATAGCACGGATCATGATAGGTGACTGTCTTACAATACTCCTTGGTGAGCTCCAGCCTGCCCTCATTAATAAGCTCCAATAAGTATTGAGAGGCATGAACTACCTCGAAGTTCACCTTAAATTCGGGATACTCGTTCTTGAAGGTATGATAGCAATGCGGCGAAGAAACAAGGATCTTCTTAACACCGTTGTCGACAAAGGTCTTGATGTTCTCTCTGGCCAGGTGCCTGAACAGCGCCTCATCACCGATCTTGCGGATACTCTCCCCGCAGCAGTTCTCCTTGGGCCCCAATATCCCAAAATCTACCCCTGCCTTGTTAAGGATCTGGGCGGTGGCAACGGCCACTTTTCTTGTCCTCGCGTCATAGTTGGGGTAGCAGCAGGGGAAATATAGAATTTCTGTCCCCTCGGTGAACGTTTTGACACCCAGGTCTTTTGCCCACTCACCCCTCTTTTCCCGTGCTTCACGCAACGGATTTCCTTCAGTACTCACACTCACACTGGCAGTGTGTACTGGAGCAGGAGCGATTCCTGCGCCCGAGGCGATCCTGCGGAAAGACAGAGTAATATCTATCGTACCTACTCCCCTGGGACAACGCTGAGGGCAGCTTCCACAGGTGGTACAACGCCAGATGTCTTCACCCTCTATTTCAGGCAAGCCAAACGTGCCCTGACGGGCAATTTTGCGCATACTGAACATCCTCACCCTATTCCACGGACATACAGTATCGCACAGCCCGCATTGATAACACAGCTTAAAGGCGTCCCCGCCTGCCTCTTTTACCGCGTCTATCCCCTCTTCAAAGGGGGCTACAATCTCGACTATCTTTTGCTCCTTCCTTTTCCGCTCAATCTCCTAGCCCTTGGCTATTCGGGCAAGTGTATCCCTTACCGTCTCGGCTCCATATTTTCTCACCAATGCTTCTAAGCCTATCTCCATTTCCCCTGGCTTCTCCTCTTCTTCTCCCTCCTCTTCCTTTTCTTCATAAGTCAGCGCATCGTTTATGCACCACTGAACACACAATGGCTCTTCCTCCGCCGATTTCTCTTCACACATATCGCACTTCAAAGGCAGACCCGAATCAGGTTCCTTGAAAAGATCCCTGGACGGGCATGAAGCTCTGCAGAAAGCACACTCATCATATTCCTTCTCGTTGATCGTATAGATGTTTCTGCCATTACACTCAGCTTCGGTATACTCTCCCGCTATTACCGGAACGTAGATGTCCCTCAATGGATCAAAAAGTACTCGAATCCGAGATCTTTCCGGGTTGGTGCTGCTGTACTTTGGAACAGCGTGAAAGGCAGAGCAAATTGCTTCACAAGCCCGGCAACCGTTACATTTATCAACATCAACCTTGATTAGCTTGACGGTTTTCATTGTTTCCTACTCTGACCTTTTCCTTTCTTGGAAGTCTTCTTGGCCGGCTTTCCTTTTTCACCTTTGGACGAAGCCTGCTTAGCTACCTCGGCCTCTTTCTTCTCATATACTCCCCTCTTCTCGAAGTCCTCGCTAACGTAATCCAGCCCGAGTTCGCCCAGAGTTTCTTTGATAGGAATACCTTCATCGTTCCAACCCTTGAATTTGTAGTACTCGTCCTGGAGCTTCTCCTCAAACTCGGGGAATCGCTTCTTCCAGTGGTCATCCGGAGGACGTTCATCCTTCCTCCTCATGCCTCTTCTAACGTTGATGGCTCTAAGCAGAGTTCGGTTCCTTCTCGCTATCTCCCACAACTTGGCTTCATCGATATCCAACCCCGTGGCTGTCGAGATTATGGGCGGTAGATTGTGTATATGATAGGGAGGCTTAAGAGGGAATGAGGACAAGCCAGCACATATACCCGTTGCGTCATCGATATAGTGCATGGTCTCCTGCCACTCAACAAGTTCAAACACCAGGTCGGCAGGCGGCCAAAACGGTAGTCTCTTGTCTTCATCTCCCCATTCCAGGATAAATTGTCTGAATCGTTCTTCCTTTCCCGTAGGCACCTGAGGCCAGTCTCTCACAAACTCCTCCCTCAATTCTTTCTCCATGAAAGGTGCCTGTGGCAGTTGCCCTTCAATCTGGGTAATATTTATCTTCTCGCCGGTTGACCACATGATGTAGTAAATCGGGTTCAGCATGCCCAGTTTGATGGGTATCTGTTCCTGTTTCTTAATGGTATTGTGATCGAAGGCCTCCGCCCCTTTCCCAATTTGACGGGCTGCCCAGTAGACTCCATTAGCCAGAGCATCGCCGATTCCCTCTCTGCGAGCAATTTTTTCGAGCAAATAGAAGAACCGTTCCTCATTGTTGGACGGGAATCCGGGCAAGTCCTTATCGGTCAGAACACCATTCTCGTACAGCTCAACGGCGAAGGCCATGGCCTGAGGCGCTGTATACGCATCTACTCCATACCCCTGAGCATCTCCCCCGATCTTGAAACCAAACTCCAGGTCATCTGCCATAGCTCCCATCACATAAGTCAGTTTGGAGTAGCACTTCATCATGTATTTGGACAGCCCCAGTGACGGGTGGGCGATCACCGCCCCGCATTCCATCGGGCAGTTGTAGCAACTTATCAGCCGCTCCACCGCTTTGTCCTGAACTTTCTTCCACTTCCTTGCATTCTCCTTGGACCAGAAGTCTTTTCTACGGTGGCGAGCATTCCCCCACGAGAAACTGGTGGTGTGCCATTCCTCGTCATGAATGGCCATCTCCTGAGGTGAACCAATCCCGGCCAGAATAGGCGGTACCCCTTTAATGGGATTTTGTCGCCGGAATTCGATATACTCAAGCACTTCCTTACACAAATTCATAAATTCTTCCGGTCGAGCAACATTGAGGTCCTTCTTCCCGCGAACGGCTATCGCCTTTAACCCCTTATCTCCCATAACTGCCCCTATCCCACCCCGGCTGGCACTCGACCTGCCTTGCTCGATGGAAGCATAGTAGACCCTGTTTTCCCCGGCCAGACCAATACTGGCCACCTGGGCTTTCGGTTCCTTCAGTTCTTGCCGGATAAGGTCTGCGGTTTCCAGAGAGCTCTTGCCCTGGAGGTGAGACGCATCTCGTATTTCAACCTTGTCATCGTTAATCCATAGATAAACCAGCTTGGGCGACTTACCCCGGATGATTACCTTGTCATAGCCCGCAAATTTCAGCTCTGGTGCCCAAAATCCACCCATTATGGAATATGCCATCAACAAGGTTTGGGGGGAAACAGTAGAAACGATGGTGCGGTTGGCTCCCGTCGCGGATGTGCCCGCTAAGAGACCGGCGCTAAATATCAGTAGATTATCAGGAGAAAAAGGCTCAACTTCAGGGGGCACCCTATCCCACAGTATCTTGGCATTAGTACCCAGGCCCCCTAAGTAGAGTTCAGTTAATCTTGGGTCACTTGCATCTCTCTCAATACTTCCTCGCGATAGGTCAATTTCCAGATTGGTCCCTGTTTCTGCATATCTCATTATCTAGTTCCCGTTCGGTTACACAGTTTCTGAGTGGTTTTTCCGGTGACTTGCATTAGGTCGGCTGAACAAGTTAGCACATCTGACATACTTTTGTCAACTCAACTTAGATAATCCGAAGAGAACCGCCAGACAATTTTGCCGGGTTTTCAGCTTTGGGGCTTGTCAAGGATAGATCGCGTAGATAGGCACCGGCGTCCACTCCGTCACCACAATCTCAACCGCAGTTGTCCTAGTTCCTGCTTCGTTGGTAGCTTCCAGGGTATAGGTGGTGGTCGTACTCAGGTACAACGGAAAACTACCCAGTGGATCAACCTCACCTATCCCTGGGTAAATAGTGACCGTAGCCCTGATGTCTCCAGAACATACTACTGAGTTAAGGAAGCAGAAAAAACTGGAAAGTGCAGGCCCATCCAGATGATATGGTTGATTGGCGTACCATACAATGCCTACAATAGAAGATGGAAAGGAGGCACCAATGGCAGTTGAATTCAAATCTGAACCCATTACCGTAGAAGTGCTGGATAATAGCGGCAACTCTCTGGAACACAGATTAGAGCGCAGGTTCGATCCTCTAACATACCGCAGTTCACTAATTTGTCCTGACCTGAGGGAGAAAATTGCGACGTTTTACGGCAACCGCGATGACCGGTGGCTTAACGAAATAGCGAACGAATCAAAACGTGGTTGCCCGTTTTGCTCTCCCACGATTGACAAAGTCATACCTAAGTTTCCTCAAGATCGAGTACGTGAGGGCATAGTAACGTTCAAGAATTTCTATGTTTTCCCGAATCTATTCCCGAGAACAGAGTTTGAAGCTGTGGTAACTTCGCCAGAGATACATTACCTCAACCTCAATCAGTTTGCCAGGGAAGTACTCTACAATTCGTTAACCGCTGCCTTCGAATGCATACGCAGGGTACATAGTCTGAGCCATGCCCTTGCGTATCCCGTGGTGGGGACCAATTATCTTCCTCCGGCCGGGGCAAGCTTGATACATTTCCATCAACAGATTGCGATGCAGCAGGTTCCTTTCAATCACATAAGGAACTTGATTGAACTCAGTACCAGGTACGCTCAAGCGGAGAAGAGCAATTTCTGGAAGGATCTTATGACCGCCAATGGCGAGCGGAAGATAAAACAGGCGGGCAGTATCTATTGGTATCTACCCTTTGCCCCAACCGGCTTCTGCGAGGTGCGGGCTATAGCAAACGTGTCCAACTTTCTGCAACTTGAGGCGGAAGATATAGGAGACCTCGCTGCCGGGCTGTCCAACGTGTTGAGATACTATCACCGCTGCGGATTGGATAGCTTCAACTGCACTATCTACTCTGGTAGTCTGGACAAGACAGATGAGTTTCGTGCCGGGTTGAGTATTGTTGCCAGGCCAAATGCTCGACCCAACTACTCGAGTATCGATTCATGGTTCATGCCATTGATGTTAGGGGAGACGGTTGTGCCCCACAGGCCAGAAGACCTGGTGACTGAAATAAGGGAACACTTCTGAAACAAATCTCCAGTGGCAAGCCGCCTGAAACGGCTCAATCAGAACGAACGCAGATGCAGCCCTTTTACTAACCTTAGGTGGTCAAGTCCCGCATCCCTTCGTGTTCCAGTAACAGAAGCTACACTTGCACCCTATAGTCTATGGTGGGCGGTACTGGATTTGAACCAGTGACCTCCTGT
>CAYSBO010000013.1:8728-22344 GCA_964429285.1 uncultured Dehalococcoidales bacterium | reverse complement strand
CGCCTGACCAGGCCGTTGTAGGTGGCTATGAATATGATTGCAAGAACCACCACAATACCGATAATGATATAAACTGCTAGCATATTAGACCTCCTTAGCTAGTATTCATCAGGTGTTACTTAACCTTCAATGTCTTTTCACTCTGGTGCTTCGAATACTTCTTCCAAAAAACTGATAAGACGTTCCCTGGAATCGGGTTTCGGCGGATATCCCCCTGCCAGATGTCTCATCAATTGAGTAACCTCACCCCCGTCAAACCATAGTCCGTGCTCATCAGGACATGTGTCGATGAGGATTTCAGGTTGCGTGCCTATCGCCGTTTTTTTCAGCTTACGGCCGCAGATGGGGCAATTCCGTTTCTTTTCTGATGAAGGGGCTTCCTGAGAGTTGAGGATGCCATCAAGGAACACCTTTGTCTCTTCAAGACCGTGTGACTCGAGCAGAAGCTCAAGCTCGCCGGCGTCAAACCACACCCCCTTACAGTTATCGCAATAGTCAAGCTCGATATTACGATACTCAACGACTATCATGTCGTACTTACAAACAGGGCATATCATTTCTTGGACCTCGTTGGGCGGTCTCAGTAGTGTAGATGCCTGATGAGGTCATGTCAAGATTCGGTTGTATAAGCCCTAAATGATGCCAGTGGCCGAAATTACAGGGCGAACCACGGAGACTGATAGTTAGTTCGCCCCGTCGCCAAGAAAAGATGGGATTGTCCAGGCGGAAATCTAGTTGTCAAACCCATCATATCCCGCCAAAACGGCGCTGGCGGCGTTTGTATTCGGAGAGTGCTGCCTCAACGTCTTCGGGGCCGAAGTCAGGCCATAACACGGGAGTGAAGTAGAGCTCACTGTAGGCAGCCTGCCAGAGGAGGAAATTGCTCAGGCGGTGCTCACCGCCAGTGCGTATGACCAGGTCCGGATCGGGAATGTCGCTGGCATATAGATAGCGGGTAAACACAGACTGATCTATATTGTCCGCGGGGATACCAGTGGCTGCAATACGTCTGACTGCCTGCACAATTTCGTCCCGCCCCCCATAGTCGAACGCGAGGCAAAGGGTGAGGCCGGTATTGTCCTTGGTCAATTCCACTGCAGTCTTAACCTTTTCTTCCAGTGTTCTGGGTAGCCTATCCACCCTGCCGACGTGGAGCAGGCGGACATTGTCTTGATGAAAAGCTCGAGTTTCGGAGTCAATTCTCTTTCCCAGAAGGCTGAGCAAGCCAGCGACCTCTGTCCTGGGCCGGTTCCAGTTCTCGGTGGAGAAGGCATAAAGGGTCAGGTATTTTGCTCCGTGGTCGGAAAAGACCTTTACTATCGGGCGAACATTTTCGCCACCAGCCTTATGTCCGGCAAGCCTGGGCAGACCCCGTTCCTTCGCCCATCTACCATTGCCGTCCATAATAATGGCTATGTGTTGGGGAGGGTAGTTTGTCTGAATCACGAACTAGCCTCGCGCGAAAAGAGATGCTTGATCTTCAGGAGGGGATAGGTGGAGCTGAGTTGCAGGACAGTCAGAATGGACTTGCTGTGCCAATCAAAGGAGAAATCGCCTGAGCTGAGCAAAGTTTCGGCTATTCCGTTGGAAGATATTGCATCAAACACTCGGTCGATCTGATGGTCGGTCAGTTTCCGGTAAGCCCATCTCGCCCAGTAGCCACGGGACAGCTCCTTGCCCATTCTTGCCTTACACTGCTTCTGATATCGCGAAAGATACCCGGCGGTCAGATTGTCGCTGACGAGGGCCTCATGAAGCACTTGGGCAGCTATTCTAGCACCAATATGACCAAAGTATATTCCTCCGCCAGTAGTTGGCTTCACCTGTCCGGCAGCGTCTCCGATAACCAGCACCCTGTCTCCGAAGGTGCGAGACAGAGTTCCTACAGGGACCGCCTTCTGACTGATTTCCACCTCCCGACTCGCAGTTCTATCCTGACGGTAGAGGCCGTCCAGCAATTTTTGCAGATGTAGCTTGGCCCGGGATGTTGCCAGAAGCCCAACGTACGCCTTGTTTGCGGAAGTGGGCACGAGCCAGGCAAACGCCCCCGGTGCTGTTTCCTGACCAAAGTATACTTCAAATTCCTCCACGTTTCTCACCCCAACTTCAGCCTGAGCGCCAACCAGAAAATGCTTTATCTTGCCCAGACCAAGCTTACGGGGAAGTCTAGGCTTGAACCCGTTGGCCAGGACTACGGCTCTGGCTGTGAACGTCTCCTTAGCATCGCAGCACAGGGCTTCGGCTTGTATTCTATCCTTTGCAGGAACAATGTCAACGACTGGGGAAGAGAAGAAGTATTGTACCCCACGGGACCGGGCCTTAGAGGCTATGGCTTTATCAAGCAAGAGCCGATCGACAACATAAGCCTGAACATTTTCAGTTTGCAGTCTTAAACATCTTCCTGAAGGCGAGAAGAACTTGGCTGAGTCTACCTTCGTTAGTATCGTATCTGTACCGGGATCCAGTGCCTGGAAACATTCGGCGCTTATGATTCCTGTGCAACAAACATCGAGTCCGGATGCGCTCTTCTCTTCAAATACGGCGACATTGTGTCCCGATGAGGCCAATTCATAGGCTGCGTAGCTTCCCGCTGGCCCTGCCCCCACCACGATGACGTCGTAGAGTCGACTTGACAATTCTCTGCCATCCTCTTAGATTTCGTATACGCGATAGTATATTATATAACAGATTGAGTAGTCGGGACTTGTTCGTGGTTGTGAACCGTGGATCTTCGTTTATGGCGGGCCTGGTCTTTGCAGGTGCGGCGACCACCGATAATCCTTCAATGTTGGGGGCAGGGCACCGGAAAGGCGCAATTTGTTATAATCAAAAGAGGGGTTAAGGTGTCTTCTAACATACTGGACAGAGTAAACTGCCCTGACGATGTTAAGGGGCTGAGCCGCGGTGAACTAGATGCATTCTGCTCAGAAGTTAGGGAATTACTGGTAAGCAGGGTTAGCGAGAACGGAGGCCACCTGGCATCCAGCTTGGGGGCGGTGGAACTTACCGTTGCCTTGCATCGGGTGTTTGATAGTCCGAAGGACAAGATAGTCTGGGATGTGGGGCATCAGAGCTACGTTCACAAGCTACTAACGGGAAGGAGAGAGCAATTCTCCTCGCTCCGCCAATATCAAGGACTCTCAGGGTTTCCTGATAGAAGTGAAAGCGTTCACGACGCCTTCACTACAGGACATGCTGGCACCTCCATTTCGGCGGCTCTGGGTATGGCGCTAACCCGCGACCTGGCTGGCGGTGATTGCCACGTGGTAGCTGTCATTGGGGATGGATGCCTTACCTGTGGAATGACCTATGAAGGGTTGAACCATGCCGGGCAATTAGACACGAGGCTGATTGTGGTGCTCAATGACAACGGAATGTCCATTTCGCCTACTGTGGGAGCGATAGCCAGGGGGCTGAATGTGGCAAGGACAGCCAGTGCTTATGTACAGACTAAGGAACAGACACATCGATTGCTGTCTCTCTTGCCTGGAGGAAGGAAGCTGCGGTGGGTACTTCATCGGCTTAAGGAAGGTGCAAAGGCGGTATTTATGCCCACCATGATGTGGGAACAGCTTGGCTTCACTTACATGGGTCCGATAGATGGTCATGACATTGGTGAACTTGAAAAAGCTTTGAATCGGGCAAGAAGCTACCACAAGCCGGTCATCGTGCATGTGTTGACTGCGAAGGGCAAGGGCTACCGACCCGCCGAAGATGATCCGGTTCGCTTCCACGGCTTGTCCCCGAGCAGCGAGAAGTCCACCACAACCCCTACCTATAGTCAGATATTTGCTCAAACGGTGCGCAGGCTGCTAATGGACAATCCTAGGACGGTAGTGGTAAGCGCTGCCATGATTGAAGGCAATAGCCTATCTCCTCTGGTTAAGGAATTCCCGCACCGTATCTATGATGTGGGGATTTCCGAGCAACATGCGGTTACATTGGCCGCGGGTCTGGCTACTCAGGGGTTCATGCCTGTTGTAGCTATATATTCTACCTTCCTTCAGCGTGCGTTTGACCAGATACTGCACGATGTATGTCTGCCTGATTTGCCCGTCACTTTTGCCCTGGATCGTGCGGGCATTGTGGGAGACGATGGCAAGACGCATCAAGGGCTGTTCGATTTGTCTTACCTTAGGTTGATGCCTAACATAATCGTCTGTGCACCTAAGGATGAGAGTGAACTGCAAGACATGCTCTATAGCGCCGTCAATGCAGAGCATCCGGTGGCAATTCGGTATCCTCGAGGGCGGGGAGCAGGCGTCCACCTGAGCACCGACCTTCATCAACTATCTGTGGGCAAGGCTGAGATAGTTAGGCAAGGCGAAGACATTGCTGTGATCAGCATCGGCTCTGCTGTGAATCCTTCTCTGGAAGCAGCGGAGAATCTGGCTGGTCGGGGGATTGATGCGATGGTTGTCAATGCCCGATTTGCCAAGCCTCTGGATGCACAGCTTATTTGGGATATAGGGAAACGCATCAAGAAGATGGTCACAGTGGAGGAAAACGTCCTTAGCGGCGGGTTCGGCGCTGGGGTCTTAGAACTGCTGGCGAAAGATGAAGCCTTAGATGTCAAGGTGAAGCGATTAGGGATTCCTGACGAATTCGTGAGTCACGGAAAGCGAGGGCTTCTTCGCTCCCTGTACCATCTGGATGCACAGGGAATAGCGATGGAATGCATTGATTTTCTGGCCTGTCCCTAGACAAAAACGTAGAGAAGGTTTCAGATATATAGCTGGCCATGGGGTGGGTCAGGTTGTAAACTGGGCGATGATCTGTTCAGGGATGGGACGGTGAGTCGTTGTTCTGTTGAGCCGCTCGCTTGAGCTCATAGAGCCTAGTGATTGCTTCCAAAGGGGACATGGAATCAATATCAAGGCGGGCGATTGCATCAGCCAATTGAGAGTCTCTATCGAAAAGAGGAATCTGCAGGGATGCTTGGCGGCCGGGAACCTTGCTTTTTCTGGAAGCATGGCTCTCCAACTCTCCTAAGACTTCCTGGGCTCGAACGATTACCGACTTGGGCAGGCCAGCTAGCTGTGCTACATGTATGCCGTAGCTCCTGTCGGTGCCTCCTGGGACAATCTTGTGCAGAAAGACGACTTTGTCTCCTTCCTCTACGACCGCTACATTGAAGTTTTTCACTCTGGGTAGGATGTCGGCCAAATCTACCAGTTCATGGTAATGAGTGGCGAAAAGCGTCTTCGTTCCAAGGTCGGGATGGTTGTGGATAAACTCGGCTACCGCCCATGCTATGGAAAGCCCGTCATATGTGGAGGTGCCTCGCCCGATTTCATCCAGGATGATAAGAGAGCGAGGGGTAGCGTTGTTCAGGATATTGGCTGCCTCAGTCATCTCTACCATAAAAGTAGATTGACCGGCCGCTAAGTCCTCCTGTGCGCCAATGCGCGTAAAGATGCGGTCGACAATTCCAATAGTCGCTGAATCAGCAGGAACGAAGCTTCCAATCTGGGCCATGAGAACGATGAGGGCTGCCTGTTTGAGATAGGTAGACTTGCCTGACATGTTGGGGCCTGTAAGTATGATAAGTTGATTATCCCGATTGCGTAGATAAGTATCGTTAGGAACAAAACTGTCCCTGCCTATGGCCTGCTCCACAACGGGGTGGCGGCCTCCCTTGATGTCAATGATATCCTCGTTGGTGAGTGTTGGGCAGACATAACTATGACGCGCTGCTACCTCTGCAAGGCTGGAAAGAGCGTCGATTTGAGCTATGGCTCTGGCAGTGGCCAGGATTTGCTCCCCGGAAGCGGCTATCTGTTGGCAGACCCGCCGGAAGATGTCACCCTCCATATCGGTGATCTTCTCCTGAGCGTTGAGGATGAGCGATTCATAGTCCTTAAGTTCAGGAGTGAAGAATCTCTCTGCCTCCGCGAGTGTCTGCTTGCGAATGTACTCGGTGGGAACCAAGGTGAGATTAGCCCGAGATACCTCAATGTAGTAACCGAATACTCGATTGTAGCCTACTTTTAGTGATCTTATCCCTGTGCGCTGCCTCTCTCTTTGCTCCAGACCGGCCAGATACTGCTTAGCCTGCCAGGAATTGCGGCGAATCTCATCCAGTTGAGGTGAGAACCCTTCCTTTATCACACCACCTTGGTCGAAATTTGCCGGTTCATCGGCAATAGCGCTCGCGATTATGTCCACAGTGTCCGGGCAGGGGTTTAGTTGGGAGCTTAGCCAGTTCATGGCCTCCTCATCTGCCATTGCTGCTTTCAGGTCAGGCACCTTCTCTAAGCTAGACCGAAGCACTATCAACTCTCGGGGTATGACTCTGCTACTTATGACCCGATTAATCAACCTTTCCAGGTCAGCAATGTCAGACAGAAGAGAGATGACTTTCTGTCGGGCTAGGCTATCTTGGCGAAACCAGACAATCGCCCCTTGCCGCTGATTCACTGTGACGAGCTCCAGAAGGGGATGTCCCAGCCAGTTTCTGAGCAGCCTGCCACCCATGGCTGTCTTGGTCAGGTCAATGATGGAGAGGAGGGAGTTGCCGGTTTCTGCCCACCTGCCGCCTTGAAAGAGCTCCAAATTGCGAATAGTCTGGCCGTCCAGAGTCATGAATGAATCTGTAGAGTAGGTAGCAAGTCTGCTTAGGTGGGGTAGAGTCTCCTTTTGGGTGTGGTTGACATAATGTACTAATGCGCCTGCTGCTCTTATAGCTAGAGGCAGTCGGGCACAGCCATAGCCTTCCAGAGTAGCTGCGTTGAAATGTTCCATCAAAGCTTGCTGAGCTATGTCCAAGTCAAACCAGTAGTCATCAAGTTGGCTTATCGTGAACGCCAATTGAGCATAATCATTGGCATCTTGGGGAATAACGACTTCGCTAGGCTGAAGTCGCTCCAGTTCAGGCATGACTCTTTCAACAGGAAGTTGAGTGGTGGCAAAGTCGCTGGTGCTTATATCTACATAGGCAATGCCTGCTTCGTCACCTCGGGTCACCAGGCTGACGAGGTAGTTATTGCTCTTAGTTGCAAGCAGATTGGGCTCGACTACAGTCCCTGGCGTGACCACCCGAATGACATCCCTTTCCACCAGTCCCTTACCTGGCGGGCTGAGTTGTTCGCAAATAGCTACCTTGTGACCCCGGTTGATGAGTCTGGCCAGATAGTTGTCGAGGGCGTGATGAGGTACCCCGGCCATGGGCACCCTATGGCCTTTGCCCATCTCCCGTGAGGTCAGGACAACGTCCAGTTCTCGGGAAGCGACTTTGGCATCGTCATCGAAAGTCTCGTAGAAGTCGCCTAAACGGAAGAAGACGATGGCCTCGGGATACTTCTGCTTAACCCTGAGATACTGCTTTCTGAGCGGTGTTACGGTCATCCATGCTATTTTACTCGCTCTGCAACAGTATATAAAGACAGCGGTTGCTAACTTTGCCTGGCGTTACGGATGTTGTCTCTTGTGATCACCGGCGAAATGTGCTGATGCCGTGATGAGGATATGTGTCACGGGCTAGATACCTTTCGTTGGCACTAAGACAAAGGTCTATGGTGGTCCGTGAAGGTTTCATAAATACAGTTGAAAGACTATAATTATATGTTGCGAAACAGAGAATTGGTCAAGAAGGCTGGAATAGTCGTTGTCAGAAGAAATTGCGGTTTCTGTTGAGGAGAAGTTTCGGGGGATAGTGAGTGAGGGGTGGGTGGAGGGGATAGCCCAAACCGTCCTGAAGGTTGAACACTGGCCTCTGCCGTATGAGGTGAGTCTCTTTATTACCGATTCCGAGACCGTGCGACAACTTAACCGAGATTACCGGGGTGTGGATGAGCCTACGGATGTGCTTGCTTTTGGCATGCTCCCTGCAAAGGAATCCAATGATTATTTCCCACTTCCTCCAGACGGGGTGGCTAGGCTGGGCGAGGTGGTCATCTCCTGCCCCCAAGCTGTAGAACAAGCCACAGAACAAGGGCACTCAACGGAAAGAGAGCTGGCATTACTGATCGTCCACGGAATACTCCACCTTCTGGGCTATGACCATGAAGAACCGGAGGACGAAGCTGAGATGAGGACGAAGGAGAAGGAGCTCCTGGAGAAATGCTTGCTTTAGTGGTGACAGAGTACAGACCTACCAGAAGCTGGTCATGTGCGCAACAGAAATTGATGATTTGATTGGGGGCCTTAACACAAGGCGAAGCCGTCCCTCGCCTGCCGTGTCATAGGCTTGTCACGGTGAACTGAGAACCACAATCTGGGTGCTGCTGGGGAGAGCCGATGAGGTAACGGAGAGAAAGGGCCTTGCTTCTACACCTCGAACTCTCATTTTGTCCATGAATTTGCCGACCGGGCTGAGGTCCCCAGTGGAGGCCTCCGCCTTGTAGTGCATAGGGATGACGATTGGAGGTGCTAGTTGTCTTACTATTTCCACAGCCGTGTCGATAGGTATAGTGGATACCTCCCCAACAGGCAAAAACAGTATATCCATATCTCCTATCTCTTCTATCAAATGTGGGTCGAGAGAATGTCCCAAATCGCCCAGATGGCACAAAGTTATATCGTCCATCTCAATAACATAGATGGTATTCCTGCCTCTTAGATTCCCCTTCTTATTATCGTGGTAAACAGGGACTCCCGTGATGAAGGTGCCGCCTATTTCATATTCGCCGGGGCTCTTTACCTGTTTGGGGTCATCGGCAATGCCTTCGACGTAGCTATGACCGGGATGGAAATGGCTGACTGTTACTATGTCCGCTTTCGGTTTTCCCAGGCGGTAACCAAAGTCCGGATGATAGGGATCTGTGATGATGGTTTTCTCTTTCCCCCTGATTAAGAAACAGGAATGTCCTAGCCAGGTAATCTCCATTCGTGTCTAAAGGATAACCTTTTTCCTCGGCTTTGTCGAGACCAACATGAGGGGGCTAATGAGAAAATGCGTCGGCTTTGTGGGTGTGATCGTCTTCCTCTACGGGGCTTATCAGAAGGGTCATACCCTCTACGCTTTCAACAGCAATTTCCTTGCCGACCTCTATACTGTGAGTGGATGAAGCTTGCCACAGTTCACCTTTAACCCGAACGTAACCTGTAGGAGAAATGGGGGTGACTGTTCGACCCCGGCTGCCAATATCTGGTGAAATTATCGGCTTCTTGACAAGCGCCAACTTGCCAAGTCGGTAAGTTGTATAGTTGTATGCCGCCAGAGCAATCATCATAAGGACGAGGCCCCAGAGGGGAATATCTAGCCCGAGCCTCGGGAGCAGCCAAAGCGCAATTGCCACCAGGACTGCTTCTTCGAGCAAGCTCGTTGTAACGGCGAGTGCTGTATATCTTCTGTATTTCATTTTGGTACTGAGATAGAGAGTTTGTTGGCGAGGGTATCGGCAAAAGACTAGCTTCCTCCATTTGGTGTAGTCCTGGTCATCCGTCGAAGAAGGGGTTAATGATATGCAAAGCGGTACAAATAGTCAAACAGTGGGGTGGTTGACAAAAGCCATGGTGACCGTTACCATGTTGACTCTGCAGGTTAACGAAATGAAGGGAAAGATACTAGAAGCTTTGCGCGAGGGTAGTGGTCACGTTTCTGGCGAGGTCCTTTCCGGTGAACTCGGCGTCTCTAGGGTTTCCATCTGGAAGCAGATCCACAGCCTGCAAAAGGACGGCTATGTAATAGAGTCTGGGCCTAGAGGATACAAGTTGATTTCCTCTCCAGATTTACTGCTTCCTTATGAATTTCCCAATTTAGAAGAGAGAATTCACTACTTCCCAGAGATTAGCTCGACCATGGATGAGGCAAGGGAGTTGGCCAGGAGGGGAGCACCGGAGGGAACGATTGTGCTTACCGAAGTCCAAGGTCGTGGCCGGGGAAGGTTGACCAGGGAATGGCTTTCTCCAAAAGGTGGGATTTACTTCACATTGATTGTGCGACCCAGTATAAATCCAGCATATGCGCCCAGGATAAACTTGATGGGCGCTATCGCCGTGGCGGCTACAATCAGAAGGCTCTTCGGAATAGACGCGGAATTGAAATGGCCCAACGATGTTCTGCTTGCAGACAAAAAGGTATGTGGCATACTGGCCGAGATGGATGCCGAAATGGATGCTACAAATTTCGTCAATATTGGAATAGGCATAAATGCTAATGCCTCGATTCGCCAGTTCGGAGAAAGCGCGACCTCACTAAAGGATGTGCTTGGAAAAAAGATATCAAGGAAAGAGTTCTTCAGCACATTGTTGGCCGAGATAGAGGGAAGACAGCCTCTATTGATGCAACCGGATTTGATCGATGAATGGAGGAAGCTCTCTGGGACGCTTAATACTGATGTAAGGATATTGTCGCTCGGTGAGGAGATAGTAGGGCTGGCACTCGACATCGATCCCACTGGGGCGCTGATAATAAAGGAGGCGAGTGGCGCCCTGAGAAAGGTGGTTGCGGGGGACTGTACTCACTTGAGGAAAAAGATGCCTGATATGGATATGAGGGTATCGAGCCATCAGTAGAAAGCATTCACTATGAAGCTAATAGCTATATTGGTGTGAGATGCTACCACTGACTATTGTCGCCGTCTATTTTGTGGCCATAATCGGCATAGGGGTGTGGAGCAAGCGGAGAGCAGGAAGCCAAAATGGCTTCTTCGTTGCCCACCGTCAGGGGACTCTGCCCCTTGTCACTGGTTCGCTGGTAGCCACTGCGGTGGGAGGCTCGGCATTGGTGGTGACCGCTAGCCTGGGATTTGAACACGGTCTTTCTGGTGCTTGGTGGCTTCTTGTTGGCTCCATTGGCCTTGTGATTCTGGGGGTTTTCTTCGCCAGGAAAGTAAGAGGTGCTGCGCTTTATACTCTGCCAGAATTGGTGGAAAGGCAGTATGACCGAGGTGTGAGTCTGGCAGCTTCCATCCTCATCGTTATTGCCTGGATAGGGGTGGTTGCTGGACAAATTGTAGCTGCTGGAATTTTTTTGTCTATTTTGGGAATAGGCACTGTTACATTCTGGATGATCATATTCACTTTGGTTGTGGTCATTTATAGCATCTTGGGTGGGCAATTCTCAGTTATTCGCACTGACCTTTTTCAAACAACAATACTGTTTGTGGGGATTTTTGCCGCCTTGGCAGTGGTCTTCTCTTGGGTGGGTGGATTCAGTGAATTGAAAGCTGCTCTGCCTCCTGATTACTTCTCTTTTCCGCTGAACCCCAAATTTGATGGGAAAATGCTCTTGTCTCTTTTGATTCTCGTTGGAGCGACTTACGTGGTGGGACCTGACATGTATTCTCGGCTTTTCTGTGCTAAAGGAGAGAAAACGGCCCAGCGATCAGCCATTTTGTCGGCGTTTCTTTTCATGCCCCTGGCTTTTGCCATCACCCTTATAGGAATGAGCGCCAAAGTACTATATCCCCAAATTATGCCTGACCAAGCCTTTCCTCAGGTGGTAAATGGAGTTCTTTCTCCTGGCTTAAGTGGGTTAATCCTTGCTGCTGTAATTGCTGCGCTTATGTCATCAGCGGATACTTGCCTCCTCAGCCAGAGCGTCATCCTCACGCAGGATATTTTCAAGCGATTTCACCCTTCCAACGAACGAAGCACTCTCTTGGTAACTCGCTTCAGCTTGGTCACGCTGGGTGTCCTCGCACTAGTGTTGGCCTTGGCTCTAAAACAGGTTTACTCATCCCTTATGTTCGCTTACACTATATTCACTTGCGGCTTGGTTGTTCCAGTTATCGCTGGATTCTACAAAGAGAAGCTCAAAGTAACGCCACACGGTGCATTGGCTGCTCTCATAGGTGGCGGACTAGTAGGTTTGATGGGGAAGATGCCTGGTTTCGACATCCCTATTAAAGGAGATCTTGGCCTCATAGGATTTGCTGTAAGTGCCATCCTTCTTTTCGGAGTAAGCTTTCTGGATAGAAAGAGGTCCTTCTTGCAGGGCCGAGGGTAGATGGACGCACCTAGTTCAGTGCCCTTCCTCTGTCGGCAGCTCTCTTTCTCCGCGTCAGGAAGATCACCAGTCCGACTATTGCTACCGCCGCTGCTGCGATCCCGCCAATTAGAGCCCAATTTCTTGGTTGCGGTGGAAGGTCCCGAAAGCTGGCCGTTATAGAGTAGTGGTCGTCAACGGTGATCGTGGTTTGGCCAACATTGGTATTGGCTATGGTGTGGACATCCCCTGTCCAGTTAGCGAAGCAGTAACTCTCCTGGGGTTCAGCAATCAAGTTGACCACCGTCCCGGTCGGAACATCGGATATGGACTCAGTTTGGTTAGGACCGATCATCATCTCCTCTTGATGGAATATGGCGTAGACTGAACCGCCGAACGTGCTGGAGATGGTAAGCTCGTACCCTGGGATTTTGCCAGTTGCGGTGATGCTAAGGGTGGCCGCTTCACACGAACGGTGAGTATTGGCCATCGGGGTCGAGACCAGACCCAAAATCGCCACTAGGGTGGCAACAAAAGAAATAATGAATACTCTTCTCAGTCTTATGATTCTCCGTTTAGTTTCGTATTTTGCAGGTCGTTTCCGTAGCGTACCAGTCCCACCCCAGTGGTGTCAAAGGGTGTGGCCTTTTCGATTGTTACCCGCGGCAAATTTGACCTTTTCTTCGATTGTGTTGTGGCCTGTATTCGCCTTGGTACGAGAGTAAAGGAACAAAATACTTAACAAACAGAGGCAATGCGGTGAAGCTTGGGCCATATTGTGGTAGAATCTAACGAGCAGAAGGGATACAAGTGGGTGGTGAAATCACTCTTTGCCCTATTGATGAAGCTCTGATGCTAGGCATAATTGACGCGTTGCCAAACAAAAAAAGCAGGCGAGCGGTCACTCTGGTCAAGAATAGGCTATAAGATTTGCAGTAGCTGCAGTAATAGCCACAGGGAAAACAGTCATCGGGCGTTGCGGTATCCGAGCAAGTCTTTCTTTTTGGCGGCGTGGCAACCAGACACCGGGCACTGATGGCGATGCGGAGTGGTGCATGCCAGGCAGTGTCGAAGCGCGAAGGGGAGGCAAAGGAGAGTTGATATTGGGTACCTGTTTTTGTCTTCTTTGTCTTTGTCCGGCTAGGAGGCAACATGAGTACAGAATTGGTCCACATAGGTTTTGGGAGTGTGATCGCTGTAAATAGGGTGATCGCCTTCCTTCCCGTAGACCAGCAACCCACCAAGCGGTTCCTCCGAGAGTCAAAAGAAAATGGACATGTGATTGACGCCACGCGCGGCAGGAAGGCCAAGACTGCTATTCTCTTTGATACAGGCCACATAATACTGGCCCACGTGACAGCAGAGACCATAGCTAACAGACTAGCTAGTGCGTCCGTGGGATCTGAGGAAAAAGTTGAATTGTGAAATGCCTGAACGCAGATCTGGGTCGAAGCTGGGGGGGCGGGGAAGCGCTGAAAGGCGGTCTCAATCGCCTATGCTCGTTGTTCTGTCTGGGCCTTCGGGAGTAGGTAAAGACGCTGTGCTCGCCAGAATGAGAGAGCTAGGGCGTCCCTTTCACTACGTGGTCACTGCTACCACGCGGCCTAAGCGTGTCGCAGAGAAGAATGGAGTGGATTATCATTTCCTTTCAGGTGAAGAATTCGAGCGAATGCTGAATGAACAGCAGTTTCTGGAGTGGGCCGTTGTCTATGGCAATTACTACGGCGTGCCAAAAGATGAAATA
>CAYSBO010000013.1:0-8628 GCA_964429285.1 uncultured Dehalococcoidales bacterium | reverse complement strand
CATTCCGTTTCTACAATGAGTCTCGATATGAGTTTGCCAGAGCAACTTCTTAGACTGCAGCAAATCGACCTCGAGCTCCGGGATAAACAACAAGAGCTGAGCGACGTTGAAAAGGAATTGAGGGACGATGAGGCTGTTGTTGCCGCCGAATCCAAACTTGCCTTAGAGAAACAACGGCTGGAAGAAGTGAAGGGAAAGCAAAAGGGATCAGAATGGGAACTGGAAGACCTTCAAGAGAAAGTCAAGCAGATCAATGGCAAACTCTATGGTGGCATGACCAAGAATCCCAAGGAACTGGTGAACCTCGAAAAAGAACTCCAAATCCTCAAAGGCCAGATCAGTTCGAAAGAAGATGCCTTGTTAGGACTAATGGCCCAAGTGGAAGAGATGGAAGCCAAACTGGAAACTGTCGCGCAAGAGTGTCGGCGACTGAAGGAAGAATGGCAGCAGAGGCAGAAGGGTATGGGGCAAAGAAAAGGGGAACTTGAAACTGCTCTTGCCGGACTCGAGGAGAGCCGTTGTCGGGTGGCAGAGAGAATCAACCCTCATGCGCTGGACCTTTACGAACGAATCAGGCTGACCAAGGAGCTGGCTGTGGTGAAGGTGGAGCGAGGGAGATGTCAGGGATGCCACATCACGGTTCCTACGAGTCAATGGCAGAAAGCTAAGGCTGGTAATGTAGTTCAGTGCAGTAGCTGCAACCGGATACTGTCTGTGGAGTGATCGACAGGGAATGGTGTTGGTATAGCGGAATCCGCACATATGTGGACGAGGTGCTGGGTCGGAAGACGTGAGTCAGTAACCATATGCCGGTTGTGGTGTGGTTTGCGTGGGAGCACACAACTGAGCCAGAGTTTCGTTTCCCCGCCAATCGATCGATTGACATGCTACCACTGAGAACGCTTGACAGTGAAGGCCAAGTGATATAGTATGGGCTAGAATTTCGCTATACACCGGAGTGTTTCGGTTACAGGGGGTCACGTAATGCAAGATGTCGCTATTATCGGAGTAGGCCAGAGCGTTTTTTCACGCGATTGCGGTGTATCTGTCAGGGAATTATGTTTTCAAGCCTATGCTGAGTCAATGGAGGATTTAGACATCTCCAGCAGTGACATAGATGGCTCCATAATTTGTTCTGCGCCAGAATACGATAAGCAACGCTCACCGGCCGGTCTGATCTCAGAGTATCTGGGGTTAACGCCTAAACCGAGTTTCTATGTCGAGACTGTGTGTTCTTCTAGCAGCACAGGGCTGAGAATAGGTTGGTCGTTGGTGAAAGCAGGTCTTCACAAAGTAGTGGCAGTAGTAGGCTTCCAGAAGATGTCAGAGCTGAGCTCTCGTGAAGCAGCAGAGAGGATGAGTCGGGGGGGAGACATAATATGGGAATCGCCCTTTGGCATAACCATGCCTGCTGGTTATGCTATGTATGCCCGGGCTCATATGGCCAAATACGGCACCACGGAAGAG
This sequence comes from uncultured Dehalococcoidales bacterium, assembly GCA_964429285.1. GTDB lineage: Bacteria > Chloroflexota > Dehalococcoidia > GIF9 > AB-539-J10 > RBG-13-51-36. The sequence goes on along the minus strand of CAYSBO010000013.1, from coordinate 7,161 downwards.
CAACTGGCCAAGGTACGGGTCAAGAATTCGCACTACGGTGCGGCAAACCCTAAGGCTACATATCGTAAGGAGTTGAGTTTAGACGATATCATGGGCTCGGAGGTGATAACTAGCCCCCTGAAGAAGTTTGATTGCTGTGCTAATGCCGATGGTGCCTCCTGCATCATTATAGCTAGTGCTGATGTAGCCAAGAAAGTATGCAGTATTCCGATCTGGATAATCGGTCTGGGCGCTGCTACCGACACAATGACCATGTCGGGAAGAGAATCTCTCACCGGTCTGAAATGTGCCCAAGAAGCGGCCAGACAGGCATATGAAATGGCTGGGGTAGGACCGGAGGATATTGATGTTGCCGAGGTTCACGACTGTTTCACAATAGCTGAAGTTATGGCTTACGAAGACTTGGGATTTGCCAAACCAGGGGAGGCGAGCAAACTGATTGAAGGCAAGGAGACTTACGTAGGTGGGAAGAAACCGGTAAATGTTGACGGCGGATTGTTATCCAAGGGCCACCCTATCGGCGCTACCGGCGGCTCACAGATTAGGACGATCGTACACCAGCTCAGGGGACAGGCAAGTGAGACCCAGGTTGAAGGAGCGCAGACAGGTTTGGTTCACAACATAGGTGGCGTCGGACAATATGGCAATGTGACCATACTAAGGAGGTAGCCAGTGAGCTTCGAGAATTTTGGGGTTGTTAGCTTCACGACCAAAACGAAGGCATCGGATTTTGTCGAGTACCTGGAGAAGGGTAAGGTAATGGCAACTAGGTGCCGAAAATGTGGTACTAACTATTTTCCACCGAGGATGGACTGTCCAGAATGTATAGGTAGTGATGTGGACTGGTTTGAGATTAAGGGAAATGGTACCCTCGTTACCTATACCATAGTAAACTATGGTCCAACCGGATTTGAGGACGATGCCCCATACAGGCTGGCTATAGCTGATTTTGATGGGGTAAGGGTCTTTGGTCGGCTGAGCAAGGGTATGAAAGAGAGCGACATTAAGCCTGGAATGTCGGTGAAAGTAGTTCCGGCAAAGCTGGCCCACGATAGGATAGGTTACGAATTTCAGAAGGCCTGAAGACGGCTTGTGGCGATGCCTGGTCAATCCGTGCCATACGGAGCTTTGCCCATGAGAAGTCGTTGAAGGCGGAATCCCCAAACAAGAGGAGGCGGCTAGGCAAGGCGTGTTGCCTGGCCCGCTGTAGGACGTAGAAGGTGCCTCGCCAACTGCTCCGCATCATCGATGCCAACCTAAACCGCAGCAGTGAAGGCTTGCGGGTTCTGGAAGATATCGCTCGTTTCCTTCTCAACGATGCTGAACTAAGACGGCGGCTAAGAACTCTACGCCATGAACTAGCCCAGGAGACCAAATCGCTGAGTGCGGCGCTCTTGTCTCAGAGAGATTCTGAACATGACAGTGGCCGTCCTCATCCTTCAAGACAGAAGGAACTGACTGTCGAAACAAGTGCACCGACGGGCTTGCCGGACCTAGTAGTGGCCAATGCTAGGAGGGTGGAGCAAGCTCTGCGCGTAATGGAAGAGGTAGCCAAGTTGCCTGAGGTAAGTCCGGTGTTGAATCCAGCAGGGTTTGAACGGGTTAGGTTTGCGCTCTATGCCTTAGAGCAACATCTGGTTTCCAGGGTATCGCGCAGGGAGAAGATAGAAAGGATGGCCGGGCTCTATGCTATTGTAGACAGGCAATTCCTGAGGGGTAGGAATGAGCTGGATATTGCTGGTCAGATTATTGAGGGAGGGGCTAGAGTAGTTCAGCTTCGTGACAAACAAAGCGAGAAAGGAGAGCTGCTACTTGTGGCGCAGAAGCTCAAGGAGCTCTGTGAGCAAGCCGGTGTTCTATTCATAGTCAATGACTACCTTGACTTGGCTATGGCAGTTGAGGCCGATGGGCTTCACATTGGACAGGGGGACCTGCCGTTGTCTGTAATTCGGAGAGAATTGCCCGTACATAGCATAGTTGGCTGCTCTGTGACGACAGTATCTCAGGCGACGCAAGCTGAAAATGAAGGAGCTGACTATATCGCAGTGGGTTCGATGTTTCCCACCACAACGAAAAAGGGTGCGATTGTGGTGGGTGTTGATATGCTCAAGGAAATAAAGCGAATGGTGTCTACACCAGTGATAGCTATTGGTGGGATAAACCAGAATAATGTCAGTGAGGTAATGGCTGCCGGTGCCGACGCCGTAGCGGTGATTAGCGATGTCCTGAGCAAGGAGGATCCCAGACTGGCTGTGCAAGAACTGATCTCAAAAATGGACTTGGTGAAACGGGAGTGCCAAAACCAGTAGAAGACTTGGAGATGATCGGCGAAGAGCTTCGGCCGCGCTTTGCAGCTGAAGATAAGGCACGTGAGAAAGCCTTGCGCAGTTGCCGTCAAGCAATCCGATATAGTTCTGCTGCTGTACGTGCCATTCATCGACAGGAGCAGGATGAGGCCAGGCAGCTCCTCAATTCGGCTCATCAGTTGCTTCGAGAACTGGATCGCGATCTGGCTGATCATGGGAGGCTACTCTATGCGGGTTTCGTTCATGACGCTCAGAAGGAGTTCGCTGAAGGATGTATTACCTTGGCTTTGGTTCGTGGGGAAGAGTTGCCGAGACCAGAGACATTGGGCATTAGCAACCCTTCCTATCTGGATGGCTTGGGTGAATCCGTAGGAGAATTGCGGCGGTATATACTGGACAGTCTAAGGAGGGAAGACTTTTCCCGGTGCGAGGAGCTACTGGGCATAATGGACGCAATTTACGGAGTACTGGTGATGATGGACTTCCCGGAATTGCTTGCTCATGGCCTAAAGCGCACCACCGACGCCGTAAGAGGTATCATAGAGCGGACTCGGGGGGATTTGACAGTATCGTTAAGACAAAGGAAGTTGGAGACGAAACTGAATGGCCTTGGTTAGTCTTGCTTGAGTACTGACCACTGTGCAAACCTGGCCCCTCCTTTGCTTCATACGGGACTTGTTACCTGTCTCCAGGATTCAGCACAGCGGGGTGGGATGGCCCTCAACGGTTTCCCCGGCCAACAAACCGTCATAATCCCATCTCTGTGGCTACTATTTCGCGGTAATAGTCAGCGTCACCAAAGGCAAGTTCTGCCGCTTTGGCGCTTCTGGTGTAGAAATGAAGGTCATGCTCTATAGTAACGCCAATTGCTCCGTGAATCTGGTGCGCTAGCGCAATGATGCGCTGAGAGGCTTTGCTTATCCAAGCCTTGGCGATAGCCACTTCTTTGGTGCAGGGAAGCTGCTCGCTCAGCCTCCAGGCTGCCTGATAGGTACTAAACCTAGCACCATCAACGTCGGTTGCCATGTCGGCACAATAGTGCTGTATGATTTGGAAGCTGCCAATCGGACGGCCAAACTGTTTTCTTTCGTTGGCATAGTCCACTGTCATTTCCAGTACTCGCTGGATCTGGCCGACCATTTCGCAGCACTTTCCTACCGCTGCCCGCTCGATTATCCTTTGCACGGTACTCCACGGCTGGTCCGGCTTGCCCAAAACGTTGGCTTCGGGTACCGGAACCTGGTCAAATACCACCTCACACAGTTTATCACCGGCTATGGTCTTCAGGACGCTATAGTCTATCTTGGGATTCTTGGCGTCGACCAGGAATATCGTTATTCCATTCCCATGCTTAGTTCTGGCCGCACACAGCAGGTAATCAGCAACATGAGCATCCGGGACAAAAAGCTTTGTGCCGTTGATGATATAGTTGCCATTGTTGTGCACAGCCTCAACTGTCACTGAAGAGGCATCGTAATTGTGATAGCCGGGTTCGGTCAAGGCCAAGGTAAAGATCTTCTCCCCCCGGATTAGCTGGGGCAAATATTCCTGTTTTTGCTCTTCGGTGCCGAGGTCTAAGATGGGTAAGCCTCCAAGGACCACGGTAGAGAAAAAAGGACCAGGCAGACAAGCCCGTCCCATTTCTTCAAGTAGCACAGCTAGGTCAAGAAAGGTCATGTCACCGCCTTCGTATTTGTCTGGGAAGGCCAGACCCATCCAGCCCAGCCCGGCCATTTCCTGCCAGAGTTCTGTGGAGTAGCCTGTCTCACTCTCCTGCATTTGCTTAATGAATGTCTTGGGACACTTATCAGCCAGAAAATCGCGAGCTGCCATTTTTACCATTTCTTGTTCTTCAGTAAGAGCTAACTTCACCGTTATCCTCCTAAATCATATATTCCGCACCTCATCTAAGCTGCAAGGTGCCAATCTCTACTTCATTACGTACTAAGAGGCTGCGAGTCCCAGACCTCTGGTAGCGAGGATGTTCTTCAGTATCTCTGACGTGCCTGCCTGGAGGCTATAACCCTTGGATCCGAGGTAGGAATGCACCGCCAGTCCTCGAATAGGGGCTAGTTTGGACTCGCCCACCAGTTGGCCGTAAGGCCCGAGCACTTCCATAGCGACATTGGCTAGCCTTTGCTCAAACGCAGTTGAGTACGCTTTGGACATGGATGCCTCCCGGTTGGGAGCTCGTCCTTCGTCCATGACCAGCGCCACTCTATAGATGAGTAGCCGTCCGATTTCAAACTCAATCTGGAGCTGAGCTAGCTTGCCGCGAATTTCAGGTTCCTTAGACAGTTTGTTTTGTTTGGCAAACTGTATTATTGCGTCAAAGAGCGGGTAGTTGCCCATTAGGCGTTCCATCCCGCTTCTCTCGTAGTCAAGTTGGTGCAGTGCCTGAAGGAAGCCCCGGTTTTTCTCCCCTATTAAGCATTTCTTGGGCACGCGCGCCCCGTCAAAGAACACATCGTTCCACGCCTCAGTACCGGTAATATCTATCATGGGGATGCGGTTGATGCCAGGCACATCTGCTGGAATGATAAACTCGCTAATTCCCCTGTGCTTGGGTGCCTCCGGGTCCGTTCTGGCCAATAGGTAGAAATAATTTACAAAAGAGCCACCACTGGTCCACGTCTTCTGCCCATTGATCACATAGTCGTCTCCGTCTTCAACAGCTCTAGTTTGTAGTGAAGCTAAGTCAGAGCCTGCCTCTGTCTCGCTCATTCCCAGACCGATACACGCTTCTCCCGCTATGATCTTGGGCAGCAATTCCCTCTTTTGCTCCTCGGTGCCGTAGGTGACCACAGAGCCGCCTATTTGCCGATCCGCAAACCAATGATAAGCTGCGGGTGCTCCATAGCGCAGCATTTCCTCGGTGAGTATGAGTCGGTCTATATAGCTACGTCCCTGTCCACCATATTCTTTTGGCCAGGTCAGACCTATCCAGCCCCTCTGTGCTACCCGTTTGGTGAATTCAGGGTCGAAGTCCTGTATCCAGGCATCACAGGCAGGTTCCCAGTATCCTTTCTTTATCTCGTCCTCTAGAAAGCTGCGTACTTCCTGTCTTAACTTGTTCTGCTCCTCCGTCAAGCCGAAATCCATGCTCTTCCTCCTTTCCTAGAGATTGATGTTGGAATACTTTCTCCACGGCCTGGCAAGAAATGCCTTGTTGTCCTTGTTCTTATCTGCCAGGATATCAAGTGACTTGTTTATGACCTTTCGGGTATCGCTGGGCATTATTATATCGTCAATATAGCCCCGTTCGGCGCCGCGATACGGATTCTCGTAGATGTCTGCGTATTCCTGAATTCTTTTGGCTCGCGTTTCTTTCGGATTCTCTGACTCCCTTATTTCTCTGGCGAAGATAACGCTAGCTGCAGTTTCAGCACCAACGATAGTCACTCTGGCTGTGGGCCAGGCAAATACCAGGTCGGCACCAATACCTTTATCGAGCATGCCGTAATGGGCACCAGCGTATGATTTGCGCAAAATAATGGAAACCAAAGGCACAGTAGCGTCGGCCCAGGCAAAAAGTAGTTTGGCGCCATGGCGTAGGATGCCCTTCCAGTCCTGTTCCGAACCTATCATATAACCGGGGCAGTCTTGGATAGCAACTATAGGTATGTTAAATAGGTCGCAGAATCTGGCAAACCTGGCTCCTTTGTCTGCGGCATCAACGTCAATGATTCCTGATGCCAACATAGGTTGGTTTGTCCAAATACCCACCGGGCGCCCATTGAAACGGGCAAAGCCGGTGATCACCCACTTAGCGTGGTCCTTGAGTATCTCGACGAAATGTCCGTTGTCGACTATAGCATGGATTACCTTGTACATGTCATAGGGTTGAGTTGGACTGTCAGGGATCACGGTATCCAGTTCAGGGCATGTCCGGTCAGGGTCATCCTTGCACTCAATGCACGGCGGCATCTCTCGGTTGTTAGATGGGAAAAAAGACAGAAGTTCTTTGGCTCGGTCTATGGCATCTTTGTCGTCCTCAGCCACTATATGGGTCTGTCCTGATTTGACTGCGTGTGCCTTCCAGCCTGAGAGTTCCTCCAGGCTGATTTCCTCTCCTAGCTGAGTCTTGACAAAGGCTGGACCGGCAATTCCCATGAAACCTGTATGTCTGGTCTGGATAAGGAAGTCCTGCATTATAGGGTGGTAGGCCTGACCGCCCAGGCAAGGGCCCATCAGTAGGGCTAGCTGCGGGATTATTCCTGACGCCAGGATTTGAGCCCGGAATATCCAGCCGTAGGCTTCCAGAGTATCCATTCCTTCTTGTAGTCGAGCACCTCCGGAGTCATTCATACCAAGGAAAGGCCATCCCATCTCCTTGGCGAAATTGATGGCTCGGATTTCCTTCAAGCCGTGGTACTCGCCAAAACTTCCCGCCATAGCCATATAGTCCTCAGCGAAAGCAACAACTGGTCTTCCGTTAACTAGGCCATAACCGGTTACTACCCCCTCGGCGGGCACCTCTCTTTTATCCATCCCAAAATGGACAGTCCTGTTCTTGACGAATAGACCCAGTTCAGTAAAGGTCCCGGGGTCGAAGAGGTAATCTATCCTTTCCCTGGCTGTCCATTGCCCCGCTTTGTGACGTTTTTCGATAAGGTCGGGGGATGCCATCTGTACTATTTTGGCCCTCTTCTGTTTGTATTCTTCAATCAGTTCTTGAGTTGTTGCCATTGATAAGCTTCTCCTTTCACTTCGTTAGTATTCGCAGACTCAGTCTGACAAAGAGAATCGCCCGCCGCCAAACCTTGCTATTATATGGCATAGGCGCCAGTTTTTCAATCCTCCGATTTGAATCATCTAAAATCTAACCGAAGGGGGAGTGGTCAAATCACAAAAA
>CAYSBO010000012.1:0-22627 GCA_964429285.1 uncultured Dehalococcoidales bacterium | reverse complement strand
TTTTCATCCATTCTGTACAGGTTCGCTATTTTGCTTACAAGAGTCACGTTTCACTTCTCCATATCCAGCAGTGCGATCGTTGACGCTTCGGGCTTTCGGCGCATGGAGGATTTCAGATCAATGTCGCAGGCAGACAGCGAAAGTCAGCCCTTCTTCTGGTCAGCTTGCTTTGCCAGCCAGTACTCGATGCTGTCTGCCAGGGCCAGCCAGCTGGCCTCGATGATGTTAGTGGAGCTACCTACCGTCCTCCAGTTTTCCTTGCCGTCGCTGGATTCGATGAGCACCCGAACCTGTGCCGCCGTACCTGCGGTTTCCTCAAGGATACGCACCTTATAGTCGATAAGTGATACGGCGATTAAATCAGGATAGAACTGGAGTAAGGCTTTGCGCAGAGCCTGATCCAAAGCATCTACGGGGCCGTCGCCTTCGGCGGCGGTATGCACCGTCCTGTTGTTCACCCTGACCTTGATGGTAGCTTCTGATAACGGCTCTTCTTGATTTCCTCGTGTGGGCGGACGGCGTCGCTTTTCCACCACCACCATGAAGTCAACCAGCTCGAAAGGTGGTTGATAGTCGAGCCGGGCCCGACGGATCAGAAGGTCCAGGGATGCCTCGGCAACGTCATATTGAAAACCCTGCTTCTCCAGCAATTTTATCTGCTTCAACACTTCCCCAATTTCCTTGCCTTGAGGAACAGGCAGTCCACGCTCCTTAGCCTTGAAGATTATACTTCCTTTACCGGCCAGCTCAGAAACAACAACGTGGGGGCGGTTACCCACCAAATTCGGGTTTATGTGCTGGTAGCTGTCTTCCCATTTCATTAATCCCGACACATGAATCCCACCCTTATGGGTGAAGGCATCATCGCCTACATATGGAAGCCGGTCATAATGAGGCAGATTAGCCAACTCTGATACATAGTGGGAGACGTCGCTGAGCTTGCCCAATTGTTCGGCGCTAATGCAGTCAATGCCCATCTTGATTTTCAAGGTCGGTATGATCGAGCAAAGGTTGGCGTTACCACAGCGTTCACCATAGCCATTTATGGTCCCCTGGACCTGAGTAACTCCCGCCTCAACGGCAGCCAGAGAGTTAGCTACAGCAAGTTCAGCATCGTTATGCGCGTGGATGCCCAAAGGAACGGGTGCCATTGCCAGCGCAGCGAAGCAATCTTTGACAGCCCTGACCGCCGTCACGATTTGGTCCGGCAGGCTACCACCATTGGTATCGCACAGGACCACGCATTCCGCACCAGCTTTCGCCGCAGCCGACACCACCTGCAAGGCATATTCGGAATTGCCTTTGTATCCGTCAAAAAAGTGTTCAGCATCGAAGAAAACCCTGCGCCCTTCTTTCCTGAGGTAACTGATGGAATCTGTAATCATGTCCAGGTTTGATTCCGGCGTCGTCTCCAGAACCTGGGTTACCTGCTTATCCCAGGCTTTTCCTACGATGGTGACTACTCCGGTGTCAGCCTCGACCAGGGCCCGGAGATTGAGGTCCTCTTCTGCCCGGCTATTGGCGTGTCTGGTGCTACCAAAGGCGACCAGTGTAGAATGCGCCAACCTCGAATTGCGTGCCTGAGCAAAGAACTCCGTATCCTTGGGATTGGAACCAGGCCAGCCACCCTCCACAAAATCAATGCCCAGTTCATCCAGCTTCTGGACAATCTTCAGCTTATCCTTGAGGGAAAAGGAAATACCCTCCTGTTGGGCACCATCTCTCAGAGTTGTATCATACAGTTGCACCGTCGCCATAGAGAATTCCTTAGCCTTTCACTCCTTCAGCAATCAAATCTCCCATCTTCTCTGTGCCCACCCGATCCTTGCCTTCCGACATTATATCGTAAGTTCTATAGTCTTGCTCCAGCGCGTGGAGGACGGCGTTTTCTACAGTCTTTGCTTCAGTCTCCAGAGCAAAGGAATAGCGAAGCATCATAGCTACACTCAGGATCGTGGCGATAGGGTTAGCCAGGTCTTGCCCTGCTCTACTGGGGGCACTTCCGTGAATTGGCTCGTACATGCCGAAAGTCCTTGCCCCAGGAATTCCTGCCAGACTGGCTGAGGGCAGCATACCCATAGAACCAGCCAGCATCGAAGCCTCATCGGTGAGGATATCACCAAACATGTTTTCCGTGACCAGGACGTCCAGTTCAGCAGGACGCTGAATAAACCTCATAGCACAGGCATCGACCAGCATATGCTGAAGCTCAACATCGGGATAATCGGTGGAAATTTCTATCGCTATCTGCCGCCATAATCGAGATGACTGGAGGACATTAGCTTTATCCACCGAAGTCAGCTTCTTGCGGCGGTTTCGGGCCAGCTCAAATCCGACCCTCATTATGCGCTCGATCTCCACCTCGGAATAAGCCAGAGTATCAACTGCCTGTCTTCCCTGCGGGGTCTGCCACTGTTTCTTGGGCTCACCGAAGTAGAGTCCTCCGGTGAGTTCTCTGACCACCACCAAATCAACGCCCCTAACCACCTCCGGCTTGAGGTTCGTAGAATCAACCAGCATGGGGAACACCTTAACCGGGCGCAAATTGGCAAACAGCCCTAGACCCTTGCGCAAGGCCAGAAGTCCGTCCTCGGGATGCACCTTACTTTGAGGATCATCCCACTTGGAACCACCGACCGCCCCCAGCAACACTGCGTCACATTGCTCACACATGGTCAGGGTCTCATCACTGAGTGCTGTGCCCAACGTATCTATAGCAGCGCCGCCTATGAGACCATCATGAAGCTGAAAGCTATGACCAAACCTGCCGCCCACGGTCTGCAAAACCTTCAGAGCCTGGGTTACTACCTCAGGGCCGACACCATCACCGGCCAAAACTGCTACATCAAATTTCATACTTACTCTCTATGCTTTGTCCCATATTACACAGACCAGTCTTGCTATCATGAGTGCCAAATTAATCATAAAGGCCCCTTTTGTTCACCTAGCAAAATAGTGTTATCAGCTACCTTATCATACAAATCGCCCAGCGTGAATATGATGATTTGGTATTCCGCAGCCAGCGTCTTAAAGAAGTCCAGTGTCTTATCCAGACGGACTGTATCAAAATTGACGAAGGGATCGTCCAGTATCAGAGGCGGCTTCTTATCACCGAATATCAACTTGGCCAGGGCAACCCGAAACGCCAGGTAGAATTCGTCAATCACCCCACCGCTCAAATCCTCAGGCTTAACCCAGTCCCCTTTCTCATCCGAATATACCGCGAACTCCAGTGTTTCTTTGTTGATTTCTACCTGCCTATATTTGCCATCGGTAAAGATGGCCAGATACTTCTTAATTTCCTTCTCCAGGGCTACCTCGACTGACGAAAGTACTTCACTCCTTGCCTTAGCTATGAATTCCCTGGTTAACCCAAGAATTCTGTCCTTTTTTTCTTCATGCTCCAAAGCTTTGCGCAATCTTTCCAGTTCCTCTTCCAGTCTGACCTGCTCTTCAGCATCATATCTGGCCGCCCTAAGGATCGCCATGCTGTCCCTTTTTCGGTCTTCCAGCTCAGTTCGTGTCGCCTCAAGTGCTTGGACTTTTCTTTCCAGTTCAACGTATTCTTCCGGGCTCAGCCGCGTCTCCACTAAGTCGTCAGTCAGTTTGGCCTGCTCAATTGCTAGCTTTCTAGCTAGTTCTTGCCTGCGCTTCTCGATATCCTGAACCGTTTCCCCACTCAACATCCCTTCCAGGAGGTATTCCGCTCTCCTCTTTTTCTCAAGCCAGTAATAGAAGTCCCTTTCCTTGGCATCAAACTCCGCCGTCGTGTTGCATCTAGCTCCTGCCAGTAGTTCTTGCTCTCGCTGACTAAGCTCATCGAGAGACCCTTTCATTCTTTGAACACGTTCCTCAATGCCTAAAACGGTGGTGTTATCTCGAATGAGGGCGGTTCTTGCCCATCCATTTATGGCAAGAAGGACTCCCCCCAACACAATCAAGCTCAGGAGGTAAAAGGGACCAACCAGGAACCCAATTAGCCCTCCGATCAGTATTGCTACAGAAGCAGCTGCGCCTTTCCTTGAACCAAGCAATCTAAGCGATCTTCTTCTGTCTAGCTGCTGTTTGGCTTCGGCAAACTCTTCGTCTCGGGCGGCCAAATCCTTTTCGATATCCTCGCGTCTATTTTTGAGCGCCTCCAGCCCCTTTTTAATTTCCGCAATCTGTTGCTTATCTTCAAAACCCATGATACCGCTTAGCCCCTCATCTGCTTGCTTGGAGTCATCTTCGTGGTTCTTTATCCTGTCGAGTAGCCCTGCCACGTCGTCATACTCTTTAGTCAACCTTTGAATAGATACCTCAATGTCTTTGCGTTGCTTGTTCTTCTCCAACCAGGCCCGGCACTTTTCATATTCTTCTTTGACCTCAGTCAATCTTCTATCCAGTTCGACCAGCTGAATTTTTTCCGCTTCAACTTTGGACACCTCATCCCTGACATCGTTGTATCTCTCCAGAATACCCCGTACCTCGCTTCTGAGACGCGCCAAGTTACCGGGGGTTTTTGCTGGTCTATCCAGTCCTTTTCTCATCTCAGAAATTTTGTCATCTAGTTTCCGTATCACTTGCGAGGCAAGGGTGCTTTCTTTGCCTCCGGTCACAACTTCTTCCAGGCTCTCGCTAATTTCTTTCTTGCCCGATGATATTTCGCTTACCTGAGATTGGCGAATGCAGGAAGAACATAAGAAAAGTGTGTCAGAACTAGTTCCGAGTAACTCAGCTACCTTCTGTGAAATCTCTTTGAAAGTGTCAACCTCTTCTTGGGTATCATCATCAACAAGTCTGGCGATCCCTTTGTCAAAATCTTTTTCCAGCAAATACCTCTTTCCTTTGTCCTCAAACTCCAGGCTGGTCTGAAACTGCGCGGTTGAGCCCCAGGCAACATAATCCCTGAGCTCCCTAGCGGTGCTTTTGGGGTTACCAAACAACGCAACAATAATGCCCTCGAGTAAAGTGGACTTCCCCATTTCATTTAGCGGACCTTTGACCACATTTATCCCGGGGCTGAACTGAGCTGGATAATCAGAAAAACGCTTGAAGTTCTTGAGCTCAATTCTTCTTAACCACATTACAGGACATCCTTCCCATCCAGAAGAGCCATGCCATACTGAAGGGCATTTTCAGCAATATCCCTGTCTTGGCCCTCCGAGCTCTCGATTCTGCTCTTCATCAGCTTGATGAATCGATCCTTGATCAACTGCTCCTCATCCTCTGTGAGCCCTGGCGTCTTCGGATGCGATTTGTCCACAACGCTGAGATGAAAGAATTTGTCCCCCAGTTCCATTTCCATTTCCTCAGGATTTAGTATGAGCCGGGCATCGCGAAGCCCTTTAAGAGCGATTCTACTTACCAGATTCTGATTTCCCCTCTCGGAGATCCTCGCCTTCAGCTCCCCCAGGTCCTGTATTCTACTCATATCTATCTCTATTTCGTCATACTCACGAAGTCCAAGTATCCTGGGCTCAACTTCGACCTGGCCTGAGTCCAGAAGGCTAACAAGAAGCACAGCGCCTCTTTCTCTCTGGTCTGGTATCCACTCCGGGGGGCCGCAATACCAGGCCGGAGGCTCTTCTGAGCACTTGAAGACCCGATGCCAGTGCCCCAGCGCCAAATAGTCCATACCACTCGCTTGAATTTCTGCCAGCTTGAAGACATGGTCATCTTCCGCTATTCTCTCCGGGATATAGAACGACCCATGGGCCATAGCGATATGAAACCTGCTCGAACTCAAACGTTCGAGTCCCCTTAGTGGACTAGTGTATGACCTGTTACTCAGATTTGGCTTCCCATATACCGTTAAGTCCAGGTCGGGATACTCATTGTAAGAGATGTTTTCGTCTGCAAAAATGCCTAGATTGGGGCATTTTCCTTCAAAATCAACTTTTCTGTAGATTGAGGAGGAGTCGAGTGAATCGTGTGTGCCCGGGATAAGACAGACTGGAATATGGTTCTCATTTAGCAAGTTGAATTGTTCTATGACTAAATCTATGTTTTTTTGCGGCTGTTGATTAGCATCGAACAGGTCTCCCGCAATCAAAACGATATTCGCCCTTTCATCTATTGCAGTGGCAATAACATTCCTGAATGTAGCCCTCAACTGCTCTCGCTGAAGGGCGCCCTTGTCTCCCAGACCTGAGAACCTTGCCCCGAGGTGAATATCAGCGGTGTGCAAGATCTTAAGCACAGCAAATCCCCCTTGAAAACGAAGTGCGCGAGAACTCCTTAACCGCGGTTGTCATTAGACCCGCCTCGCTTCGCCCGCGATGACAAACAAACAGCCCGCACTTATTTCTTCAGCCACGAATCTTGGGCAGCAGCAAAATACCCACAATGACCGCGGTTACTACAACAGAAAGCAAATACAGTCCGGCACCCGCAGCTAGACCTATGGCGGCAGTTACCCAGATGGTAGCGGCGGTGGTCAGCCCAGCCACCTCTTCCCCGCGTGCCCCGCGGAAAATAACTCCGGCACCGATGAAACCTACACCAACTACCACCCCAGCAGCAACTCGAGAGGGGTCAGCCAGCCCGGCACCAAACCCGTACATGGACGCCAGGGTGAACACAGCCGCTCCAGCGCTTACCAGTATGTGCGTGCGTAGCCCCGCCGCTTTGCCTGTCCGTTCTCGCTGATAACCAATTCCAGCCCCCAGCCCGACAGCCAACAAGAACCTCAGTATCACCACTAGCTCGGTACTCAAATCCGTCGGCTCCCTCTTGCCGCCAACAAGCGGTTGAGAGCGTTCATGTACGCCCTGGCACTGGCAACAATGATATCAGTGGCAGCACCCCGCCCGGTATAGGTTACACCCTCGCTTTCTATCCGTATCAGAACCTCCCCGATGGCATCAATGCCCCCGGTAATCGATTGCACAGTGAACTCAGTGAGTCTGTTAGGTATGCCCACAATGCGGTTGATAGCCTTGTACACAGCATCCACAGGGCCCGTTCCCAAAGCAGCATCGGCCAGGCTTTGCCCATCTGGCCCAATAAGTCTGACTGTCGCTGTAGGGAGACTATGGTCACCACAGGAGACTTCAACGTGGTCAAGGTGATATGCTTCAGTAACCGTGCGTAGTTCCTCGGCTATCAGGGACTCAACATCCCGGTCTGTGATTTCCTTTTTCTTGTCCGCCAGTTCTTTGAAGCGCTGAAAGGTGTGGTTCAGTGCTTCTTCGCTTAAAGTGTAGCCGAGTTCAGACAGTCTCTCCTTGAAGGCATGTCTGCCGCTTACCTTACTAAGCACCAAGGCACTCGAGGGGATGCCCACCAGTTTCGGGTCCATTATTTCGTAGGTAATAGCTTTCTTGATTACCCCATCTTGATGGATGCCTGACTGATGACGGAATGCATTTGCTCCAATGATGGCCTTGTTAGGCTGGATAGAAAAGCCGGTAACATCACTCACCAAACGGCTTGTGCGGTAAATCTGAGTTGTGTCAACGCCGGTGGCCAGGTTGAAGATGTCCTGGCGAGTCCTCAAAGTCATTACAATCTCCTCTAAAGAGGCGTTGCCCGCTCTCTCACCAATGCCGTTAACGGTGCACTCAACTTGGCGCGCGCCTACCCTGATTGCCTCCAAACTATTGGCTACAGCCAACCCAAGGTCATTATGACAATGTACGCTGACCACAGCTTCACTGATGTTAGACACGTTGTCCAGTATGCCCCGGATCAAGACACCAAATTCCTGAGGAGTAGCATAGCCCACGGTATCGGGGATATTAACGGTGGTTGCCCCGGCATCGATCACCCCTTCGAGAATCTGGTAGATGTAGGCCGGATCAGCACGGCTGGCATCCATCGGTGAGAATTCGACGTCATCCAAGTAGCCCTTAGCCCGGGCAACCATTTCCCTAGACATCCTCAGAATCTCGTCCCGGCTCTTCTTCAGCTGATGGGCCAGGTGGATATCCGAGGCTGAAAGAAAGACATGGACCCTGGGATGTTTTGCTTCTTCAACCGCCTTCCAAGCCTTGTCTATGGCTTCGATACTGGCAGAGGCAAGAGCACAGATCGTGGGACGCTTAAGCTCACGGGCAACAAGACGGACAGCTTCAAACTCGCCGGCTGAGCTGGCGGGAAAGCCTGCTTCAATAACATCAACGCCAAGTCTGTCCAATTGCCTGGCTATTTCCAGCTTTTCCTGATGGTTCAGGCTCGCTCCCGCGGCTTGCTCTCCATCTCTCAAGGTGGTGTCGAAGATGATGACCCGTTCCATATCTGGCTTTCGTCTATACTATAGCAAATAACATGCGTACCGAGAAAGTGCTGGGGGATAAACACGGACACGCAGCGCAAGCCGTACGCAAACTTGTCAGAACCGCCCACGCCGTATTAACCCAAGAAGGAGGTCATGAGTCCTACTGGAATAGGCGAACTTCTTTTCGGAACAAGAGCCGTTCCCTTCAAGTCGCCAAGCAGGCCTATTTACAGAAAGGGTCTTGTGGGCACCTATACTTAGGGAGATTTCATCCGATATTTGGCTTTGCCTCGCTCATACAGGTCACCGCCATAAATGTCGTTTACCACCGTAACGGGGAAGTTTTCTACTTCCAGACGGCGAAGGGCTTCCGCCCCAAGTCCTTCATAGGCCACCACCTCTGCCTTTTTGATGCTCTTGGAGATTACGGCGCCGGCACCACCTATAGCCCCCAAATAGACTGCCTTGTGCTGGACCATGGCATCTTTCACCGCCTTTGAGCGCGAACCTTTGCCAATCATTCCCTTCAGCCCTTTCGCGATCAGGCGGGGAGCGTAAGCATCCATCCTATCACTGGTGGTAGGCCCAGCAGATCCGATTGTTCTTCCCGGCCTGGCCGGAGTAGGGCCCATGTAGTATACGGTTGCCCCTCTGATGTCGAAAGGCAGAGGCTTCCCCTGGTCCAGAGCTTCGATCATCCTGTTGTGAGCAGCGTCGCGGGCAGCATAGATAACCCCTGTAAGCAGAACACTGTCCCCACTTCTCAGCTCAGCCAGTACCTCATCAGTCAAAGGAAGAGTGACTTTCTCGGACGTAGCTCGTGCCCTATGTTTGCCCGCCATGTACTCTTCTCTGGGCCACTTTCCCACCTCATTCACAGCACTGCTTCCTCGCGGCGAGCGCACCAGCACTGCATGTTAACGGCCACGGGCAAGCTAGCGATGTGGCAGGGAAACGTTTCCACGTGGACCGCCAGGGCAGTGATGGTGCCCCCGTAGCCCATAGCGCCGATGCCCAGATTATTCACTTCTTGCAGAATTTCCCTCTCCAGGTGGGCAACTTCAGGGTCAGGACTCGATTCGCCCACTTTTCGTAGTAGCGCCTTCTTGGCTATCAACATAGTCTCCTCCGTCGTGCCACCGATGCCTACACCAATAATAACCGGCGGGCAAGAATTGCTACCAATCTCGTCCACGAGGTTCACGACATAGTCGACAACTCCCTGGCGCCCCTTTTCCGGAGTCAGGACTATCAGGCGAGAGCAATTTTCCGAACCACCTCCCTTGGGCAGCACGTTGATTTTCAACTTATCCCCGGGCACTATATCGACATGAATCATAGCTGGTGTATTATCTTTCGTATTTGTCCTCGCAGAACAAGGTTGACCTACTATAGATTTGCGGAGATACCCTTCGTCATACCCCTGGCGTACCCCCCGGTTGATTGCTGCGTACAGGTCCCCTCCGTTTATGTGCACTTCCTGGCCCAGTTCAAGCATGACCACAGCGGCACCCGTGTCCTGGCAAAGAGGGATTCGCTCCCTGCCGGCAATTTCCACATTTTCCAGCATTGTATCCAGTACACCACGGCAAACAGGCGATTTCTCTTCTTCCCTTGCCTGCTTCAGAGCGGTTATCACATCCGGAGGCAAATAGTGGCACGAACGCTTAAACAAACGAGCTACGGTGCTCGTTATGTCATTGGCCCGTATTTCCCTCATCGCACCTAACACTGATCATAACTTCATGACCTTGATCAGTTCTCGCACGGCGTTGGCTGATTTCTTCAGCGCCGCATCTTCCTCAGGAGTCAACTGCAACTCTATTATTTGATCAATGCCAGCTCTGCCCAGTTTCACGGGAACCCCTACAAACACTCCATTGATGCCATACTCCCCCTCTAGATAGGCAGCGCAAGGCAATATCTGTTTCTTATCCAGGATTATGGCGTCCACCATTTGAGCCGTAGCTGCTGCCGGGGCATAGAACGCACTGGTTGTCTTGAGTAAACTCACTATTTCACCCCCGCCCTTAACTGTGCGCTCCACCAGTCTATCAATGTCCTCCTTAGACAGAAGGTCAGTAATGGGGACACCGCTGACGGTACACAACCTAGTCATCGGCACCATGCTGTCCCCGTGCCCACCCAGAATACAGGCAGACACATTCTTCACTGACACACCAAGTTTGTGAGCGACGAAAGCCCGAAATCTGGCGCTATCCAGGATACCAGACTGTCCAATTACCCTCTCTCGGGGAAACCTACTAATGTGAAGAACCAACTGGGTCATGGCATCCAAGGGATTGGCCACCACGACAATTATGCAGTTAGGCGAATAGTGGACAACCTTCTCGGTGACCTCACGGACTATTTTCATGTTGGTGAGCACCAGATCATCCCGACTCATCCCTGGTTTGCGTCCTACCCCCGAGGTGATGAGGACGATATCTGAATCAGCAGTCTCCTGATAGTCGTTAGTTCCCGTGATATTGATGTCTGAATCGATTATGGGGGTAGCTTCCAACATATCCAGCCCCTTGGCCTGGGGAAGCCCTTCAATTACGTCTAGCAACACGATGTCCGCATACCCTTTTTCGGCAATCTGGAAAGCAGATGTGGCACCAACGTTGCCCGCACCGATTATGGAAACCTTGCTGCGCATTACACCTACTGCCTTGTTGACTGCTCCATCCCACGCCTTCAAATACGATGCGATTATGAGAACAAATTCACGCAATAACCGCTAAGATATCATCCCTTTCTACCGAATCCCCGGGGCCGAAATTGACCGCCTTAACCACTCCTTCAACGGGCGCAGGAATCATATTTTGCATCTTCATAGCCTCCAGGATAAGCAGCGTATCACCAGCCTTTACTTTATCCTCCACATTGACCACATAGCGGATGATCATACCCGGCATAGGAGCAAGTACCATCGTTCCTTCGGCAACTTCAGGGGGTGCTGTCTTCTTCTCCTCCACCTTTGGGGGTTCTTCCACAGGCGTGGACGGCGTAGGTGGTAGAGCAACGGAATCTGCAGGCCTAGAAACAGCGATAGGGGCAGAATCCCCTACAGCCTCCACATCCACCTCATAATACTCACCGTCAACGAAAACATTGAATGTTCTCATACCGGGCCCTTTTTCGGGGACCACTTTCTCCAGCCGTTCCACAAGTTTGCCAGCTTTGGCTCTGGCAATAAGTTCATCGTCCCTCTTTACCTCCTCCATGGTCTTCGGAGCGCGGGGAGGTTTCCAATCGTCGGGTATAGTTTTGTCTATTCCGTATTTGTATCTCAAGAAGCGAGCGCCAGTAGTAGGATAAAGAGCATAGATAAGAACATCCTGAATATTCTTGGCGAATTCCTTAGACTCTTCCTTGGCTTTCTCGAGTTCCGGCTCCAGCATATCGGCGGCCCGGCACTCGATTGGCTCTTCACCCCTTTCATAACCCTTTAGCACCATCTTCTGGATTTTCTTGTCGATGGGTGCCGGCGGTCGGCCGTAAAGCCCATAACAATAGTCCTTGGTTTCCTGGGTGACCATTTTATAGCGTCCTGCCAGGACGTTCTGTACTGCCTGGACACCAACAATCTGACTGGTGGGGGTAACCAAAGGGGGGTAACCAAGCTCTGCCCTGGTTCTGGCAGTTTCTGCTCGCACCTCATCAAGTCTGTCCAGGGCGTTGGCCTGCTTCAACTGTGCCACCAGGTTCGTAGTCATGCCACCAGGGATCTGGTGCAGCAATACTCCCGCGTCGATGACCGACACCGCCGATGTGTCCAGGAAATCCCTGTATTTAGGTGCAATCTGTTCAAGCATCTGACCGCACTTGAACAATTGCTCCACGTCGAGCCCCGCATCCCTGTCCGTGCCATATAGTGCAACCACCAGAGGCTCGATAGCCGGCTGGGAGGAGCGCAGGGCGAACGGAGACAAGCACGTGTCGATGATATCGACACCTGCTTCGATTGCCTTCAGTACCGACATGGAAGCCTGCCCGCTGGTGTAATGGGTATGGAGCTCAACAGGAACCTTCAAGTTCTCCTTAAGGGCCTTGATTAGTTCGTAGGCATCGTAAGGGGAGATAAGTCCAGCCTGGTCTTTAATGCAAATAGAGTCAGCACCCATGTCTTGGAGAACGACCGCTTTATTGACATAGTACTCCAGATTATAGACCGGGCCGCCCATCCTTGGCTGAGTGAGAGAGTAGCATATCGCCCCCTGGTAGTGTCTGCCCGCTTTCTCAATTGCTCTGGCAGCGCGTTCGTGATTGCGCTCGTCATTCACGGCATCGAAAACACGAAATATGTCAATGCCCACCTCAGCGGCTTGTTCCACAAAGGCATCCACCAGGTCATCAGGATGGTTTCGATAAGCGACCAGGTTCTGACCCCTCAAGAGCATCTGTAAAGGGGTGTTGGCCATCAGCTTCTTCAATTTGCGAGGTCTATCCCAGGGATCTTCACCCAAGAAACGGTGGGGCACATCGAATGTCGCTCCACCCCAAACCTCCATGGAATAGAACCCGCATTTGTCCATCTCGGCGGCCATCCATTCCATATCTTCGGTTCGCATCCTAGTAGCAAATGTGCATTGATGCGCATCCCGAAAGGTAGTGTCACACACTTTGACCGGGTTTCCGGCCTTCGGCCTTGTCTTTACTTTGTCAGATGTCAGGTCTTTGGCCGGAATTTGGCCTTCCGCTATTCCGTTCATAGACTGCTCCTTTCCGTCGTTACAATACCTTTGCTTCTTGTCATTCACAGAGTGGCGAGGGACCGAGACGGCTTCCCGGCTTCTCTGCCTCGCCTACGACTTCAGTTCCGACCAATAGCCGGATGCCGTTCCTTTGGGAACGATCCTCCGCTGCCAGAGCATTCGCATCCGCATTATCTCGTCACGCCCAGATCTACTCCACGCGTTTGAGGTCGGTGCCGGCTTCCGCCGCAGTACCCCCACCATCATCGACTTGTCCGTCTCTGCAATATAAGCAGCTACAGCAGCAGTGATAGTAGCTATTATTCTCTCTCGATCTTTCATTTCACCCTTGCTTGAACCTCTTCAGGCAGGAATATTACCATGCTTCTTTGGAGGCCTGGCCTCGCGCTTAGTCGAAAGAAGCTCCAAAGCGCTGATTATCCTCGGGCGACTCTCACGGGGCAGAATGATTTCATCAACATACCCCCTTGAGGCAGCAATGTAAGGATTGTACAGAGAATCCCGGTATTCCTGAATTCTTTCCTGTTCCTTTGCTTTGGGGTCAGGGGCAGCATCTATCTCCTTCCGAAAGATAATCGGTGTGGCACCTTCAGCACCCATCACTGCGATTTCCGCTGTGGGCCAGGCGAAAACGAAGTCGGCCCCCAAGTCTTTGCTGCACATGGCAAGATATGAACCTCCATAGTCCTTGCGAATGATCAAGGTAATCTTGGGAACGGTTGCCTCGGAGTAGGCCCACAAGACCTTGGCTCCATGTCTTATTATTCCCGACCATTCCTGGTCTTTCCCCGGCAAGTAACCAGGGACATCGGCAATGGTGAGCAATGGAATATTGAAGGCGTCACAGAATCTGACGAATCGGGTGATCTTGTCTGTCGCATTGACATCAAGACAGCCAGCGAGAATCATGGGTTGATTAGCCACGATGCCTACTGTTCTACCATTGAGCCTGGCAAAGCAGACAATTGCGTTTCGAGCATAATGATAATGGGGCTCCAACATCTCCCCGTTATCCACAATGGAACGGATCACATTCGTCATGTCATAGGCCCTATCGGACTCGTCCGGTATGATGCTGTCGAGAGCAGGAGCAAGGCGGCCGGGGTCATCAGCAGCCTCAACTACAGGAGGCTCCTCCATGTTGTTCAAAGGTAAGTAACTCAGAAGTCTTCTCATGAGTTCGATAGCCTCGCCGTCACTGTCGCAGGCAAAATGACAGACACCACTCCTGGTGGCATGGGTCATGGCACCCCCCAACTCTTCAGAAGTGACATCTTCCCCGGTAGCCTGTTTGACAACCGCCGGGCCCGTAATGTGCATATGGCTTGTCCCCTTCGTCATGAACACCCAGTCCGTCATGGCCGGTGAATAGACTGCCCCTCCCGCAGCAGGCCCCATAATCGCCGAAAGCTGAGGGATAACTCCCGAAGCTGCAGAATTCCGGAAGAATATCTGCCCGTATCCCGAAAGAGCATCAACGCCTTCCTGAATCCGGGCCCCACCAGAGTCGTTGAACCCCACTATGGGCACACCACACCTCATGGCCAGGTCCATTACTTTGCATATCTTCTTGGCATGCATCTCACCCAGGGTTCCACCCATGGAGGTGAAGTCCTGGGAAAAAGCACACACCGGACGACCCTCTACCGTCCCATATCCCGTAACAACTCCCTCCGCAGGAACGACAACCTTATCCATGCCAAAGAGAGCAGCTCGATGCCGAACAAACAAATCAAGCTCATGAAAGCTGCCACGGTCGAAAAACAGGTCGAGCCTTTCACGGGCAGTTAGTTTCCCTGATTTGCGCTGTTTTGCCAACTGCTCTTGCCCCCCCAAAGCTTTTTCCCTTCTCTCCCCGTCTTTGAGCCCTTTTAGTCTTTCCTCAACTGTGCCCATCTTAGTCTCTCCCTGCAAATTAAGTGCCCCAAAAAGGAAAATATCTTAAACCAACTCCGCAATTTAGGCAAATTACTGGGTTCAAGAAGTTCCTCGGAGTTGCTCATCTATTCCTACGCCGATCTAAGGAGTTTTCTAGTATAATTACACAAAACAGATTTGACATGCTGCCGGTTCTCTCTACCTTCTATAGGCCATAGCAGGGGTAACCATCAGACTTAATCAGCTTCAACTGAATTCAACGCTACATGAGCTCAGGGCTGGAAGCTTGACAGCCTAGCTTAGAATGATAATATGGAGGAACACTTGAAACCACAAGTAATTGCTATAGACGGTCCTGTGGCCGTCGGCAAGAGCAGTGTAGGCTCACTGCTAGCAGAAAGACTGGGCTACGTTTTCTTCGATACAGGTATGATGTATCGAGCCTTCACCTGGAAGGTCCTCAAATCGGGCGTTTCCCCGCAGGACGAGCAGAGACTTTGTCAGTTGGCCGATACCACCAAATTTGATTTTGTTCCCTCGCAGAGACATTATCTCTTACCGCTTGTTGATGGTGAAGATGTCTCCTCCAAGCTACTTTCCCCCGAAGTAGAGGAGCAGGTTTCCGTAACATCGAAGATAGCTGGGGTGCGTCGAGCAATGGTAGCGGAGCAGCGCAGGCTAGCCAAGCGACGGAAAATAGTGATGGCGGGCAGAGACATTAGCACGGTAGTGCTACCCTGGGCAGACCTGAAGATTTTCCTGGCCGCCTCCACGGCGGTGAGAGCTAAGCGCCGCCACAAGGAACTATTGGAGCGAGGGCAGAATTCCAGCCTGGAAACCGTCCTCGCCGACATAGAGAAGCGAGACGGGATGGATATCAATAGAGCCGTCTCGCCACTAAAACCTGCCGGGGATGCCGTAATCATAGACACAGAGAAACTCAGTCTGGAACAAGTTGTGGACAAAATATATGCTTTGGCAGTAAACCGATGAACCTCTCTCAGAAGATTCTGTTAGCCACATGTAGACCTCTGCTCCATATTCTTTTCTCCTGGAAAGCCGAAGGAAGAGAAAACATACCCTCAACTGGCCCATTCATCCTGGTAACCAACCACGTTCATGTCCTTGATCCAATTTTTCTAGCGTTCAGCTTCCCCCGATGGATCAACTTCATAGCAAAAGAGGAGCTGTTCCGTTCTCCCTTGCTGAAACCTTGGCTTCGCTGGGCTGGCTCTCTCTCTATACGCCGTGGTGGGAACATTAGAGAAAAACAGAGAACCCTTGAAAGGGCCAGAGAAGCATTGGAGAGAGGGTTAGTCTTGGGGATGTTCCCAGAGGGCAGCAGAAGTCACGACGGCAAACTCAGGGAAGGCAAACCAGGACCCGCAGCTATAGCTTCAAAAACAAATGTTCCCATCATTGCCGTCGGCATCGTCGGCACAGACAAAATTAAGGGCATAAGCTGCCTGTGGAAGCGTCCTCCTATAGTTGTCCACATTGGCAAGCCTTTCAAACTCCCTCCAACCGACGGCAAGGTGAGTAAATCGCAAAGGCAATTGTTAACCACCCGACTGATGACAGAAATCGCCGCTCTCCTACCACCGGAATACCAGGGTGCCTATACAAGACATGAAGGTTGAGAAGGCTGAGAAACTGGGACTGTGTTTCGGCGTCAGACGCGCCATCAAGTTGTTGCAGGAGGCAGTCAGCAAATATGGTCAGATAGAAACGCTGGGATCTCTGGCGCACAATCGCCTGGTGGTGGAAACACTGGCTGATTCGGGAGCAAAGCCGATAAACCATCTCGACGAAGTACGAGGCAGAATCTTGGCTATCACCACTCATGGCACTAGCCCAGCGGTATTATCTGAAATCAGCGCCCGTGGACTTCACATTATCGACACCACTTGCCCTATAGTCCGCAAAGCCCAAAACACAGCCAAGGACTTGGCCGGGGCTGGTTTTGACGTGGTCATATTCGGGCAAGCAGACCACTCTGAGGTCAGAGGACTACTGGGTTGGACGGGAGACAAAGGTATAGCCGCTCTCGATACTAAGCAAATAGATAGGTCGCAAAAACCGCTATCACGCCTCGGCATCATCTCCCAAACAACCCAGACCCGACCAGCCTTTATGGAATTTGCTAGGCAGCTCTTGGAAGTGGTCGCTTCTCACATCAGCGAAATGCGCCTTGTGGATACTTTATGTCAAGTGACTCAGGGCCAACAGGAAGCCGCCATGCAATTAGCTCGCAAGAGCCAGCTGATGATAGTGGTAGGCGGAAGCAATAGTGCCAATGCCAGACACCTTGTCGAAATCTGTTCTTCTATAGTAGAGACTCACCTGGTAGAAACAGCAGACGCGATTGACAGTTCCTGGTTCTGCGGTAAGCACCAGGTTGGTGTTACTGCGGGAGCATCTACCCCAGACCAATCTGTAGACGAGTTGATAGCCAAGTTGAGGTCCCTATAGCCTTCAGCCAAGCCCACCCCCAAGCCTCCTGCCGCCAATAAGATGAACGTGAAGGTGAGGCACCAGTTGCCCTCCGTCAGGGCCACAATTTATCACTAAACGATAACCACTCTCAGCTAATCCTTCTTTCTCAGCCAGTTTCTTAGCTACGAGCATGAGGCGCCCGGCAAAGTCTCGTTGTCCCTCAGTAAGTTCTGCCACGGATGCAATGTGAGTTCTGGGTATGATTAGCACATGTGTAGGTGCTTGGGGAAAAACATCTCTAAAGGCCAGAAAATCCTCATCCTGGTATACTATATCGCTGGGCACCTCCCCAGCCACAATTCGACAAAAAATACAGTGCTCTGCCATGCTTCATCCCTTTCAACATATTACACCTTCTTGTCGGAAGTTCTCAATCTATTTCCAGAATCCTCACGTCTTCCAGAGCCACCCTGTCCGTGCGTGAATCGGCCGATTGGAACCATAAGCTATCCAGGCCAACTTTTGCATTTTCCACTCAAATATGGTACATTAAAGCAAAAAGATTGAAAATAAGGTGGGGAGAACCCACCTTATTTATTAAGTATCAGGAACTAGGTAGGAAAGTGAAAGTGAAAACGGAACTTAGGGCTGCGATTACCCAGCTTTCGGCTGAAAGGAACTTGCCTAAGGAAGTGGTTCTTGCTGCCCTGGAATCGGCACTGGCCTCAGCGTACAAAAAGGACATGGCCACCCCGGAGCAAGACGTCTTGGTAAGAGTTGACCCTAATGCCGGCGAAATCGATTTCTACGTTCAAAAGGTTGTAGTTGAGTCGGTCGCCAATCCCAATCGCGAAATCGCCGTGGACGAAGCTCAAAAACTCCGGCCTACGGCACAAGTTGGCGACATAGTAAACATACGGTCTACACCCAATAACATTGGCCGTATTGCTGCTCAAGCAGCGAAACAAGTCGTGCTACAGAGACTACGCGAAGCGGAGCACCGTATTGTCTATGAAGAGTTCACGGGTAGGGAAGGAGAGGTTGTTAGTGGAGCAATTCAGTTCACTGAAGCTAAGCGAATCTATGTCAGACTGAACAGAACAGAGGCAATACTGCCCTGGAGTGAACAGATTCATAATGAACACTACTACAGAGGGCAGCGGCTCAGGTTCTATCTTCTCGAGATCGTCCAGGGGGCCAGAGGGCCTCAAGTAATTGTCTCGCGCTCTCATCCTAACTTCATACGTCGCCTATTTGAATTGGAAATCCCCGAAGTCCACAATGGGGTTGTGGAGCTAAAAGCCGTAGCTCGCGAGGCCGGACTTCGCACTAAAGTGGCAGTGGCAACTACTCAGGAAAATGTTGATCCGGTAGGCTGCTGTCTTGGCCCTCGAGGCATAAGGCTTCAAAGCATAATCAATGAACTAAATGGCGAAAAAATAGATGTGATCCAGTGGCATAGCGAGCCCGGAACATTTATCTCTAACGCCCTTAGCCCGGCTCAAGTAGCCAGCATCAGGACCGACGAGGAAAGAAGGGTGGCTACAGTGGTTGTGCCTGATAAGCAACTCTCTTTAGCTATTGGCAAAGAGGGTCAGAACGCCAGGCTAGCAGCGAAACTCACAGGCTGGCGGTTCGACATCAAGAGCGTCTCTGCCTTTGAGGCTGAAAAGGCTGTTCCGATTCCAGCGAGAGAAGAACCCGAACCCGAAATAGCGGCAGAAGCCGCTCCCTTTGAAGTGGCGGAAGGTGAGACAGTGCTAGAAGAGCTGGTTGAATTTCCCAGCACCGTGGAAGCTGCACGCGAGGAGTCCGAAGAAAAACAGATTCGCTTCGCTGAAGATATCTTGCTGGGTGCACTAAAAGGGGAAACAACAGACAAGGAAAAGGGGGCAGCTAAAGGTAAAAAGAAGGCGACGAGGTATAAAAAGCAGGCCGATGGTGACTGGAGTGAAGAGTTTGAGGAATAACCGTACACCTCAGCGTACTTGCATAGGTTGTCGACAGACTAATGAAAAGAAAGGGTTGATTCGTTTGGTACGTACCGGAAATGGAACCGTTGAGGTAGACATGTCCGGCAAGAAGCCAGGCAGGGGTGCTTACTTGTGCCTCAACAGAGCATGTTGGGAAGTAGCGCTGAAGAAGAATCGCCTGGAATATGCTTTGCGAACAAAACTTGGCAATGAGAATCGGCAGATGTTAAGTGAGTATGGCCATAATTTGTTGGAGGAAAGCTGAATTTGGAACACAACAGACCGAAAGCGAAGGAAGGCATGCCGCAGATTGAGCTTCCAGAGTCCGTAACCGTGAGGCAAATAGCTGACATACTAGAAGTAGAACCCGTAAAGATAATCAAACAGCTGATGCGTAGCGGCATCATGGCCAACGTTAACCAAGTCATCGACTTTGACACTGCAAGCAGTATAGCCGCAGACTTAGGCTACAGTGCTGAGGCAGCGGTAGAGCATACAACTCTGCCCTCCCAGAAAGAAGGGGGAAAAGGCAAACCGCTGGTTCGTCCTCCAGTGGTTACTGTTATGGGCCACGTTGACCATGGCAAGACCACTCTTCTTGATGTCATTAGAAAGACCAATGTCACCGCTCAGGAAGTGGGAGAAATCACCCAACATATTGGGGCCTACCAGACCTTAGTAGACGGACGTAAAATCACCTTTCTAGATACACCGGGCCACGAGGCGTTCACTGCGATGAGAGCCAGAGGGGCGCGAGCGACCGATATTGTAGTTTTGGTAGTTGCCGCCGATGACGGTGTCATGCCTCAGACTACGGAAGCTATAGACCACGCTAAGGCCGCCAACGTACCCATAGTCATCGCCATCAACAAGGTTGACAAACCTGATGCTAATCCGGAACGCACAAAACAGCAGCTTGCTGATTTAGGCCTGGTGGTTGAGGAATGGGGTGGCGATACTGTTTGCGTGCCCATATCAGCCAAGCAAGAGCAGGGGATATCGGATTTATTGGAAAACATATTCTTGGTTGCCGACATATTGGAACTAAAGGCTGATCCCGAAGGCGCCGCAGAAGGAGTGGTCATCGAGGCAAAGCTGGACAAAACTAAAGGGCCTTTGGCTACGTTTCTCGTTCAGAAAGGAACCCTCAAGCGGGGCAATGCTGTGGTAGCTGGTGATGCCTGGGGGAAAATACGAGCGATGTTTGATGACAAAGGAACGCAAGTCCACAAAGCTGAACCATCTACTCCTGTGGAAGTCCTCGGCCTGAACGCTGTAGCAAGATCGGGAGACCTTTTTGTTGTACTCCTCGATGAGCATGAAGCGCGAACCATCGGAGAAAAACAGAAACAGGCCAGACCACGCGCTACCCTGAGCTTAAGCGCTCTTTCCAGCCAAATAAGTGACGGGCAAGTAAAGGAACTCAACATAGTCTTGAAGACGGACGTGGAGGGCAGCATTGGACCTATAAAGACTTCTGTAGAAAGGTTAGGCACAGAGAAAGCAAAAGCCAGAGTCATCCATGCGGCTAGCGGGAGCATAACGGAGAGTGACGTGCTTTTGGCCTCGGTTTCGAAAGGAATTATCATTGGTTTCAACACTGCTGCCTCAACTGGGGCAACGCAGCTAGCTGGTTCGGAAGCAGTCAGCATCCAGCACTACGATGTGATCTACAAGCTCATAGAAGACGTGGACAGGACCTTGAAAGGGATGCTTGAGCCCACCTATGCCGAAGTGCTCGGCGGGCGGGCAGAAGTAAGGGCTGTGTTTCCCAGTGGCAAGACGGGGAAAATAGCAGGACTCTACGTCGTGGAAGGAAAAGCGTCGAGGGATGCCCAAGTGAAAATATTGCGCCAGAACAAGGTTGTTGGGGAGTCCCGGGTCTCCAGCTTAAGACGTTTCAAAGAGGACGTTACTGAAGTCTCCACTGGCCTCGAATGTGGACTGGCTATCGAGGGGAGTGCCGATTTTCAGGTTGGCGATATCATTGAATTCTACCGAAAAGAAAGAGTAGGTTGACCGTACTTTCTGGATAGGAGACCCAAATGAGCAGGCGAAGTGAACGGACAAGCAAACTTATTCAGCGAGAAATCAGCGGACTGCTCGAGCGTCAAGTCAATGACCCCAGACTGAGCAGCCTTATTTCGGTAACAGAAGTCACCCTTTCACCCGATCTAAAGTACGCCAAGGTGTTTGTTAGCACATTGGGCAACGGTATTAACAGGGAGGATATGCTGGAGGGCTTCAACAAAGCTTCAGGATTCTTCCGCAAGGAACTCGCAGCACACCTAAAACTGAGATACACACCGCACCTCACTTTCTACTATGACGATTCCATCGAGCGAGGTGCGAGGGTGCTCAAATTGATCAGGGAACTGACCACCACTGAATAGTGAATAGCCCTACTCGTTCCTCGCCGAGATCATTCCAGGGTATTGACATTAGGGTACGTAAATATGTATAAAGTGGTGTACAGAAAGACGCTCTGGATGTGGTTTTGACCTTAGACTCTGAGCGGTTCCCAAAGCAGGCTACTGCTTTGGCTGCCGGGCATACACAGCTACAAGATGCCCAGCACGCAACCGACAACAACAGGAATCCGGCAACCCCAGAAATCTATTCTACGTGCGGAACAGACGGACGCACAATGAGTGAGGCTCGATTCCCGTAGCACGTTGTACGCTTTTTCGAAACGGAGGTGATAATGGGAGCAATAAACGTAGCCGTCATAGGTGTTGGTAATTGCGCCTCTTCCTTGGTGCAGGGAGTTCATTACTATAAAGATGCTAAGGTAGATGAGTTTGTTCCCGGCTTAATGCATGTCAACCTGGGAGGCTATCACATATCTGATATCAATTTCGTGGCCGCATTTGACATTGACAAGAACAAAGTAGGCAAGGATTTGGCTCAGGCCATTTTCGTCAAACCAAACAATACTGCCAAATTCACTGACGTGCCCAAGACAGGCGTTCGAGTTGAGAGGGGCATGACCCATGATGGACTCGGCACCTATCTATCCAAAGTCATTACCAAGGCACCGGGTCCGACTGCTAACATTGTGGCTATACTCAAGAACACCGAAACCGACGTGGTGGTTAATTATCTGCCTGTAGGAAGCGAAGAGGCTACCAAATGGTACGCGGAGCAAGTGCTAGCAGCTGGCTGCGGCTTCGTCAATTGTATACCCGTTTTCATTGCCCGCGAGCCCTACTGGCAGAATCGATTTGCCGAGCAGCGACTGCCCGTTATCGGCGATGATATCAAATCCCAGGTTGGGGCCACTATTACTCATCGCGTGTTGACCAGACTCTTCCGTGATCGCGGCGTCAAACTGGAGCGAACCTACCAACTTAACTTTGGCGGCTATACCGACTTCTATAATATGCTACAACGAGAGCGTTTGGAATCCAAGAAGATCT
>CAYSBO010000011.1:19165-24830 GCA_964429285.1 uncultured Dehalococcoidales bacterium | reverse complement strand
CCAACCTTTGGTTCAGAAAGCTCAGGACCTTCTTCTGGGCTTGAGCATCCTCTAGTGCCGTCAGGTAGAAAGGTATCGGCACCCATAGGCCTACCCCGGGGATACTTCTGTTTCTGGCTATCCACAGGAGGAAGGAATTCAAGGTTGGCCTCTCCCCTGGTGGGGTTTGATAATCCATATCTCCGATCAAATCGTATTCGCTCAAGGCGTCCTTGAGTTCTGCAGAGTTGACTACGGTAAGCAACTGGCGAGGAGCGGTATGGGCGTCCAAGCTGACCATCCCCCCAATAATGTATAGCTCCTTTACCTGACAATGACGCTCAGCCACTTCCAACACCGAGTTCAGAAATCCATACCACTCGGCTCCGGGGGAATCGCTCTGAAAGATCACCAGCTCGTGTTCCGGGCATACATAGAACTTGCTTTCTGGAAACTGGGCCAGATCACTCTCTATGGCCACTCCGCCCAGGGGGAAATAGTACTCTGGATTGATTTCGGCAAATTCTTGCCCCTTCAGCTTCCGGTTCAGATAATCAGTGACTTTCCTTCCCAGATTTCCCACATCGCCCCTCCAACCAAGCACCAGGGAGGATCGAGGGAGCTGGGGTTCTTTGTGGATTCTCACCGAATATTCTTGACTCAACCTGCCCCACCTCCCTTCTTGAAGAACTTCTCGACGTCTTCCATGATCTTCTTCTGTTCCTCTTCCGTAATTGGCCCGGGCTCGGTCGGTCTGGCATAGGCCACATGCTTCAATCTATCCAGTTGGGTCCTTATTTCAGGAGGAATTTGCTGGTAGAATTCTTCGATTCCTCGTTCCACTTTCTCGTCCAGTTCATTCAGTCTGTCCAGGTTGACCTCTATTTGCACACTGCGGCTGAGGACCTCCAGCACTGATCTTGAGGCTTTGGGATAGGACAGCGGCAATCCCTGAAGATATACCGGTATCTCACCCATCAGGCAGATAGCATCAAAACCTCTCTTCTTGGCTACTCCCAACAGAAGGCCGTTCAACCCGGTGATGGTTCCGTGTCCACCTCTTCCCTCGATGTCCGACATGAGTATGGTGTTCTCGTATCCTCTTGTTTCCTGGATTAACCTTTCACTATTGGGCACGGCCCACACTCTTGGCTTCACGGTATGGTGGGTTAATGATACGGCTGCCCCGGAAGTATAGATTCTGCTACATTTGAATCTGTCGGCCACATCAACAACGAGGTTAGCCATCTGGTAGGCCTTCTTGCCCTGAGCATATACTCTTCCCCCTTCGGTCGGCTGTTCTTCACCGACGAAGAATATGAAGTCCTTTCCTCCTATAGTTTTGAAATAGAACTTGCTACTGGGAAATTCCAGGTATTCCAACACTCCCTTGCGAATCTCCACTCTCCAGGGGTAGAAGAAATCCCAGGGCTCAATCTCTGCAAACTCCTCTGCTTCTAACGTCGCCCTCAGAGTATCAACAGCAATTAGCCCGATATTTCCTATGCCGGGCCAACTAGCCACCAGGATAGGATTCTGAAGCTGCGGCTCCTGATGAAGTCTGATTCCCATCGCTCTACCCGAATACATGTTTATTATATACTATATAAGCCGTTCCTTTTGTTGCCATGAGGAAAATGTCTATGGGAATTTTGGCAAACCGCTGGAAAGGGGGCAGGCAATGATGGATTGGGAGAAAGACCTTCCGCCAATCGCCAGGGAAAGGTTATCCAGAATTGGCGAGCTGACGCAGGAAGAGAAACAGAAGATGATAGATTCCGATAGGGTGAATTCCCTCCTCTCGGAGTTCTATCAAGGTAAGATTGACGCCGAAGGCCTGTGGAAGAGGCTGAAGAAAGAAGGTAGGCCGTCCCTATTGAAGGAAGCTCAGACAAGACTGATAGATTCTCTCAGTCCTGGCAACACCCCGGCCGAGCTGCAAAGGAGAAAGGAAGGCATTTTGGCCGTAGAGACCCTTAAGGAAGAACAGAATACTCCCGTAGTTGAGCTGAACCTAGAGCAGATGGAGGATCTCCGGAAGAGGTATACGGCAGAGATTGACCAAGCTTACAATAGCTTAAGAACCGAAGTAGAGAGGAATCCGCAGTTGAGGGTAAAGCAAGTCCAGCAAGGACAAAGCACCATGCTCGTTCAACTGACCGTTGATGAGGCCATAAAACAGCTTCCTCAATGGCAAGATTTTCTTTCCAAGCACCAGAGAAGATATAGCGAAGAGTTTGCCAGAGTCGCGGAAGCATTGAAGAGAGAGTTAAGGTGAAGGACCATACGGCTATAGCCTTAATTCAAACCTCGCCCGCAGAATCTGATTGAGGAGTGCAAGGCGACTTTCTGCAAATAGCAAGAAGATATTGGCATGTAGATGGATACCGTACGAAACACTGCAAGAAGGGGCTAGAATGTTGCGCCAGAAAATGCCTAGGGAAACGCTCCGCCATCCACGGTGATGGCTTGTCCTGTGATATAGCCTGCTCTTTCAGTGGCCAAAAAAGCTACCAGTTCAGCCACTTCCTCAGGTTGGCCAAAGCGCTGCAACGGAATCATTGCCAGTATGGCGTCCTTCCTTTCCGCAGGCAGCCTGTCCGTCATCCCGGTAGTAATGAAACCCGGGGCCACTGCATTGGCAGTGATGTTACGAGAACCGATCTCGCGGGCTACGCTCTTGGTGAAGGCGATAACCCCGCCTTTGGAAGCAGCATAATTGCTTTGTCCCGCATTCCCGACTCTACCCACAACGGAGGCGACGCTTATGATGCGCCCCCATTCCTGCCTCATCATGTACTTCACGGCATACTTGGTGCACAGGTAGGCCCCACGCAGATTGGTGGAGATTACATCGTCCCAGGCATCATCGGGCATTCTAAGAAGAAGGGTATCCCTGTTGATTCCGGCATTGTTCACCAAAATATCAATCTTACCCCACTTGTCGACCACCTGCTCTACCATGGCCTTCGCCGCCCCACTATCCCGAATATCGGCTTCAATCGATATGGCTTCCCCGCCCAGACCGGTTATGGTCTCGGTCAAATCATCAGCATCTGCCTTGTTGCTGGCTTCAATTGCTACATAATTGACCGCCACCTTGGAACCGAGACTGGCGAGCTTGAGAGCAATAGCTCTACCTATGCCACGCGAAGCACCGGTTACCAGAGATACCTTACCGTCTAATTCCATTGCCGGCATTCAGTCATCTACGCGCCTTAGCACCAGGCAGCAGTTTTCGCCACCCAGACCAAAGCTATTGGACAGACATACATTCACTTGAGCCGGGCGAGCCATATTGGGAACATAATCGAGATCACAATCAGGATCGGGCGTCTCATAGTTTATGGTCGGATGGATAACCCCTTTGTTCATCACCAGTAGAGTGGCAATCGTCTCAATAACGCCAGCGGCGGTAACAAGATGCCCGATCATGGACTTGGTGGAGCTTATGGGAATCTTGTAAGCACGTTCTCCGAATACCATTTTGATAGCTCTGGTTTCACTGGCGTCATTCAGCTTAGTGCTGGTGCCGTGAGCGTTGATATAATCAACTTCCTCAGCCGTCACCCTGGCATTCTGTAGAGCGCTACGAATGGCATAGGACTCGGACTCCGGGGCCGGAGCGGTTGAATCGTAGGCATCAAAAGACCAGCCCACACCGGCAATCTCAGCCAGGATATCTGCGCCTCGCCTTTGGGCATGTTCGTAGCTTTCCAAAACAAGTAGTCCGGCGCCCTCACCATATACGAAACCGTTGCGATTAAGGTCGAAGGGGCGGCAAGCTTTGGACGGATCAGGTTCACGGGAGAGAGCTCCCATTATGTCCAGTCCGGCTATGGAAACAGGCTCCAGACTAGCGTCGGAAGACCCGGCGATCATGACGTCAGCGTATCCTAAGCGGATGAAATTCATCGCTGCACCGATAGCATCAGCGCCACTGGCACAGAGGCTATTCACCGCGCTATTAGGGCCCTTGGCACCAAGCAGCATTCCCACCTGCATCGAGGCTGCACTGGCAGTTGACTTGGTGATAAACAGCGGGTCAGCTCTTCTAGGACCCCCTCTTTGGTACAGCTCCCATCCTCTGATAATGTAGCCTTGCTCCGTCATGGTGGAAATGGTGACACCTACCCGCTCAGGATTTTCCCGAGTCATTTCGAGGTCGGCTGATTTTATCGCTTCTCTGGCCGCAGCAATAGCAAACTGAATGGTCCTTGAAGTCCGATCAACTACCTTCAAATCCATGTACCTGGTTGGGTCGAAATCAGTCACCTCGGCATTCACTTTCACTCTAAAGTTGGTGGTATCAAAGCGAGTAATAGGGCGAAATGCTGATTTTCCGGCGGCAAGTCCCTCCCAGAACTCTTCCACATTTAAGCCCAGGGGATTGATAGTGCCCATGCCGGTAACTACGACCCTTGGTACCTCTAGCGTGCCCCAAGAATGGTTTGAGTTATTATGATTGTTGGACTTGTTCATTGTTTTCCGTTTCCACGCGAGTGAAGGGCCCTACAGAGGTTCCTCCATCGATGATAACCGTCTGTCCTCTTATCATGAAGGCCTCTTCGCTACACAAAAAAGCTACTACATTGGCGATATCTTCAGGAAGGACCATCCTTCCCGCGGGGGTTATTTGATGACTGTCTTTTACCAGCCCTTCTTTAAAATAGAACTTCAGAGCATCTGTCTCTACAGCAGAGGCAGCCACGGCATTGACACATATACCCTGGGGTGCCAGCTCTATGGCCAGGTAACGGGTCAAAGCTTCCAGCGCCGCTTTGGAGACTCCAACGATAGTATAGTTGGGCAGGACGAAGCGCGAACCCAGGCTGGAGATGCTGACCACCTTGCCGCCCCTCCCATCCATCAACTTGGCCGCCCTCTGGGTACAGAGCAACAAGGCTCTGGCGTTGATGTCCATAGTCCATTCCCAGGCCTTCGTATCCAGGTCCATTATGGGACGGCCTACACCCGAGGCTGCGTTATTGATGAAGATGTCCAGATGTCCAAATCTGCTGCCAATCATGTCAAACATTTCCTGGATCTTTGCCGGGTCACCCACGTTAGCTCGGGCAAGTTCAGCTTTCACCCCCAGAGCCTCAATTTCCTTAGCTGTTTGCTGCGCGGCATCGCGATGCCGGAAAAAATTGACCACAATATCGGCTCCCTGGGAAGCAAGTTTCAAGGCGATGGCCTTGCCGATGTCTCGTCCACCGCCTGTGACCAAAGCTAGCTTCCCTTTAAGGGACATGGTCAGACCATCTCCTTCTGCCCTGCTTTGCCTTCCACATAAGAGACAAAATCGCCGAAGTTCTGAAACTTCTGGGCGTCTTCGTCAGGGATTTCGATCTCAAAGCGCTCTTCGACTGCTACCAATGCCTGCACTATATCTAAGGAGTCTGCCTTGATGTCTTTGAATGTGCTTTCCCGGGTAATAATGCTCGGGTCAACACGGGTAATTCTGGCCACGATTTCTCTTACTTGCTCTTCAACAGTCATAATTTGCCCCCTTGGTTAGATTTTGCTAATTCCGACTTCAAGCTTTCGATGACGTCGGCTTCTACCGCTTTCTTGGCGCTTTCTATAGCATTAGCTATGTGGGGTGCTCGGCTAGCTCCATGTGCTATCCTGACAACCCCATCAATGCCCCACAGAATGCCACCACCGTTTTTCTCCGTCTTGC
>CAYSBO010000011.1:0-19065 GCA_964429285.1 uncultured Dehalococcoidales bacterium | reverse complement strand
ACTGCGACAGGCGAGTCATTTTCATTGATAACGTCGCTGGCTTCCACCACGTGGATGGATGAATGGTTGACAGGTTTATACCTGGCCAGTTCATCCTCCAGAGCCTTGGTGGTACCGACCAGGAAGATTTCTACATCGCCGCCTTTGCGGGCTGCGAGCACCGCCCCTTTGACTATCTCCTCGGGGGCATTATCGCCGCCCATGGCATCGATTGCCACCCTTACCCGGCCGTTGTGAGCAATATTTCTATTCTTCATCAGTCGAGAGCTTTGCTATGGTTTCCCCTGTGACTACTGTTTCGTCCTTCTGATTACGGCACTCAAAACTGCAATTTGCATATGATACACCATCTTTCTGTTCAATGGAATTTATTTTGCCATTGATAGTGAGGGTGTCTCCGGGACGTGCCGACTCCTTGAACTTTGCGCGTAGCTTACCTCCGGATAGCCAGCTTCGTCCAAAAGCCAAAGTCATCATCTCCGATACATAAGCGAGGTTAAGCATACCGTGGGCAATGGTGCCCCCAAAAGGAGTCTTAACAGCAAAAGACTCATCTACATGGATGGGATTAAAATCACCGGATGCCTCAGCATAAAGGTTGATTTTCTCCTGGGTGATCTGCTTCACCACCGGGTCAAGAGTCTTTCCTTCCTGTATTTCTGTAAGCATTTCTCTTTCAGGTAGGTAGTGCCACAGTTGCCTTTCCCCACTGCACCCTTTCTTTGCCCTGGTCAAAGATCTCCAGTTCCAGGATTAGTACGCTCATTTTACCTCGGGTTATTTTCTGTGCCACTCTAATGTGACATTCTATAATAGTGCCGATAGGCACCAGCTTGAGGAACTCCAACTCCTGTGAAGCATGTATAGCGATAGTATCGGGTGCCAGGGAAAGCGATCCTGTCATAGCTGCTATGGCACAGGCCGTGATAGCCAGAGGGGGGACAAATCCATCACCCGTACCATCCACGGCCCTCAAGTACTTCGAAACGAGCGGGGCACTGAGTTCATAGGTGGTAAGGGGGAATTCATAACCGGGCGCTAATTCTTCGTAGTTTACAGTCTTACCCTGCATTTGGCCGAGACCCGATACATCGGCTTACTATGTATAGTACATTATACACCACATCAAATTATTGTCAACATTCGACTGTGGATGAGTATGCGGGTTTCCACTTTCAAGCGCGGGAGATCTGGAAGGGTGGGGAGTTGTCTTGCGCGCCGGTGCCCGCGGCGTAGCAGAAGAGCTAGTAGACAGAAGCTCTGAGATGAACTGAATTCTCGTCCGTCGTGCTGCCTAGTGGGCTCGGCAGGATTCGAACCTGCGACCAACCGGTTATGAGCCGGCCGCTCTGCCACTGAGCTACGAGCCCGTTCTTTCGGCGGTCCAGGGGTTCCTTTTCACGACAGACAAATCTGCTCCGGCCGGTAGAGGAGACTCCAGCCTGCGCCAACTTGCCTGGAAGGAGCAGTGGTCGCTGACCCCATTTCCAGCCCTCTTTGAACCTGAAAGGCGGGAGAGAACGGCCTCTTTCTTCGCAACAGTCAGATGACCGTCCTGTCGGTGTCCCGCTATTTGCTGTGCTGATTTTATCATGCTTGCTCGTCAGGCAACAACTGGTTTGGTAGCAGAAGCGCATCAAGGTGCGAGCTACTTTGCCTACCTGGCCAAACGATTATACCTTTGACCTCATCGATGCGAAGTGATAGACTGTCAACACATCTTCTTAAGCGAAACTCAATTACGAAGCCTACACCAAATCACAATGTGACTAAAGGCCCTAAGGAGCACTTTAGTTCATGCCCAGGGCAGGGGGGAGGAAAATGAGAATAGAAAGCCCCAGATACACTGAGCGCTTTGGTGCTGTCAGGATTAACGATGTGCAGCAGGTACTGGAACTCGACTCTGGCAGAGCCAAAGAACTTCCTCCACAGGAGAATATCGCTGTGCAGAAGATCGAGGAGGACGTCATCAAGGACTTCGAAGAGAAGATGGCCATTGTTGTACCCACCAAGGACGAGAAGCTCAAGTTATTCGAGGGTGTCATCAGTGGCGTTCCTCATGAATGTCTGATAATCGTAGTCTCTAATAGCCAGAGAAAGCGTGTCGACCGGTTCAGGATGGAAAAAGATGCCCTGAACCAATTCTGCCACTTCACCAGACGCGAGGCTTTGATCGTCCACCAGAAGGACCCCGTACTGGCCCGAGCTCTGTCCGATGCCGGCTGGACCAGCATTCTGGGGGAAGATGGACTCATAAGGAACGGCAAGGCTGAAGGCATGGTAGCTGCAATCCTTATTGCTATGGTCGCTGGGAAAGATTTTGTTGGCTTCATCGATGCGGACAATTATTTTCCCGGTGCTGTATGGGAATATGCCAGGTGCTACGCGACAGGCTTCAGCATGGCTAAGTCCCCTTATAGCATGGTCAGGGTTCTGTGGCGCTACAAGCCCAAGATTTCGGCAGGTATGCACTTCAGGAGGTGGGGGCGAGTATCGGAGATCACTAACAGGTATATGAATTCACTGATCTCAAACAAGACTGGATTCGACACCGAGATTATTAAGACAGGGAATGCCGGGGAGCATGCCATGAGCTTGAAACTGGCGGAAATACTCACTTATGCATCAGGCTATGCTGTGGAACCCCAGGAACTCATATCTATCTTTGAAGGGTTTGGTGGTATTTTACCCATGACACATGCCACCGCTGCCAAACACGGCATCGAGATATTTCAGACTGAGACCAGGAACCCCCACCTGCATGAAGAAAAAGGTGGCCAGCATCTTCTGGTGGAGATGCTGTTGCCGGGTCTAGGGTCTATCTATCACTCTCCACTCTGCGAAGAAGAGACCAGGCGGCTAATCATCGATGAGCTTCTGCAGCAAAATGCAGTCCAGCCAGACGAAGAGCCGCCAAAGCCGCGTCTTATTACGCCACCGAAGACTGCCAACCTGAAGAAATTCACCGAGGTTATGGCGGAGCACATGAAATCATACTCAGCTCTAGAGGAAGAGGCATGAAGGCGGTGATTCTGGTGGGTGGGGAGGGGACGAGGCTACGTCCACTGACCTGCAATACCCCTAAGGCGGTGGTGCCTATCCTGAACCGTCCTTTCCTGGAGCATTTGCTGGGCTATTTGAAGGAGCACGGAGTGACCGATGCTGTCCTTGCCATGGGTTATCTTCCCGACCCCATCCAAAGTTATCTGGGTGATGGTACTCAACTCGGGGTTCGGCTGACCTACCTGGTAGAGGACTCGCCTCTGGGCACGGCCGGAGCAGTGAAGAATGCTGAATCCTACCTGGATGGGCCATTTCTGGTTTTCAACGGGGACATTATTACGGAGATAGACCTCACGGCTATGATGAAACGCCACAAAGAAGTCATGCCCAAAACCAGCATTGCACTGACACCGGTGGACAATCCTACTATATATGGAGTGGTGGAAACTGACTCCCGGGGCCTGGTGCAGCGCTTTGTTGAGAAGCCAACCTGGGACAAGGTCACCACCAACATGATAAACGCCGGCATCTACATATTGGAGCCCGAGGTCTTAGCACTTATTCCAGCATCAACTCCATCTATGTTCGAGAACTACGTCTTCCCGCGGCTTCTCGAGATGGGTGAGCGTATCCTGGGCTATCCCTCCGACGCCTACTGGATTGATATCGGTACACCGGAGAAGTACTTACAGGCGAACCATGACCTTCTTTTGCAGCAAGTGGGTACAGGCATTCAATCTGAGGGAAAGAGTCAGATACATTCTGCCGCTCAACTTGAGGGCCCAGTTTTGATCGGTGAGGGGTGTACTATTGCTGAGGATGCCAGGCTAAGAGGCCCTGTTGTTCTGGGGCCGCATTGTGAAATTGGCAAAGGTGCACTGGTGCAAGGAGCGGTACTATGGCACCACTCGAGAGTGGGCGAGGAAGCAATACTGAGCAATTGCGTAGTCTGCTCCCACAGCTATGTGGAACAGGGCAGCCACATTCCCGATAACTGCCTGTTAGGTGAAGGTGTGAGCGTGGCTGCAGGGAGCATACTGGACAAAGGTACTAAGGTCTGGCCGGATGGCTGGACTGGGTCAAATGCAGGCCGATCCTGAGCTTCGGCAGCATGACCTGGCTGATTTCGCCGCCAAATCTGATAGTCAGGGAAGACACCGGTCTAATGGATGTTGTGGATTTGGTTCCTAGAGCCAGAAAGGAGTCTGTATGTGCCCTATTTGCGGTATCGTAAGTGGGAATGACGAAGATGTGAGCAGCCAGGTACACTCCATGATGAACACCCTGGATAGCGATATGTCTGGTGAGCCCTGGCTTGTTTCAAACGGAGTGTTGCATCGGTGGCAAAGGGATGACTATCCAATAAGAGGGCGGGCTCTGGGACAGGTCTCATTTGCTACCAGAGAACAGGTCTCAACAAGGCCTGGATTTGATGCCAGCGGTAGTTTATCCGTGCTTTACGAAGGGAACCTGTATAACAGTGATAATCTAAGGTCGAGCCTGGCGTCAAAGGAGAAACCGGCTAATGGAAGTGCGGCTCAGATAGTAGCTTACCTGCTGGCGGAAAGATACGGAGATAACCTGGTTGAGGCGGTAAAACAGGTGGCGCCCGCGCTTGACGGCGAACACTGTCTGGTGGCGAGCGACGGGAAGCAAGTTGTACTCATGCGGGATTTTGCCGGTCGAAGACCGGTCTTCTATGCCCACAGCAACGGAGTTGCGGCCTTTGCCTCCAGGAAGACTGCAATGTGGGAGATAGGGATGCGCAACGTAAAGCCACTGCGGGCAGGAACGCTGGTAGCGTTTGGAAAGAATGGCACGGTTCTCGACGAAGCCTATCCATTGAGCAAGATGGACATCCAGGTGACTATAGACGACCCGATTGAGGCTGCTGACAGCTACTGTGCCCTGCTGAAGGCGGCTGTTGAAAAGAGATTGGGCGATGTGAGAAGGGTGGCGGCACTGGTTTCAGGAGGTGTAGATAGCTGCCTGATAGCCAAGATGGTCGCAGACACATGTGCCACGAAGGGTATCGAGGTAACCACTTATACTGCCGGTATAGAGGGCTCGACTGATATTGACTATGCCAGACGGTTTGCCCGAGAACTGGGGCTGAAACACAAGGTGAGGACGCTGGGGCAGGACGAGATTGAGGGATACATACCCCGGGTAGCCATTGCGGTGGAGGAGAGGGACCTGGTGCAGATCGAAGCCGGTATAGGAGTATATGCCGCAGTGGAGATGGCAAGCCAGGACGGTCTCAGAGTAATCTTCTCCGGCCAGGGCCCGGATGAGCTATGGGGTGGCTACACCTGGTATCCACGAGTGATTGCTCAAGATGGCTACGAACGGCTGTTGCAGAACATGTGGGGTGATTTGGAAAGAGCCGATGTGGAGACTTTTGATAGGGAGAACCGAATTGCCATGGCCCATGGTGTAGAAAAGGTATTTCCTTATGTTGATATGGAAGTAGTCAAGCTGGCGATGAGTGTGTCGCCTCACCTAAAGATCCCCTCCGCCGAAGACAAGGTTGGCAAACGTCCCCACCGGGAGGCAGCCAAAAGGCTTGGC
This sequence comes from uncultured Dehalococcoidales bacterium, assembly GCA_964429285.1. GTDB lineage: Bacteria > Chloroflexota > Dehalococcoidia > GIF9 > AB-539-J10 > RBG-13-51-36. The sequence goes on along the minus strand of CAYSBO010000011.1, from coordinate 13,491 downwards.
TTGTCCGCGGAATATGCCGACCGAAGCAAAGATGCAGCACAGCATGGCACGGGGATACACAGTACCCTGGATGCAATAGCACGCAAGAATGGCTTCACCCCTGAATTGGTCGAGCGTGCCGGGTATGAGAGTGATGAAGTGAGTCAGGAGAAATTAGCCAGTTCCACCCGCTATGGCTACCGGTATGTGGAAAAAGCACTCTGGGAGACTCCTCAACATGTCCAGTTCTTCCTGGACTCGGTAGTGTATCGAAATAATCTGCTCAATGATGCCGAGAGGTCCAGGATCGAGCAATTTCTGGACAAGGCAGGTATCTGAATAAAGCAATGAATAACACCGAGCCAGCATTTGTTCAGGGGAGCGGTCAAGACCGATGAAGCCAAAGCCAGTCGTTTTCACCGACCTGGACGGCACCTTGCTCGACTTGGAAACCTACTCTTATGCCAGAGCTTGGCCATCCATACAGCGCTTACGAAGCCAGGAAGTGCCTGTAGTCTTCTGCTCGGCCAAGACCAGAGCTGAGCAAGAGGTATATCGACAACAGTTGGAGCTAAGCGACCCCTTCATCGTGGAGAATGGGGGAGCCATTTTCGTGTCTCAAGGCTATTTTCCGTTTGATTTTGACTATCACAAGGCTAAAGATGGCTACCAGGTAATCGAGCTCGGTATCCCCTATCATCAAATTAGGGAGATTCTGGCCCGCATAAGGGATGACACCGGGGTCAATTTTGCAGGCTTCGGGGATATGAGTGCACAGGAAGTGGCCTCATTGACGGGACTCGACGTAGAGGCCGCACGGCGAGCTAAAGCCAGGGAATATGACGAGACCCTTAACCTTGAAGGAACGCCAGGCGAGGTTAACAGAGTGTTAGATGAGATACAGAAAAGAGGTCTCAGCTATACTTCTGGCGGCCGCTACTATGACGTGACTGGACCCAACGACAAAGGTAAGGCCACACAAATCCTGATCGATTTGTTCCGCAGTAAACTGGGACCGATAAAGACCATAGCCATAGGTGACAGCCCCAACGACCTACCTATGCTCTCAAAGGTAGATTTCCCCGTCCTGGTCCAAAAGCCGGGAGGGACCTGGGAAGACATAGATATACCCAACCTCTACAGGGTGGAGGGGATTGGCCCTGAAGGCTGGGCAAGGGCCGTTGGGGAAATAGTCGAACAGTGAACCGCTTACTCCTGGAAGGAGATCAGTGAAAGCTGGAGTAGCTCAAATCAGCCTCTGCAATGAAATAGGAACAAATGTGGAAAAGATCCTGTCATACCTCAAGTCGGCGGCAAGCCTGGGGCTGGACTTCGTATGCTTTCCGGAATGTAGCCTTACTGGCTATAAGCGGGACTTCGATACCGTCAACTGGGGGGAGGTTGCGGAAGGATTGGATAGGCTGCAAGGGGCAGTTGCCTCGGAAGAGATCATGGTTGCTGTAGGGACTCCCTTTACGCAGGATGGGAAGGTGTACAACGCTGCCGTTGTTGTATCGGCAAAAGACAGGCTCAAATACTTCAAGAAGCACCTGACTGACTTCGATAAGTTGTACTTTTCCAGGGGAAGAGGGACGCTTTCCTTTCAAGTGAAGGGAGTCGAATGCGGTCTTCTGATCTGCCGGGACCAAAACGACCCGCGATTGGCGAGGCAATACGCGAAAGCGGGCGCCAGGGTTGTGTTTCTCCTGGCGGCCCATTACTATCCCCCGTCAGAAGCACGCCGTAAGGTAGATAAGAATCGGGCCTTGCCAGTTGCCAGGGCAGTAGAAAATGGGTTCTTCGTGGCCAAGGCTAACGCAGTTGGATCCCAGGGGGAATATGTTAGTCTTGGACGCAGTATGATTATTGACCCTGAAGGCTCAGTGGTATGTGAGGCGGATGAAGAGGAAGAAAAGCTGCTTCGTTATGACTTCTAGAATTTGACCTTCAGGGTCACTATTTCGAAGGGGTTCACTTCGATCCTGATTTCCTTACCCTGGCATTCAATTTCTTCTTCCTCCTCCTCCAACATGTTCACCCGCTTCGCCGATACCGGTTCCTTGAATATGACCACCACTCCCGTGGTTTTCTCCCCCTTTGTTTCGAAGAATCTCAGGACCAGTTCGCTGGTATCCTCCGCTTTCTTTAGCGCAACCAGGACGAGATTCTCTGGCTTGAGTTCAAGAAAGGACAGGCGCGAAGGGAGCGTCTCAGTCTTCCTACGCGTTTTAGGCGGCAACTGAAATCCAATCAGGTTGTGGTTGAATTCGTAAGCCGGCATGAATGAATTCGCCTCTTTCCAGTCGTTTTTGTGTGGAAAAAGGGAGTACTCAAAGTGGTAGGTCTTGAATTCCTGAGCATCGGGGGTGGGGATGGCAGGTCCGGTCTCTCCGTCGGATGAGAGCATCAAAACGCTCCTCAACAAGGTCAAATAGAGTTCCTTGTCTCTGACCTCATGAGCAGGGAGGCCTTTGTTAATCAATGTCACCCCTTTTTCTTCGTCAGAATAGTCGGTCCAGTTCAGAGCTGGATAGATGCCGCATGGTTCCTCCACCCATTGTTCATCGGGGTGAAAATGGTACTGGTCCACAGGCCGGCTGACCACGCCGAACTGGGTTTCAGACTGATATTCGGGGGAATCGATATCGGTGGAGAATTTGACCCTCATTCGTATCTGAGGATGACGGTTGTCAACCGTGGTCAGGCAATCAATGCGAGGAATATTCTCATAGATGATTATTTTCTTTGTCACCGAAAGAAACTTGTGGCGCCACAGACGGGACCCAAATTTCTCCACCAGCCGATAAGGCCACCTGAGGGAAAAGTAGTCACTCTCAATGTTGATTACTCTCCTGAGAGGGGTTTTATCGATCCTGAAGCTATTCATTCTGAATTTACCGTATTTGATCCCCTTGTCTCCCTCCGTTTTGAAAGACTCTTCCAGGTTCTGGCGGTGATAATAGAGGTCTCCTATTTCCTCCTCCAGAACCAGTTCGTTTCCTTTGACTATGAACTTGCCGTCCTGGGAGACTTCAATTAGTCCATTGGACGGGTCAACCTTAACGTCAAAGAACTGGTTCTGGATCTTATTCCCTCTAATTCTAATCTTCGGAGCCTTTACGCCGCGCGGATTCCTGCTCATAATCCTGTATGTGCGATACCCTACAGCGGGAACCGTAGCCACAAAGCCAAGCTTGACAGTCTGATAGGAGCCATCCGCATAGCGGGTGAATTCCAGTATCTCTACCTCCACTTCCTCCTGGCCGCTTTTGAGTCCCTCAATCCTTCTAACCTTGCCCTTCTCCAGCCACAATTCGACTTCGACCCAGTTTCGCACCTCCCATGAAAGCGGATTAAATACCACCAGGTCTTCCCGGTCATGCAGACGCTGGGAAACAAATGACAGCAAATCCCAGAGTGTTTGGGGAAGATGGTCTTCAAGATGGGCAAAATTGTCCCTTGCTTCCTCATAGCATTCATCTATGCCGGTGCCGGGTGCCACATCGTGAAAAGCCCCCCACAGAATCTTTTTCCAGTTGTCGTTGAATTCATCGCTGGGGTAAGGGATGCCCAGTAGCCAGGCAACGGTAGCCCATTTCTCGCAGGCTAACAGCAGGTTCTCGCTTTTTCTGAGGCTCTGTTTTATCCACATGCGACTGGAACAGACGTTGGGAAACACTTCAGAATATCTGCCGCAGTAAAGTTCACCAGTCCTGGCCTCCAGGTCTGCAGCTTCTTTCTCTATCGCCTGGAAAAAGTCACAAGACCGGGCAATTTTCATTTGTGAATCCTCGTGCGTCTTGTTCCACCTTTTCACTGTTCGGCTGGTTTCGGACTGCGGCAGGGTCACGCCACTCCCGGAGGGCATCAGAATATGACGAGTGGTAGCAGCTTCCCTGAGTGTGGTGAAACTCTCTTCCAGTGTGGAGAGGTCAAGACCAGCTCGATAGCCAAGGGGCATCCAGTGTGCCAGGATTCTGGTACCATCCAATCCCTCCCACCAGAATTCAGACGGTTTGGCCCTATCCACCCCCCGGCGAAAGGCAAAGTACTTGTAGCCTGCTTTGGTCAGGATCTGAGGCAACTGAGCGTTGTAGCCAAAACTGTCCGCAGCCCACATCACGGGGACATCTATACCAAACTTCTCCTTCACATACCTCTTTCCAAATAGTATCTCGCGAACAAGAGTCTCTCCGTTAGGGATCATGGTATCGGCCATCAAGTATTCGCCATCGGCGATTTCAATCTTGCCTGCCTTGATCAGCCTTGTTATTTTTTGAAAGAGCAGCGGGTTTCTTCTTTCAATCTCTTCAATCAATGCAGTCTGCTCGATCAAGAATTTGTAATCTGACTTCTGTATCAGCTGCACCGCCTTTCTCAGTATCAGTTCGATGTTGATATAGAAGTAGTCCTCCTTGGTCAGGACCCAGACCGCATCATAATGGGTGTGGGGGACGAGGTATATCATGTTTGTCATAAGTCATGGCCTCCGCTGTTCTGACCAGGCACCTGGAATAGGGGTAATGTGTAGCTGATCCAGGCTGTATATGAATACAGCTGCCTGGCACGATGACGGAATTATAGCATCGTTACGGAGCACCATCCTAATCTGCGTTTTTCGCAGGATGCGCTTGCAGGGTTCCAACTTCCATGAACTAGTTACTCTGGTCGAAACCCGGGCAGGGCAGGGTACTGGTAATAGGAACAGAGCTTCATATCATTTTTGCCTGTGATGGTTTGCAGATGGGTGGAGCGGGAGACGGGACTCGAACCCGCGACACCCTGCTTGGAAGGCAGGAACTCTACCACTGAGTTACTCCCGCGAGCCGAATTTATTTTACCTTATATCACACATCTGGTAAACAAAAGGAAGACTTTGCACCGCCAGGTCATCCTTAACAGCGATGCCCCGTAAGCAGATACTCAAAGCCAGATAATCCATAAGGCAAAGAGGGTGCTCCCGGGGGACATTAGTGCTGCGCCTAACCAGCCACGAAGATATTGACTCGTATAGAACATCTGGTTACTCTTGGATTACCATCCATTCTTCTTTCGAAAGATAAACGAATATTATGGAGAGCGTCCCTAGAACAGAGAAGACCCATGACAACCAATGTAAACCATAAGGATGGGAACCCGTCAACCACATAATCATTATGAAGGCTGCAACCCAAGCTGAAGCCAAGCATACTCTCCAGTATGTTTTCCTCAGGCAGAAAATCCCACCAGTAATAAGAAACGCAACCGGAATAATCATTAATAGGTTGAAAACAAGTTCAGAAATATCAATACCGTAGCCCTTCAGAGCAGAAGTCACAGTATTTAGCAAGAACATACCAAAAACTATCAACATAATACCTGCTGCTTGTCTCATTCTGTCCTCCTCTTAGATGACCAGACTGGTCGTTGGCCCCAGCATACGTCGTAATCGTAATTATACCACATGATTCGTCAGTGAACTTTGAAGCAAGGTATTAGCAGTAGACATGTTTCCATTTATCCTAGCCTCCGCGCTTCTTTCCTGAGGCTATCTCCACAAGTTGGAGCTAGTCAGCTCTTGCTCCGGCTTCTGTGCTTACGGAAGGTCATCCTGACCGGGTGATTGACAAACAAAGGTTTTCTATACTACAGTTAGCCTTTGGATATGCCTGTTGTAGAAGACAGCAGTGAGGGCGCTTGGACATGGCTTGAGTGCCCTAATTTTGTGTCTGCACAGAAAGGAGGGCTATGGACCTAGTCTGGATATGCGTAATCGTAGGGCTTATCGGGGTGGCTGTAGTGGCATACTTCGTGCGGTATGTCCTGAGGCAAGACGAAGGCTCAGAGCGGCTCAAGGAGATTTCTGCCGCCATTAGAGAAGGGGGGCTTGCTTTTATCCACCGCGAATATCGCACATTGGCCATCGTGGGAGTGATAATAGCCATTATCCTGGCAGTTATCCCGCCCCTGGGCTGGAGAGTGGCTGTGGCTTTTGTCTTTGGTGCCATATGTTCGATGGGCGCCGGCTACGCCGGCATGAACATGGCGCTGAGGTCTAATGGCAGGACCTGCGCCGCAGCACAGAAGAGCCTGAATGAGGGGCTAAAGCTTTCTTTCAGGGGCGGAGCGGTTATGGGGCTGACTGTAGTCAGTATCGGCATTATAGGGCTATCCGTTCTCTATTTCGCTTTCGCTTCGCCTGAAGAGCCCGTCTTGTTCCTGAAGATTATCCCTGCTTTTGGGACCGGTGCTTCACTGGTAGCCCTTTTTGCCAGGGTAGGTGGTGGTATCTTCACCAAAGGAGCTGATGCAGGTTCCGACCTGGTGGGTAAGGTGGAGGCGGGGATTCCCGAGGATGACCCCAGGAATGCAGCGGTCATAGCTGATAACGTGGGTGATAATGTGGGCGATGTCTGCGGCATGGGTGCCGACTTGCTTGAGTCTTACGTAGAGACCGTCATTGCTACTATGACGCTTACGACTGTTGGTGTGGTAGTGGCGCCATGGCTTACGGGAATACTATTTCCTACGCTTTCGGACCAGGTAGCTCTACAACATGCCTGGTGGTTGCCGCTTCTGGTTATGGCTGGGGGCGTTGTAGCCTCCATCATCGGCTGTTTTCTGGTCAGGGTTCGAGAGACGGTAGACATGTCCGCGCTTCTGGGGGCTTTGCGCCGGGGGACGCTCGGTGCAACGATATTGGCAGCGGTGTTTGGTTTCCTGGTAATCTATTTCTTGCAGGCTAGCCTGGGCCTCTTCTGGGCGATGCTTGCCGGATTGGTGGCCGGTGCCTTGATGGGGGAAAGCACGAACTACTTTACCTCCTATGCCTTCAAGCCTACTCAGGAAATATCCGAAGCTTCCACTACCGGTGCCGGTGCTACCATAATTAGAGGATTCGCCACCGGCCTGATGAGCACCTGGCCACCAATAGTCTTGATAGCTGCGGCAATTGCAGTTGCCTATTCCTTCGGTAGCTTCTACGGTGTGGCCTTAGCTGCTGTTGGTATGCTGTCCACCCTGGGCGTCACGCTGGCTACCGATGCGTATGGACCCATAGCCGACAATGCCGGAGGGATAACTACGCAGGCAGGGTTACCCGAGGAGGTGCGCGAGAGGACCGACGCTCTGGATTCTCTGGGCAATACGACTGCCGCCACAGGCAAGGGGTTTGCGATTGGTGCTGCCGCCCTGAATTCCCTGGGTTTGATCCTGGCCTTTGCTATGGCGGTAGGCATAGTGACAGTCTCCGAGGGCGGACTGGTATTGCCTCGGGAATTAAGCTTGCTGGAGATGCCGATTATTTTGGGCATACTTGTAGGTGCCCTTATGCCTCCTATCTTCTGCGCTATGACGATGAAATCGGTGGGAGTCACTACATCAGCGATCATCGAGGAGGTCCGCCGGCAGTGGCGTGAGATTAAGGGCTTGATGGAAGGGACGGCCAAGCCGGAATACGGCAAGTGCGTGGATATTGCTACCAGGATAGCGTTGAAGCAGATGCTGGTCCCTTCCATAATGACGATAGTTGCGCCCGTGATTGTGGGACTAGTCCTGGGCCCGTACGCCCTTGCGGGTTTTCTTATTGGGGCTCTGGCCACCGGCTTCATTCTGGCCATCACCTTGAACAACGCCGGCGGTGCCTGGGACAATGCCAAGAAGTGGGTTGAGTCCGGAAAGTTTGGCGGCAAAGGCTCAGATGCTCACAAGGCCGCCGTCGTTGGAGACACAGTCGGTGACCCTATGAAAGATACTGCCGGGCCTTCGTTGAACATAATGCTCAAGCTGATGTCGGTGATTTCACTGATGCTGGCCCCGGTATTGATGCACTTTGGCGGCCTGATATAGTCGCGTAGATCTCTTCAGATTGCCCCGCCCCGACAAGTCGGGGCGGGGCTTTGACAAAGGCACCAACGTAGCTGCGGGTCCGTACACCCGCCGGGCTCGGTTGGAGCATCGTTTCCAGGAAACCGGTGGCCCCCAAAATCGCTGGCAGTGCCGGTTCGATATGCATAGCTCCCTCGTTGATTTTCTTTGGAGAAGCACGCGTACTGGTGCTACAATAGAGCCGATGCCGGATATCATATTTGTCAAGGGTGCCAGAGAGCATAACCTCAAGAACATAGATGTGGTCATTCCCCGGAACAAGGTGGTAGTTATCACCGGGGTTTCCGGTTCAGGGAAAAGCTCTCTGGCTTTCGATACCATATATGCCGAGGGGCAACGCCGCTACGTAGAGTCTCTTTCTGCCTATGCCCGGCAGTTCCTGGGCCGGATGGAGAAACCGGACGTTGATTACATTGAAGGGCTTAGCCCGGCCATATCTATCGACCAGAAAGGGCCACCCCACAATCCGAGGTCTATCGTGGGCACCATGACTGAAATCTATGATTATTTGCGTTTGCTTTTCGCCCGTATCGGGCATCCCCATTGCCCCGAATGCGGAAGAGAAATCTCGCGTCAGACGGTGCAGCAAATTGTGGATGCCATTCAAGAAATACCTCAGGGTAGCCGGATTATGATTCTGGCGCCACTGATCAGGGACCGCAAAGGTGAGCATCAAACGATATTCAAGGATTTGCAGAAGGCCGGGTTCGTCAGGGTTCGAGTCGATGGGCAAATCTACGACCTGTCCGAGGAATTTCAACTAGATAAGAACAAGAAGCACACCGTAGAGGCGGTAGTGGACCGGCTGCAGATAGACCAAAAGGAAAATGCCACCCGGCTTGCCGACTCCGTGGAGACAGCGTTGAAACTGGGGTCGGGCGTTGTGCTGATTAAAGTCCTGGACGGGGAGGAGTTGCTCTTCTCGGAGCACTTTGCCTGTGTCTATTGCGGCATAAGTCTGGGGGAGATTGCCCCCAGGACATTTAGCTTCAATAGCCCCTATGGCGCTTGTCCCGCGTGCACCGGGCTGGGCTGCAAATTGGAGATCGACCCCAACCTGGTCATCCCCGACAGGGAACTGAGCCTGGGAGAAGGAGCTATTCAGCCTTGGGCAAGGAACGGCCAGGTCAGCACCTGGTACAGCAGCATACTGCAGTCTCTGGGCCGTCGCCACGGTTTTTCTCTGTCCACGCCGGTCAAGGATTTGAGGCAGGAATCACTGCGTGTAATCCTATATGGTGATGGGGGCGAACCAGTGCCTGCTACGTACGAAGACCGTTATGGCAGAGTGCGGCAGTACTACACCAATTTCGAAGGCGTCATACCAAATCTGGAACGCCGCTATCGAGAGACAGTTTCTGACAGCGTCCGGGCGGACATTGAACGCTATATGGCATCCAATCCCTGCCCAACCTGCCGGGGCAGGAGGCTGAAACCGGAGTCATTGGCTGTCACCGTTATGGACAGGAACATCATGGATGTTACGGCACTGCCTGTCACAGAGGCCTTGAATTGGGTGGAACAACTGGGTGATAGAATCAGTCCCCGGGAACTTGCCATAGCCAGGCAGGTTATCAAAGAAATTCATGCCCGGTTGGGCTTTCTAAGGGATATAGGCCTGAGTTACTTGACCCTGGACCGTCCTTCGGCGACCTTGAGCGGTGGTGAGGCCCAGAGGATTCGTCTGGCTACCCAGATCGGCAGCGGGCTTAGCGGCGTCCTTTACATTTGTGACGAGCCCACAGTGGGTCTGCATCCTGCCGACGGCTCCCGGCTTATAGCCACGCTGAAGCGGCTCAGAGACCTGGATAATACCATAATCATCGTGGAGCACGATGAAGCTATGATGAGAGCCGCCGACCACATTATCGACATGGGGCCGGGGGCCGGTAAGCACGGTGGAGAGATTGTCGCTGCCGGGACATTGCAGGAGATAATGGGCTGTCCTCAGTCAGCAACAGGACAGTACCTCAGCAGGGCGCGGCAAATTCCGCTGCCGCCCGAGCGTCGGCCTGGTTCGGGCAAAGAGCTGGTGATACACGGTGCCAGGGAGAACAACTTGAAGAACGTCGATATCCACATGCCCCTGGGCAGGTTTGTGTGCATTACCGGCGTTTCCGGAAGCGGCAAAAGCTCTCTCATTAACGAAGTCCTCTACAAGAAGCTGGCCCGCCTCTTCTACCGGGCTAAGGAGAGACCCGGCGAGTGTGATAACATCCTCGGCACAGAGCACATCGATAAGGTTGTCAACATTGACCAATCACCTATTGGCCGTACCCCACGAAGCAACCCGGCGACTTATACCGGGACATTTACACCTATTAGAGGACTTTTCGCCGCTGTCCCTGAAGCCAGAATGCGCGGCTATCCCCAGGGACGGTTTTCCTTCAACGTAAAGGGTGGGAGGTGCGAAGCCTGTCAGGGGGCGGGCTACGTTCAGATTGAGATGCAATTTCTGCCCAATGTCACTGTTCCCTGCGAGGTATGCAAGGGGAAACGATATAATCGTGAGGCGCTGGAAATACACTTCAAAGGGAAAAACATAGCTGAGATACTGGATATGACGGTGGAGGAAGCTTTGCTTCTGTTTGAGCATATCCCCAAAGTGAAGAAGAAGCTGGAGACTTTGCGGGACGTAGGTCTGGGGTATATTCATCTGGGGCAGCCGGCGCCGACCCTCTCCGGGGGCGAAGCCCAGCGAGTGAAATTAGCTACCGAACTATCCCGTCGCTCTACAGGCAAAACGCTGTACATACTGGATGAGCCAACCACCGGCCTGTCTTTCTCAGACATTGCTTGCCTCCTGGAGGTACTGCAGCGTCTGGTGGGTCAGGGGAATACCGTAGTTGTCATAGAACATCAACTCGATGTAATAAAGAATGCGGACTGGGTTATTGACCTTGGTCCCGGAGCCGGTGACGATGGTGGCTACCTCGTGGATGCCGGCACACCCGAGCAGTTGGCACAGAACGATGGCTCTTCCACGGGGCAATATCTACGTGGTATATTGGTGAGGCATCGGGAGAAGGTATTGACATGACACCAGGGCTCGACAGGGAGAGGATTCTTGATTCCATCTACGCCAATGTGCAGGACAGGAACATGATCAAGCATATGCTGGCTACGGAGGCGATCATGCGGAGTCTGGCCAGAGAACTTGGCGAGGACGAAGAAGAGTGGGGGCTTACAGGCCTCATTCACGATATAGACATAGAACTGGTCAAAGATGATATGAGTAGCCACAGCAGACTGGGAGCCGACATAGCTGAAGAACTGGGGGCCAGTGAGACCATGACTCATGCCATTCTGTGTCACAACGAAGCTCATGATATTCCCCGGGAGACGAAGCTGGACAAGGCCCTTTTCTGTGCCAATCCCTTGAGTCGGCTCATTACTGCTGCTGGTCTGGTTCACCCCGGCAAACTGAACGGATTGACCACCGAAACGGTGATGAAATATTTTCGAGAAGAAAGCTTTGCACCTGGAGTTAACCGAGAGCAAGTGGCCCAGTGCCGGGAAATCGGCCTGGGGCTGGAAGAGTTCGTCGGCCTGGGAGTCGCAGCGATGAAGGAAATTGCTTCTGAGCTAGACCTGTGAAATCTGTTCAAGGTACCCGATGGCGTCAATGAAGCTTTCAAAAGACTTACAATTCAAGTTGTTTTCGCTGCAAAGTGACAGCAGTTCGCCGGTAGCCAAAACGTGATGAGCGTGTGTTGCCGGGGCCACATCTGAGTCGCCGTTTCCAATATATACTACTCTGTATCCCAGCCTTAGAAACGACTGGATGTACGCCTCTTTGAACCCGTCCTCCAGTGGCTTGCCATCAGGTCCTATGTACTGAACTCTCATGCCTTCGGAGTCAAAGGAAGTCCGCGCCGCATGGACTTCCAGGTTCTCCAATCCCAGGTCTTTCAGAGTCGCGTTTATGTAGAAATCCAGGCCGTTGCTCACGATGACAAATCTGAAGTCTTTTCCCATGCAGTAATTCACCAGTTCGCGGAGACCGGATCGCACCTTGACCTTGTCCTTGAGGGCCTCAAGCAGCATACGTCTGTCGGCTTTTACCATATTGAAGGCCGCGGTATTGAACTCCCCCACAGATATCCGGTGCTCTTTGTACTCCTGTAGTAGTCGTCGCCAGTCTCCCTGGGCAAAGGCATCCAAGAGAAAGAAGCTGGCATCTTCTTCGGTGATCGTGCCGTCGAAGTCACATTGAAGCAGCGTTTGCATACTCTCGACCGGGTCCTCATGGGCAACAGGCTGTGCCCGTCATATGTAGTCTTTCCTGCTTTGTGGCAAGGTACGGCACAGATTATAGCATACTGCTCCAGGTCTCTAGCTGCCGCCGGACAGGCGGTCGGCGGGCGCGTGCCTGCCTTATGTATAGGGCCGATGCGGTTGCAAGCCGATTGTACGGGATGGCGTAGCCCGGGTTCTGGCCTTTGCCATGGGTTAATCGGGGCCGGAATGTCTTGCCTTTTGCTGGCTTCGGTTGTCAGTACGTGTGAAAACTGCTAGATTGATGCTTGTGTCTTACCGTCGCATAGTGGCCAAACTTGGTACGAGTCTGCTCACGTCGGGCAGCGACCGCCTCGACCTGCAGGTCATGTCGAGCCTGGTGGAACAGATGGCTCGACTTCACCGCCAGGGAAAGGAGATAGTAGTAATTTCTTCCGGAGCCATTGCCTCGGGAAGGCGGAAGCTTAAGGGGGTCCCGGAACGCAAGAACACTCCTTTCAGGCAAGTCCTGGCCTCGGTGGGGCAAAGCCACCTGATGCACGCTTACGAAGAGCTTTTCAGCCAGTATGACATAACCGTAGCCCAGGCGTTACTTACAAGGGAAGCTCTGTCCGACCGCAGCGGCTACCTGAACGCTCGTAACACCCTGCTGACTCTTATCGATCTCGACATAGTCTGCATTGTCAATGAGAACGACGTTGTGGCCATCGATGAGATTGAAGAACTCAAGTTTGGGGATAACGACAATCTTTCTGCCATGGTGGCCAATCTGGTTGATGCCGACCTTCTGGTTCTGCTCACCGATATCGGAGGCTTGTATACCGCCGACCCGCATTGCGACCCTGAAGCTCAACTTATCCGCCGGGTGGACAAGATTGACGCCGAAATCAGACACGTGGCCAGAAATACTTCCAGCCGTGAGGGGATTGGCGGGATGACGACCAAGATTGAGGCAGCAAGGCTGGCAACATCTTCAGGGGTCAACGTGGTGATCGCAGATGGGAGCGAACCGGACACGTTGGTGAGGATTAGCGAGGGAGAAGAAACAGGCACTTTCTTTCCTGCACACGTGACCAAGATGGAGAGCAAGAAGAGGTGGATGCTCAGCGGACTTGCCTGCAAGGGGAAGATTACTGTGGACATTGGGGCCGTGTCGGCGCTCAGTGAACAGAACAAGAGCCTGCTTCCTGCGGGTATTGTGAATGCCCAGGGTGAGTTTCACCGCGGCGACATTGTGGATATCCTGGACGAGCGGGGCAAACGCATCGGCTGTGGCATCTCCAACTATAGCTCCTCTGATCTGGCTATCATAGGCGGGCAGCATTCCGACAGAATCCTCGGCCTCCTCGGCTACGATTATGGGGATGAGGTGGTTCACCGAAATAATATGGTGATAGTATGAAAGGC
>CAYSBO010000010.1:16623-25159 GCA_964429285.1 uncultured Dehalococcoidales bacterium | reverse complement strand
GAACAAGTAGGGTGACATTTTCACTGGACAGCAACACCCCCCGATTTGAATCATCTAAAATCTAACCGAAGGGGGAGTGGTCAAATCACAAAAAATCTAACCGAAGCATTATCATCTGGCCTGGTCAGCACTTTGGAAGGAGGTTACACCGGGCCATGGAAAGGATGGACATGCATTCAAGGAATGAATATCTGGCAGTAATCAAGGAGAGCTACTTCAAAGCTGGGTGCAGGAAGGAGAAGACGGAGTTGCTGGACGAATACTGCCGTAATACCGGACAATCAAGAAAGTACGTTATCTGGAAGATTCACAGAGCGGTTCCTGGACCGAAGCGACGCAAGAAGAGGAAGGAAGTGTATGACGGGCAGGTTACATCTGCCCTGGCTAAGATATGGGAGATCTTCGACTGTCCTTGTGCGCAAAGGCTGAAGCCTCTGTTGGAGACAGAGGTAGAGAGACTAAGGGAGTTTGGGGAGATTGAGATATCGGATGAGGTGGCTTTGAAGCTTAAGGTAGTGAGCCCGGCAACGACTGACAGAAAGCTCAAGCGTGAGAGAGAGTACCTGCAGCTACTGAGAGCGAAAGACGGGCCCAGGCCGAGCTGCCTTCTGAAGCAGAAGATTCCCATCAGGCTTACCGCGTGGGATACATCACAGGTTGGTTACATAGAGGCAGATCTGGTTGTTCATTGTGGCTCATCAACCCTGGGGGAGTATATCAACACAGTGAGCAGCACGGACGTTTCCTCCGGTTGGTGGGAAGGGGAAGCTATCATGGGGAAGAGCCAGGAGCATAGTTTCTGGGCTTTGAAGGAGATAAGAAAGAGGACCCCTTTTACATGGAAAGGGTTGGACTCGGACAATGGCAGTGAGTTTATCAACCAGGTCTTGTACAAGTATTGCCGAAGGGAAGGGCTTGAGTTCACGAGGTCGCGGGCGAACAGGAAGAATGACAATGCCTATATTGAGGAGAAGAACTGGACCCATGTGAGGAAGGTATTTGGCTATCTAAGATATGACAGCTATAAAGAGCTAGCCATAATGAATGACCTGTATCGCAACGAATTGGGGCTGTACAAGAACTTCTTCCAGCCGGTGATGAAGCTACAGAGCAAAGAGAGAATAGGAGGCAAGGTGAAGAGAAGGTATGAGGCGGCCAAGAGCCCATATCAGAGGCTCATCGAGTCAAACCAGCTTCCCGAAGGGGTCAGTGAGGAACTCAAGGGAATATATCTGAATCTTAATCCGGCCCAACTGAAGAGGAGTATAGATCGCAAGCTAGATGAGCTGTGGAGTGCCTATGAAGAGAAAAGGAGAACCCACAATGCCGATCCCCACAAGAAGCAGGTACCTCGTTCGGTTAGAAAATATATGATTCAGCAACCACCGGTTCGGTTAGGTGCTTAAATGATTTGACACGTCCTCTGTCTTGCTCCGGTCCATCCGGGCCTTAGGTAAGGATGCGCTTTTCCGGCTGTGCAACTTTTTGGCGGTGAATGATCCGTTTACGGAGCTTGGTTTGTAGCTGACCGAACTATTTGGCATTAAGAGCCTCTCGTATCATGGCGTACAATCCTGGCGGAGGGGGTGGGATTCGAACCCACGTTCGCCGGAAGGCGAAAGCGGTTTTCAAGACCGCCACCATAAACCACTCGGTCACCCCTCCCGTAGCTCAAATTTGGTTCTGGGTTAGCTTTGGGTTCCTCTTGCGTTTTCCGCTAGATTGTGGTCGATTTTGTGAGCACTCATCATGGCGTTAGAAACTCTCGCTATCTACAGCCAGAGCGTGCGGCCGCATCGCTTCTATTATAGGTGAGTGTACCTTCATAGTAAAGGTTGGACTTGAGCTCTGTGGTCCTTGGGAGAGTTGTCCTTGTTAACGTGAATGATCCCTGATAGAGATTACAATCAAAGGAGAAAGATCCGCCATTCTTGACAAGGATCTGGCCATGAATTGCGTCTCGGTGTGATCACATACCGGGTCAGGCGCCGGTTAGGACAGCGGTGTCGCCAGCTACAGGTCAGGGCGAGAGTAAGGGTTAGGCGTCCTCTGCTTTGATGAAGGGAAAGACAACTCTGAAGGGGATCTCCTTCTTGTGTAGTGACTGATACAGAGCTATAGCCTGGTTCATGTCCAAAGGGGTAATCTTGTTGGTTTCGCCCTGCAATAAGGTTTGGTATTGGGCAAAGAAATTCCCCCTCGGTGTTCTGAACAAGAATGTATTTCGGCCACCTTGTTCGCAGCTATATCCGTTCCAATATGCGTCATGGGCTATCAGGGTCGCTCTGTCTGTGCGGTATCGCTTATCTGCGACGATCCAGGTCATGTTTACTGGTTGCATCGGTTCACCTCCACTGGTACTTCTGCTAAAGATTAGGCTCGTAGTCTGGGGCCTTGCCCCTCTCCTCTTATATTATACTTCAACGAGGCATTTCATTGTTGAGCTACGACCACCTCTGTTGATTAGGTTCAACCGACAATTCGCAACTTCGCGTCGGACGCTTCAGGATGTATCTTCGGCACCAACTAACTGCACGGCGGTGTATTGAAGAATTTGACCTCCATTTCGGCTGACAGTAAAATGAACTTGGGCGAGCAAATCGGGTGATCGCTCTGGATTTGATTTGCCAGGGAGGAAAGTCCGAGCTCCACCGAGCAGGGTGCTGGGTAACACCCAGGAGGGGTAACCCTACGGAAAGCGCCACAGAAACATACCGCCAGTGGTAACGATAATATCGGAGCGCTGGTAAGGGTGAAATGGTGAGGTAAGAGCTCACCAGCAACTAGGAGACTAGTTGGCTGGGCAAACCCCGCCCGGAGCAAGACCGAATAAGAGGGCTTAACTACTCCGAAGTCTCTTGGCTTCTGAGTAAGTTTAAGGTGCTCGGCCGAGGTCCTCGGGTTGGTCGCTTGACCCTGATGGTAACATCAGGGCTAGATGGATGGTCACCACCCCGACGTAGTCGGGGAACAGAACTCGGCTTACAGGTTTGCTCGCCCAGAAAATTTCTTGGGGTCTATGGGTGGCAAAGGGCAAGTGTGAGGGTCAAGCCTTGGCGAGGGGACTATTCAAGGTAGAACAGGGCAGGAAATGGCGTGCCAGCAGCCATAAGCGAGTTTGTAAAACCAGGGTTTTGGGCATAAACTAATCATGTATGGATAATATCCCTCCCAAGCTTCGCGACTTCGTTGCCTTTTGTGCTCAGAGACGCACTCCAGAGTGGCCGGCCATATATGATGAGATGACCAGAGTAGCCGCAACAAGATCGTTTGAAGGCTTAGGTTACGAGGAGCTCAGGCAACTAGGGCTCTCCTTCTCTCTATCTAGCGTGGACAGGACTATTCAGTTGGTAAGACAGGTTACCTCCCAAGCCCATCAGTGAGGAGTACTTGTTGGCACTTTGCGTATGGCCATTCCCGGTTGTGTCAGGACAGGGTGATCGATGCAATTCTCCTCTTCCATGTAGGGAGAGCTATAGATTCTCTTTCGCATGCTAATGGCAACTGGCGTGGTCGGAGGGGAACAATGACTCTTGACGGGGATTCTTTATTTATCGTTTTATCACGATGGAGGCATACCCAACTACTTGAGAAGAATCGCCGGTCGTGTCTCCGCTAGTGGCATAGCTCAACAAGTTCGCCCTTTTGGCTTGGATTTCTTTTGCTGCCACGATAGCTGCGGCCACAGGACCATACCCGCACATGGTACAGTTGACGCTTTCACAGCGGCGATATAGCTCTTCCTCATTGAGAGCAACTATGGCTTCTATCACAGAGCTGTCTTTTTGCATAGCTACGGGGTAGGGCTCATAATGCGTGAAATCGGTACTGGCTATGATGATCACGTTGTCGTCTGCTTGGGAGATAGCCTTGCCTACTATCCTAGCTGTTCGTATGTCTTGCGCCAGCATAGCAATGGGCACGATCCGCACCGTCTTGTACAGATGTTGAAGCCAGGGCAGTTGCACTTCAATACTATGCTCGTGTATATGGGCAGTCTCGTCAGCTTTGATCGTCTCACCCAGAATCTTTTGGGCAAGTGTCTTATCTATTTCCACCTCGCCCAAGGGTGTGTTCCAGGCTGCTCCTGCCCATACTGAAACAGGGTAACCATATCCGGTATGATTGGGGCCGAGTATGACTGCGGTATCGAATGTTCCATCGTCAGCAAGCTCCTTGTAGGCATGGGCTGCTACTGGTCCGGAATACTGGTAGCCGGCATGGGGCACAATGATCGCCACAATCTTTCTTGGTCCTGCGGTATCTACCCGCGGGATAACTCCTGGTCCAAGATCATGCTTGTAGCACCATTCAATCTGTTTCTCTAGTTCTCTGGCAGTGCCGGCGTAGAACATACCGGAAACAGCAGGTTTTCTTGTCTCCATAAGACATCCCTACAGGGCAGGCTATTCTTTGGGCTTTCTTTTCGCCTTTTTCCTGGGCTTTTTCTGGACCTTCTCGGCTTCCTCTTCGGTCTTTCCTCTGGCCCCTTCTACGGGTTTTTCTACTGCCAATCTGGCCTGGTCGCGGTGCCAGCGGTGTATCTCATCAAGAGCTGGCGGGAAAATGCTGAAGACCTCTATATCGGCGGGAAACTGCACCAGGTGTCCCTCTCTGATGAACAGAAGTCCAGCCTCGTCATCTTCAAGTGTCTCGCTTATTCTGCGGGCAATCGCCTCATTTCTCTTCTTTCCCGCCTCAAGATAAGATTCAAGAACCTGTCTTTCCACCTTCTCACTTATGAAGCCAAGCATCAAGCATCTTTGCCAATCCATGACTTCTTCAAGTAATTCCTTTTCTTCAATTGCCTCAAATACTGCCCCCTTCTCACACTGGCTCTTGGCAATTTGATAACTGCTTTGGTTCAAGTTCTCGGTAGCCTTCATACCATCCTCGCCGCCTTGGGAGATCGATTCGTGGTAGACGCGGTTTACTTCGCCGATCTTCGATGCCAGGTTGTTTAGCTGTTCTGCTACTTGCTGCCAGTAACGGCTGTACTTTTCTTTGTATTCTTCAGGTGCTTCCTGGGGGCAGTATACGAGTGGCACCAGGTAGAGCTTCTTTCCTCGTCTAAAACGTTCCGCTTCAAGCTTCTCTATTTTACCCAGTTGTTCTGACATGGCTATCTATTACCCAAACAAGTCCTCCGGCGGCCCAATGTACCGCATGTTGGCACGAACTTAAGTGGGAAGGAGTGAAGTGAATTCTTTCTGCTGACTACTGATCAGACCCCTGTTCCTTTCCCCAATTCTGCATGATTTCCTTGATTCGACGGGCAAGGTCGGCGTCCTCCTTGAGTCGCTGCGTGAAGACAGGGCAACTCTGAAGAATCATTTCCTGACTCATAGAGGCTATGCCTTCCATAATGTGGTCTAATTCGCCTCTGGCTTGCTCGGGAAGACCTGTCCCCTCCATCGCTGCCCTGAACTGCCTGATTTCCTCAGCGTTAACCTGTACCGGGGTTAGGCAGTTCTTATACCAGGGACATTCCCTGCATCTGACAAGCGCGGTGACCTCGTCCAAAATATCGCCCATTTTTCCTTCCTCCTAACCATAATTTTAGCACGCTTTCCCGACGTAAAGGAAATTACATGATGGGAGTGATTACCAAGCCGGGCGTCTCATTCGCGGCCAACTTTATCCAGACGAGTCGTGGGCATTGTATCGGTGCCAGGGATGCGTGACACAAAGTAGTCAGCGGCAGTGGATTTGCCTCTGTTTTTTCTGCAGCCCAGTGTTAGTTGACATAAGACTTACACCTGCCTATTTTTGCTATGGAAAGTCTTGTGGACTTCTTTCAGATGCCTGTTGGTGACGTGGGTATAAACCTGGGTTGTCCTAATGCTTTCATGGCCGAGCATTTCCTGGACGGAGCGAATATCGGCGCCGCTTATCAGCAAGTCAGTGGCAAAGGAATGCCTGAGAGTGTGAGGTGTCGCCTCGATTGGCAAGCCGGATCTCTTTGCATACTTGGCAACAATTCTTTGAATGGATCTTGCCGTCAGCCGCATTTTTTCGCCTTTATTTCGGATGTCTACCTTGCCGCTATGGCGGATAAAAAGGGGTTTGAAACTGTCTTTGCGTATCCCCAGATAACGCTCAATCCATTGGGCAGCCGTATCGGACAGAAATACTACCCGTACCTTGTTGCCCTTGCCTTTCACGCCAAATTCTTTACGCTCTAAGTCTATCTGGTCACGATCGAGGCTGACCAATTCTGATACACGCAGTCCTGTGCTAAATAGGGTTTCCAAAATCGTTCTATCCCTCAGTCCTGCATTGGTTGCTATTCTGGGACTGTTCAGCAGCCTTTGTATCTGATCTGCGTTCAGGAAAGTGACAGATCGCGGGGTCTGTTTGGGAAGTTCTATCTTGTCCGGAGACAGAGTGACAATATCACGCTGAACGGTCAGGTAACGCAAAAAAGCTCTCAACGCAACGATATGGTAGGACTGCGTAGTCCGCTGTAGTGGCAAACGGTTAGGGGTGCGGAAGTGAGCCAGGTATAACCTGTATCTTCTCATCAGCTCCAGGTTTATGTTTTCGGGGCTTGCAGCGGAGTAATTCTCCGAAATCCAGTTGTAGAAACGTTGCAAGTAGTGTTTGTATTCGCGAACCGTGAGGGGGGAGAAACCCTTCTGGATTTCGAGGTACTCCAAAAACTCAGCAATCAACAACTGGAGTGTCATTGTCGGTTTGTATTGGGTCTCCTGGTCATTTGTTATTGTCGTAAAAGGTACAGTTTACGACCACCATATTAATGCTTTTGGATGCCTCTGTCAAGTCCCCTGCCGACTTATGCGAAAATTAAGCGCCAAACCCTCAAGGCGAAAAATATACTTCGCATATTTCAACAGGCCCAGTCTTTTTCGGACTTGCAAAAATCGAACAACTAATGGAGACCAGCGAGAAGGGTCAGCGTCCCTACTTGGATGTAAGTCCAGCCTTTTGTCACAAAGAACCCGGAAATGAAGGCGCACGCCCCAGGCCATCATCACCAGAACTAGGGCTTGAAAGTGCGAGGCGGTACATAGATGTATCTATCTTCTTTTTGATGCTCCAGAAATCGGCTCTCAGAACGAGTTTCAGACTATTCCGGTCTAGTGCCAGTTTATCTGGTTGAAAGGCTGGGGCGTGAAACCGAATTAATTAGGCTGGGTCTGCTTGGCGAGCCGGCAAATCATCACTATGCGTGGCTTTCTTTGCGTGAGCGTCGAGCAGGAGGGACAACCCTTGTGATGAAGAACCCCGATAGAATGCAGAACGTGCCTAGATAAGTGAAGACCGACAGGAAACTACCTCCGGTCAAATCCAGGAGGTACCCACTCAAAGAGGGGCCGAGAAATCCCGAGAGGAAGCCGTAGGCAGTGAAAACCAGTCCAAATATTGCCCCAAAGTGTTTCAAGCCGAAGCAATCGGAAGCTAGCGGGGCGGAAACGGAAAACATCGTGCCGAAAGAGAAACCGATAACGGCGACAAGAATGGCCATCGCTCCGAGGCTGTTGATATGGGGAAGGACGAAATAAGCGACGGCCGCAGCGAAGAAAGTCAGGCTCAAGGTAAGGCTTCTTGGTAGAATGTCAGAAGCGAAGCCACTTATGAGCCGACTGAATCCATTGGTCAAGTTGAAGGCAGTCAGGAGCAGGACGGCAGACTCCATTGAGAGTCTGGCAGCGAGGCCAAAGGCGACCGAGAGCGTTACCATGGCTATGCCCGCTGCACCTTGCAAGGCCCACGTTAGCCAGAGAAACCAGAAACTCTTCGTCCTTATAGCCTCCTTTAGAGTGAAAGATTCTCCTAAGCGAACCGACGTCTTGAGTTTATTCGACGCTGCGTTTTCGCCTTCGCTTCCGGGCTGTCTGGTACCTGCTTGGGTTCCGCCTTCTGGTCCTGCGGATGGTTTTGCGGCATGGTTTGCTCTCTCCGGCGTTTGAACGAACTGTGCAGCTATGATTCCCACCACAATGGTGAGGACAGCTATCAGGGTATTCATTTGAACGTAGCCCCATGTTTGGAGAAGGCCAGCGAACACGGGCGCCATAATTGCGGCTGATAGGCCAAAAAACAGGTTGACTATGCCGGAGGCGAGTCCCCTTCTCTGAACAAACCAGCGCTGGACGACAGTCAGTCCGGTTATGTAAACGAAGCAGGAACCCGTGCCGGTTAGAAAGGCCCAGAGGTATACCAGGTAGATATTTGTGGCATAAGAGGCAATGAATAAAGAAGAGCCGCAAATGATTGCGCCAATGGAAACGGTCAATTTTGTACCAACTTTTTCCTGCCACCGACCAGCCACAAACATGAAGATGCCTACGGCGGCGAGGATGAAAAACATTACGTTTCCGGTGGCACCTGTCCCCACCTGGAACACCTCTCGCCAGTATGGGGACATCACTCCGGGATATCCAAAGATCAGCGCTCCGGGCCAGAATATGGCAGCGGAGCCACCCAGAATAGCTAGTATTCCGCTTTTCGTTCGGGTCATCTGGTGTTGTCAAGTATACCAGTTCACCGGCGGGCGTTCTCAAGGTTCTTG
>CAYSBO010000010.1:0-16523 GCA_964429285.1 uncultured Dehalococcoidales bacterium | reverse complement strand
GGCGGAGGCAGTGAAGAGATTCTCGGAGAACACCAATAGAAATTGTCAGGAAAGGTTTCTAGGAAACCTTGTTCTCAAGGGTTTGATTGATAACCCCAGGGAAAGCAGGACTTTTTTCAGGGCGCCGGGTGTATACCCGGCCCATCGTGATGCCCTAACCCTGATTGAAGACTTGGAGGACGATTTGGACGAGTATTCTGAGGCAGTCCGCCAGCTTTACGCTCCAGTGTGGGAGGCCTGGGAAAAGCGGAATAAGGAATTGGTCTAGTTAGGCTGGCAAGGCAAATCCCATAAAGAACTCTATCTCGCAACAACGTGGCTACTAGCACAATTACACAAAATGTTGCCAGATTACTGGCTGAACTCCCTGACGGAGTTGAGTTGGTGGCAGCAGCAAAAGGTAGAAAGCCTGAAGAAGTTATGGAGGCTGTCGAGGCAGGGGTGCGAATCGTTGGGGAGAATTATGTCAAGGACGCAAAAGGAGCATATCAATTGGTGGGAAATAGAGCGATATGGCATTTCATTGGCACCTTTCAAAAGCATAATGTAAGAAAGAGGGTGCTAGAAATGTTCGACATGATTGAGAGTGTCGGTTCTCTAGAAATAGCCAGGGAAATTAATAGAAAATGCGCTCAAGTTGGCAGGGCAATGCCAGTATTGATTGAGATAAACAGTGGTAGAGAGCCCCAGAAATCGGGGGTGCTCCCAGAAGATGTGGGGCAATTGTTAGAAGAGGTATCCCTCCTGAGAAATGTGAAGGTAATGGGGCTCATGACCATGGGGCCTCAATTTGGAAACCCCGACGACGCGAGGCCTTATTTTGTAGAAACTAGAAACGTATATGAGGAGATCGGAAAACTGGAGCTACCCAACGTAGAGATGAAGTATCTTTCCATGGGCATGAGTAATTCATACGAGGTTGCGCTGGAGGAAGGTGCTAACATAGTTAGGATAGGTACCAAAATATTTGGTGAAAGAGGCTAGTTACGATCGTTGAATGTACTTAGTTGGTCCGCGACAAAATGACCAGCTATCTTATCCAATAGTTTGTCTACTCCCCATCCCTTGGCAGCGGATATGAAGACAACCTGCTCCGTCGGCAGTAAGACTTCTTCTCCCGCGTGAGGAACAGCAGAAAATGCTTTCAACTCTGCCTCGCTCCTGAGAGTCAGATCCAGCTTATTGAATACGGTAAACCTTGGTTTGTTCTCCAAATCCAGTTCGCCGAGTATCTCTTCGACTGTAACACACTGATTAGCAGCATTCTTGTGTGTTATGTCAACCAGGTGCAGAAGCAAATCAGCCTCATCCAGTTCTTCCAAAGTAGCGCGGAAAGCAGCAATAATTGACGGCGGAAGCTTATGAATAAAGCCGACCGTATCGGTCATAAGGAACTGTCGCCCGGTGGGCAAAACCAACCGTCGAGTCACAGGATCCAGAGTAGAAAATAGTCTGTTTTCCACGTCCACGCTGGCTTTGCTTAAGGAATTAAATAGAGTGCTCTTGCCGGCGTTAGTGTAGCCCACAAGGGCTACAATGGGTATGCCGGTTTCCTTGCGCCGTCTCCTGTAAAGGGCTCGATGCTTCCTCACGTTTTCTATTTTGTGCTGAAGGAGACTGATACGCTTATGGATAAGACGACGATCGGTTTCCAATTGTGCCTCACCAGGACCCCTGGTGCCGATGCCACCGCCCAGTCGCTCTAGATGGCGCCATTGCCCTACAAGCCGAGGGAGAAGATACTGGTGCTGGGCTAGTTCAACCTGGAGTTTTCCTTCATGGGTTCGCGCTTTTCGGGCGAATATGTCCAGAATAAGAGCGCTTCGGTCAATGACTTTCACTCCCAATGTCTGCTCGAGGTTTCTTTGCTGTCTGGGCGATAGCTCATCATCAAAAACCACCGTGTCGTACTGGGTATGCTCTCTGAGGTTGATTATCTCCTCAATTTTCCCTTTGCCTATATAGTAGGTAGGTGATGGGACGTCCAGGTTCTGAATTACCGTGCCCACCACGTTAGCGCCTGCCGTTTTCGCGAGATGCGATAGCTCCTGCAAAGAATCTGTAACTGACCAATCATGGTTAGAGGTCTTGCTTCCCACCCCTACAAGAAGCGTTTGTTCCGTCTTAGCTTTGGTGGTAAAGAATTTCTGCCTTATTTGCTTCCCCCGTGCCAGGATGAGAGACGATCTATTGCTTGTTCCAGTCGCTGATCGGAGATAGTGAGGGAGAACCTGATGTAGCCTTCTCCTTCTTTCCCGTAACCAGTTCCCGGGGTTACCGCGATTCCGACTTCGTCCAGCAATTTCCTGGTGAACTCAATGGACGTGTAAGCTTCAGGGATTCTGGCCCAGATATAGAAGCCTGCCCTGGGCGTCCTGGCTTTCAGGCCGATGCGGTTGACAGCTCTTACCAATTTGTCCCGGCGGCGTTGAAGAATCGCATTACGTTCGGCAATATGTTCCTGAGGCCCACACAGAGCTTCCACAGCAGCATATTGGATTGCCCGGGGAATGCCCGAATCTAGGTTGGATTTCACCTGAAATAGGGCTTCTATTACGTCGGAATTCCCTACCACCATCCCTATCCGCCAGCCTGTCATATGATAAGTCTTGGAGAGCGAGTGAAATTCTACACCTAGCCTCTTTGCACCGGCTAGCTGCAAGAAGCTTGGTGGTTTGTAGCCATCAAAGGCAACCTCAGTGTAAGCGGCATCGTGGCAGACTACCAAATTGTGCTTTTGCGCGAAATGAACCACCCTGTCGAAGAAATCGAGCCCAACCGTGGCTCCGGTGGGATTGTTGGGGTAGTTAATCCATAGAATCTTTGCTTTGCCGCTGACCTCACTCGGAATGGTCTCAAACTCGGGCAAAAAGTCATTCTCCTCTTTCAAGGGTACGAAGTAAGGTTCGCCGCCAGCTAACCTTGTGCCCAGTGAATATGGCGGGTAGCCAGGGTCAGGCACCAAAGTCAGGTCGCCAG
Source organism: uncultured Dehalococcoidales bacterium (assembly GCA_964429285.1). Taxonomy (GTDB): domain Bacteria; phylum Chloroflexota; class Dehalococcoidia; order GIF9; family AB-539-J10; genus RBG-13-51-36. The sequence goes on along the minus strand of CAYSBO010000010.1, from coordinate 13,544 downwards.
GGTCGACGAAGCATAAACCCACATGGCCAATACCGTCCTTGGAACCGATGAGCGGTAGCACCTCCTTGTCTGGATTCAAGGAAACTCCAAAGCGCGCCTCATACCAATCAGCAATGGCTTTGCGAAGTTGGGGTAAGCCCGCGGTCTCAGGATACCGATGGTTTTCAGAGTTCTGGGCCGCCTGGCACATAGAGTCGATGATGTGAGACGGGGTTGGCAAATCAGGATCGCCAATGGCAAGACTGATTATGTCCCTCCCACTGGCCTCAAGCTCCGTGATTTTCCTATTTATGTCCACGAAAAGGTATGGAGGCAATCCGCGAAGCCTCTTGGCCAATTCCATCAAACCCCCTCTCCGAGCCATTCACCGGCGAAGACTTCCTCAACCGGACCGGTAAGAAGTACCTCCCCTACCCTATCCCGGTGCACAGTGAGGACACCGCCAGGCAGTGTTATGTCAACCTCATCTCCCACATGGTGTAGCAGTTGACCAGCCACAGCGATTGCGCACGCAGCGCTGCCGCAGGCCAGAGTTTCGCCGACCCCCCGCTCCCACACCCTGCCTTCTATGTTTCGGCTGCTTAGGGGTCTGGCCACCGCAAAATTGGTCCTTTCAGGGAACATAGAATGTCTCTCTACGGCGGGCCCTATGTCGGCTAAAGGGAAGTCAGCAACCGGGGAGGATGTAAAGGTCACTGCGTGCGGATTACCCATTGATAGAAGACACAAACTCAATTCGGTTGTGTTTATAACTAGAGAATAACTCAATATTGGTATTATGTCAACCTTACTGTTGATCGGGATTTGGTCGGGTTGGAAACGGGGCACTCCCATACCTACCTGGACGCGGCGGACTTTCTTGCCGGCCATATAAGCTTCAGCGCTTCTTATGCCTGCCAGAGTCTCTATAGTTAGCGAAAGACTCTCTCGCCCCCCTGGCAACAATAGTCCCTCAATCAAATCTTTCTCAATAGCATACTTGGCGACACATCTGAGGCCATTGCCAGAGACCTCCGCTTCCGAACCGTCAGGATTAAAGAGGCGCATCTTGAAGTCGGCGGTTCTGGAATCCTCTATCAATATCAATCCGTCGGCCCCTATACCGAGGCGACGGTCGCACATGGCTTGGGCTAACTTCGCCCAATTAGCCTCTGCCAGTCCTGCCTCCTTGATGGAGGAGCTTTGGGTGAAGGGTTCTACCAGAATGAAGTCATTACCCGTGGCTTGTAACTTGGAGAATCTCAATCTAGAAAGTCCTCTACCAGATCCTTCACTTTGTCTAAGACGGCAATTCTGAGTTTTTGCTTTGTCCCAGTCATATCAAACCAGCGAATTCTGCTGTCGCCAAGCCGAAACCAGGCATACTGCCGGCGAACCAGTCTATGGGTTTCATGCTTTATCTTATCAGTAGCTTCGGGCAAAGTCATCTTATCTTGAAGGAATTGGACCATCTCTTTGTAGCCTATTCCCGACATTGAAGGCAAGGACTGACCGTAACCTTTCCTCAATAGCTGTTCCGTTTCTTGAATCAATCCCCTTTGTATCATTTCGTCAACGCGCCGATCAATCCTTCCGTATAACTCGTCTCTTTGCTGGGTTAAACCGATGATCAGAACGGGGAATTTGGGCGTCTCTTTGTATTGCGATTGAGAAGGAGGCTGCCTGGTGGCATGATAGATTTCCAGGGCTCTTATGATGCGCCGCACATTTCTGACATTGATCTTGGCTGCCGCCACCGGGTCAATGTCCTGCAGTTCTCGATAGAGGCTATGACTCCCCTCTTGCTCTGCTCTGACTTCTAGCTGACGTCTGAGTTCATGGTCAGGTGGTACCTGAGGTATCTGCCAGCCCTCCACCAATGACCACACGTAGAGCCCGCTGCCACCAACCAGTAACGGCAATTTGCCTTTGTGTCGAACGTGTGTCCGTGCCTGTGCAGCTAGTTGCTGGTACATAGCCAAGCTGAAGTGTTCATCTGGTTCGGCCACATCTACAAGATGGTGAGGGACCGATGCCATCTCAGCCGGGCTCGGCTTATTCGTACCAATATCCATATAGCGATACACCTGGCGGCTATCGGCGCTTACTACCTCTACCGGGAAGAATTGAGCCAGGTACAAAGCAAGCTCGCTTTTCCCTATACCGGTGGGACCAACGATGGCAATCATTCCAGAGGAGTCGCTATTCTCAGTGATCTCAACAAGGCCTTGAGGAGCTCCGCTTATAGCACCGACTACTGGCTACTGCATTCTGCCTTTGATTTCGGCCGTTTGCTCAACAATACTCAAGAATTCGTCAGCTTTGAGGCTGGCGCCTCCAACCAGAGCACCGTCGATTTGGGGCTCAGAAACAAACTCGGGGATGTTGGCACTGGTGACGCTGCCGCCGTAGAGGATGCGCAAATCTTGAGCAATTGCCCTATCCCATACTCTGGCCAGGACATCGCGAACAAGTTGAACAGTGCCTGCTGCCTGTTCCCCGGTTGCTGCCTTACCTGTGCCGATAGCCCAGATTGGCTCATAGGCAATGACCAGGCTGGGGTTAGCCGCAATGCCGTCTAGGGCCGCCGCTACCTGCCTGTTGATCACCTCTTGTGTCTTTCCAGCTTCGTTCTCTTCAAGCCTCTCTCCAATACACAAGATAGGCTTAAGGTCGTTTGCGAAAGCTGCCCCTATCTTCCTGTTAACTGTCTCGTCGGTCTCCCCGAAATAGGACCTCCTCTCGGAGTGACCCAATATGACAAATTCACATAAATCTCTGAGCATTAGTGGCGATACCTCACCGGTGTAAGCGCCCCCCGTCTCAAAATGCATGTTCTGGGCACCAAGCCTAATAGACGAGTCTTGCAGCATCATATTTACGGCAACCAAAGATACGAATGGCGGACAAACCACCTTTTCCACTGGCCCTGTCTTGTCCAGTTTGTCGAGCATCTCAAAAATAAGCTTTTCAGCTTCGGCGACTGTAGTATTCATTTTCCAGTTGCCAGCGATGAAGGGTATCCGCATTTCACAACCTCCTATTGTTCCTTGTCTAGCAGGTCCTGCAGTACAGGCGAGATAGTGCCTTTCAGAAGCCTCAGGCTAGCACGCCTGCCATCGGGGACATGGGTCATCTTATCAGAGAATCGTGTTTTGTGCATTACTACACTAGAAGAGTCTCCACGAGTAACAACAGTACGTCTTCGACAGGCCTTGCCGACCTTTTTGTTCTAGAAGTCGCGCTTCAACAAGAACTCCGCCATCTCTCTGAGCGGAGCTTGACTGGATGGGTCAAGGCCGCTAGCCTTGAGTTGTGCCACAGCCTTGGAGTAATACTGCTCGGCCAAATCTTCAGCGTAGCTCCTGGCACCCAGGTCACTGAGAATCCTGGTAACCAGAGCTATGTCTTTGCCCTCGATAGATTGTTGAGAGTAGAGTTTTTCGAGCTTCTGTCTTGCCTCGCCGTTGCTGCTGCGCAGTGCATAAACTACAGGCAAAGTCTTCTTCTTCTGTGCGATGTCGCTCGCAGATTTGCCGGTCCTTTCCTCCGTTCCCCAAATTCCCATTATGTCATCACGGATCTGGTAAGCCATGCCCAATTCTTTGCCAAACAGGTAAAAGGTACCCTCCAGCTTGGTGTCCTCTTTGCCCAGGTATGCCCCTAAAGAAGTCGACGCGGCAAACAGTGCCGCAGTCTTTCTGGTTGCCATGTCGAGGTAGTCACTAATCGTGATGTCAAGACGACCTTCATATCCAAGGTCTAAGGATTGTCCATCACATAGTTCCAAACAAGCCAGGCTCACTATTCTGGTGGAGCCCACAATTCTCTCGTCAGTTATGCCATTCTCTTTCAGTTTGAATAGCGCTGAGTAAGCTAGACTCAACATGGCATCGCCCGCGTTTATCGCTTGAGGTTGCCCCCACACTGTCCATACAGTTGGGCGGTGATGACGTTCGTGGCTGGCATCTTCAATATCGTCGTGAATCAAGGAGAATTTGTGGACTAGCTCGAGGGCTGCGGCGGCGGGCATTATTTGAGAAGTATCACCACCTGCCGCCTGGCAACTGAGAAGGCAAAGAGTGGGACGAACAAACTTGCCCGACGGTCTGTTACAGGGATTTCCGCTTTCATCCACCCATCCCATGTGGTATCGTAGCATATTACCAAGAGAAGAGGGACCGTTATCAATAAGCTTCTCTATCTCAACTCGCACTGCATCGCGGTAAGATGCTAAGCTATCAGGCAAGCTCTGTTTGCTCTTCATTGAAAGCCAGTCAATATTAGCGGCCAGGAAAACTGATTGTCAACTAATTGAGATTAGTGTGTGCTGCCAGGGTGCTCGGGGAAGGGTGGAAGGTGGTTGCAAGACAAGAGATACTCAGGACTTAAGGCTTGATGAAACTCTACCAGGACGCTATAATTAGCACTTCGATAGCTGGAGTGCTAACTGTAGGAGGTAAAGAGATGAACTGTACTGTATGTGGAAACCCCTTGCTTTTTGACAGGGTCGCTTTCCGTTGCTCCTGTGGCGCTTTTGTCCATGCCTACTGCTGGGATGCCCATGTGCTGCAAACTCATCGACCACTGTTCGAGATAGGTACTGTCAGTCTGGATGGCGAGTTCATGGCAAGAGAAAGCAAAACAGAGGAACCGCTTCCAGAGGAGCAAGCCCAGGAGGAGGAAACTTCGGAAGAAGGGTCGGAGGAACAAGCGACCCGGCTTCTGGAATAGAGGAGTATACGAAAATGCCTATCTATCAATATGAATGCCTGAACTGTAGACTGCAATTTGAGGTTAAGCAAAGCTTCCATGATAAACCGATAGCTGATTGCCCCGCCTGCTGTGGTATTGCTCGGCGCCGTTTCTCTGCCGTGCCCATACTGTTCAAAGGCCCCGGTTTCTATGTAACTGACTCCAGACAGGATAGAGAAAAGGGGTTCGAGCCTGAAGCGTCAACAAAGAAGGAATAAGATAGTGGGGGGTAGTGATCTATGAAATGTCCCGTCTGCGGGAAAGAAGCAAGAGTCCATATTTATTACTGCGCCAGGTGTGGTGTCTATGTGCACGAGGCGTGCTGGCGCAGGCACGTAGAACAGGCCCACAAGGACTAGTCTGTCATCTATTTCGATAGTCTCCGGTCAGGATGGGGTGATTATGTGTGGAGCCGTCGCAGTCACAGGCCTCTCAAAAACTCGGGCCTGAGCAAAGAAGGGTCTCTGGTTGCCAGGAGCGCCTCTATTTGGCCAAGCATCCTCTCTCTGTCTCGCGGCAATCTTCCTCGTACAGAAAGGTAGTTTGAGGCATGCATTGAACTGAAGAAGCAATCGGAGAAACTAGCGTTCTCTATGATTGACTTGAGCTCCTCCAGGGATTGAAAAGGTGAAATAGGGTGGAACTCGTTCCGTTGCCACTGTTCATAGAGCGGAGTGCCCGGGACAAGGGTCAGAGTAAGAGCTCCGGCATATTCGGGGTCTATCTCGGTGAGAATTCTTGCCGTCTGATGGACGTGGCGCTTGCTTCCGTCAACACCGCCAAGCCCCAGGATCATGGTCACCGAAAAGACTACCCCGGCTTCCTTAACTCTCTTTCCTGCCTCCACCATCTGGTCTGAGCTGACACCTTTGCCTATCTTCTGGAGCAGTTCATCATCGCCGGTCTCGAGGCCCGTGTAGAAAATTTCTAACTTGAGCCGTCTCAGTTCCTTCAGTTCATCGGAGTTCCTGCGCAGAATATCCTGTGGCGTAGCATATATGCCGATTCTCTCGACAGAAGGTAGTTTCTCATTCAAGTACTGAAGAACGTCTACCAACTTGGGAAAGGGATATACCAGTGCGTCGCCATCCTGAAGGAATATCTTCTTGCCGTCCCAACCTTGAGCGACTGCATACACCACACTGTCGACGTGAGGCAGCTGAATACCCTTTTGAGTGAATAGGGCTACTGCATCTATTTCACTCTTGACGTCATCAACGTCTCGTATCTGTAGCTTTGAGCCGTAGTACCTACAGAAAGTGCAGGTATTGTTGGAGCACCCGTTGGTCAGAGGCAGAAAATAGCTTCTCCATTCACTTGGAGGCCGGATTATGTCAGGTCTGTCAAAGCTCATGGCTGGTCTATTCCTTGACAACTAGTTTCTTCACTGCTTGCCCAATACCATCAAGTGTAAGCTCAAACATGGGGAAGAGTTTCTGGACCATCATAACAGTGGGGTGATTCCAGTAATATGGGTCCGTCGGGTTCATCCAAACGCAGTGAGTGAAATGGTCGACAATCTGCTTCAGCCGGAGCAATCCGGGAACTTCGTTACGCTCGTAGTAATAGATAGCGCCCCATTTCTGAGTTAGCTCGTACATCGCCATTCTAGCGTCTCCGACCAGCACTACCTTATAGTCTGGTTCGAGAATACGCAGTAGATGGTCGGTGCTTACCGCGTCCCGTCTCTCGATATCGCGATAAAGGTTGTCGTATATGCAGTTGTGGAAATAGAAGTATTGGAAATCCTTGAAGTGAGTGCTGCTATGAGCGGCTGAGAAAAGCTGGCTGCACAACCTGGCGAAAGGGACCATAGAGCCCCCGACATCCATAAGTAGAAGCAGTTTCACTGCATTCTTCCTGCTTCTTGTCCATACCATCTCGATCTCACCGGCGTTCTTAGAGGTAGCGTCGATCGTTCCCTCTAAGTCCAGTTCGTCCTCAGGTCCTATCCGGCTCAACTGCCGTAGCCCTCTGAGGGCCATCTTGATCTGGCGAACGTCGAGAAGCACATCACTGCGATAGTTTCGAAATCTTCTCTGTTGGGCGATTTGTATAGCGTGGCCGCCGCCTGATTCACCGCCAATTCTGATGCCAGCGGGATGGTATCCCGAATGTCCGAAGGGAGACCTGCCTCCTCTTCCAATCCAGTAGCCGCCCCCGTCGTGCTGCTCTGTTTGCTCTTTGAGCCTCTTCTCTAACTCCCTCAGAAGTTCGTCGAAGTCCATATTGTCGAATAAAGCCTTCTCCTCTTTGGTAAGGGTCATCTGGTTAACAGGGTCCTTGAGCCATTCCATGATTTGCTCGGAAATCTCTGCCGGCGTTTCAATGCCTTTGAAATACTCCTGAAAGGCAACGTCGTAGTTGTCGTAATAAGCTTCGCTTTTCACCAGTATTGCTCTCGCTAGATAATAGAATTCGTCCAGGTTGGAGATGTAGCCTTCAGAAAGGGCTTCCATGAGTGTCATCCATTCGATAAGGGAGACGGGAACCTTCTTTCTTTTCAAGGTATAGAAGAAGTCGGTGAACATATAGGCTCCTTGCCTGGTCTCGATGGAGATTCCGCAGGGATGAACTCTTCAGCGGTAATTTTTCCTGCCCACGCGCGCTACGAAATGGTCATAATCTGTTTCTTTCTTCAGCAGCGTGCCAACAAAGGGTATCTCGCTTGACACCTTGTCATGGGCTATGCCTCCGGCAATGAGAGCGCGAATCCAGTCTATGAGTTCACTTGTAGACGGCTTCTTTCTGAAATCGTCAACGGCTCTCAGCTTGTAGAAGGCCTTTAGAGCTTCACGAAGAAGGTCGTCCTTGATATTCGGGAAATGCACCCTGACGATTTCCTCCATCAGTTCTGACTGTGGGAATTCGATGTAATGGAATATACAGCGCCGCAGGAAAGCGTCCGGAAGTTCCTTCTCGGCATTGCTGGTAATAACTACTATGGGTCGGTGCACAGCGGTGATGGTCTCATTAGTCTCGGGGATGTAAAAGCTCATTTCCTCCAATTCGTTGAGGAGGTCATTGGGGAATTCCATGTCAGCCTTGTCTATCTCGTCAATGAGAAGCACCACCTGCTCGGGGGACACAAAAGCCTGTCCCAATTTGCCCAGCTTGATATATTGCTTGATGTCTGAAACGTCTTTGTCGCCAAAGCGACTGTCATTGAGCCTCTGGACAGTGTCGTAGACATATAGTCCCTCTTGGGCCTTGGTTGTGGATTTAATATTCCATACAATCAGCCTCTTCCCCAGACCCTTAGCAATGCTGTGGGCGAGGAGAGTCTTCCCTGTTCCCGGCTCTCCTCTAATCAATAAAGGTCTTTTCAAAGCTATGGTTACATTAACAGCATTCTTCAAGGGCTCAGAAATAACATATTCAGGCGACCCGCTGAATCTGTCGAAGCCGTCGTTACTTACCATCCAATCGCCTCCTTAGACTTTAGTTCGCCTGGGTTAGTGATCTGGTTTGACATCTGAAGAGAAGTGCCTCTGAAGACGCGTAGAACCATACACTATTTCCGGCATGACCCCGAATTATAAAGCAGACTCGAATCCAAATCAAATTGAAAGGGCAGATTCAAGTTTACAGCGGCGTAAGCTTCACAATGGACGTGTTTGGTCATATATCATATAATAGAAGATGCAAAGTAGGACTCTGGCGTTGCTGAGCCGACTGCTATACCCGGGAACATGTGACAACACATAGCTTTCTTCTCGGCCGACTGGTCGCAGAGAGCAGACATGACGACAGCCGGAGGCCTGATTGTAGATTGACGTCCCTGTAGCTCAGTTGGACAGAGCGGCTGCCTTCTAAGCAGCGGGTCGTGGGTTCGAATCCCTCCAGGGACGCCACAATTGAGTCACACCTCGGTGAACAGGCAATGGGGGATAACTACGACGTAGAGGTCAGATTGCTCGCCGTCACTCCTGATGCGGAAGAACTGATAGAGACGGCGGGCAGACTGTGCTGGGACACCCAAGATAAGACAGGCACAGTACCCGACCGAATTCAGAAGTGGCTGGATGTCGGGCACGAGTCAATGATCGAACATGCTTGTGCTACTTTCTACATTCGCGCCAGCCGCGCCTTGACCCATGAACTAGTTCGTCATAGGTTAGCAAGCTACAGCCAGAGAAGCCAGCGATATGTGAAAGAAACCGAGCCACGCTATGTCGAGCCGCCCCCAATCAAAGCCGACGAGTCTGCGCACAGGGAGTTTGAGGAGGTAATGACGACTTGCTGGCAAGCCTATGCGGGCCTATTGGCTAAAGGGATAAAAGCTGAGATTGCTCGGTATGTCCTGCCTAACGCATGTGAGACACAGATAATCTGCACCTGGAATTTCCGGGAGATTCGTCACATCATCAAGCTGCGCACATCCAAGCGAGCGCTGCCTGAGTTCAGGGCTGTCGCCGAGGAAGTACGAAAGATAGTGAAGGAAATAGCCCCTCAGGTATTCGCAGATCTGTAGGTTGTGGAGCTGAGGGGATTCGAACCCCTGACCTCCTCCGTGCAAGGGAGGCGCTCTCCCAATTGAGCTACAGCCCCAGCCTGAGTCATTGTATCAAATACTGTGTAGCGGCAAAAGCCCCGTCCTTTTCTGATTTGAGGCATAGCTGCTATACTAAAGGGGCAACTGTTAGTGTGTCTGAGTATATAATATATATGAGGCCATGTACGTGGCGAGCATAACCGTCTTGACGGCTTTCGCCGCTGGGATTCTATCATTTTTGTCACCTTGTATCTTGCCACTGGTCCCGGTGTATCTGGCCAATATAGCCGGTGCCTCGGTGCTTACTCCAGAACTGGCTGACCGAAGGCATATCTTCATCCATACCATCACTTTCATCGCAGGTTTTTCCCTGGTTTTTACCGCTCTGGGAGCCTCTGTTGGTTTGCTGGGAGCCGCGGTGCCGCAGGGCATATTGGAGAAAGCGGGCGGTGTGCTACTAATTGCTTTCGGCATCTTTCTGATAGCAGCTACCAGGGTGCCCTGGCTCAACTATGAGAAACGGCTCGACTTCGCCAGGGCAAAAGGTACAGGCTACCTGAGGTCTTTTCTAATAGGTGTAATATTCTCCCTCGGCTGGATTCCGTGTGTCGGTCCGATTCTCGGGGCCATACTAGCCCTGGCGGCGAATTCCCAAACGGCATGGGAGGGAGTGTATCTTCTGCTTGCTTATTGTCTGGGGTTGGGGCTTCCTTTCATCGTGGTGGGCCTGGCATTGGGGGCAGCATCAAAATACATCAGATGGCTCAGCCGGCATGCCTTCATTACCTCCATAGTGGCCGCGGTACTGCTTATCAGCGTGGGAATTCTGATGCTGACTGGGTACCTGGACTATCTGAGCGGACTTATGCCAGGAGGTTATCAATATGGCTAGTAGGATGTCGAAGAGAAAGCGGTTAACAATCGTAATCGTGATCATAGCGATTCTTGTTGTGGTAGCGGTAGTTGTCGGTCGTAGTTCCTGTAGTCGCTCAGACGTCACATTACATATTGTCACATGGGATGAAACAACCCTGTCTACAATGGAAGGTATGCCGGTGGTGCTTAATTTCTGGTATACCGGGTGTGGCCCTTGCCGCGCAGAATTACCTTATTTGGAGGCTGTCGCACAGGAGAGTGGAGAGGAGATAACGGTTGTAGCCATCAATGTGGGCGAAAGTCCTTCAACGATACAACGCTTCTTTGGGGACTATGAACCAACCATGGTACTGGCATCGGATAGGAACGGCGAGGCTTTCGTGGACTACTGTCGGGCCTACAACAACACACAAGGGTATATCCCATTCACGTTATTCGTTGATAGCGAAGGTGCAGTTCAGCATACAAAAATTGGTTCGTTCAGAAGTGAGACAGACCTTTGGGATACCCTGAACAGCGTTTTTGAACTATGACCCTTCGAACTTCTTGAACACAAGAGCGGCGTTGGCTCCACCAAAGCCGAAGGAATTGGAGAGGGCTATGTCTACCCGCGTCTTTCTGGCAATGTTGGGCACGTAGTCCAGGTCGCACTCAGGGTCCGGAGTATCAAGATTCATAGTGGGCGGTATAGTATTGTCCCTCATGGTCAGAACAGTAAAAATCGCTTCTACCGCACCGGCTGCGCCCAGTAAATGACCGATCATGGACTTGTTTGAACTTATGGGCACCTCTTTGCTATGTTCTCCCAGGGCTGCTTTTATGGCTTTGGTCTCAGATACATCGTTGAGGATGGTGGACGTTCCGTGAGCGTTAACGTAGTCAATATCGGTGGGGGAGATGCCTGCTTCATTCAAGGCTAGCTTGAGGCATCGTGCTTGATTCTCCCAGTCGGGCTCGGTTACGTGCAGGCCATCGATGTTGGAGCCATACCCGGCCAGCTCGGCATAGATTCTAGCCCCTCTTTGAAGGGCTGACCCCATCTCCTCCAGGATGACAACCCCGCCGCCTTCTCCGATCAGAAAGCCGTCCCGGTCCTTATCAAAGGGACGGCTGGCCTTCTCGGGGTCGTCATTCCTTCGGGATAGGGCCCTCATTCTATCAAATCCACTTATTGTGAGTGGCATGATATAGGCGTCACTCCCTCCAGCGATCATGGCATCTGCTTCATCGAATTGAATGAGCCTTAAGGCATCACCAATACAATTGTTACCTGTGGCACAGGCAGTAACGACACACTTGCTGGGTCCCTGGGCACCGTGAGCCATGGAGACCTCCCCTGCAGCCATATTGGCTATGAATCCAGGAACGAAAAAAGGAGAAACCTTGTCCGCCCCTTCATTACAAAGGGCGAAAAGATTCCTTTCATACATGTTCATGCCGCCGGCACATGTACCCAGCACTACTCCTACCCTACTGGCGTTATCTCCATTTATGTTCAATCGGGCATCATCTACTGCCATACGGGCAGCGACCAGCGCATACTGGATAAAGGGGTCCGTCCTTCTAATTTTTTTCCTCTCTAGGAAGTCTTCAGGATGGAAATTCTTGAGCTCGGCAGCAATTTGGACGTTGAAACCAGAGGGATCAAATTTGGTGATGCGGGCTATACCCGATTTGCCCTGACACAGCTTTTGCCAGGATTCCTCAACACCCGTTGCTAGGGGAGTAACGGCACCAAGCCCGGTGACAACTACTCTTCTTCTAAAGACCCTGCTCATTCCTGGTCAACGTTTGCTCTCGAGCCTCGCGAAACCCTTCAAAGCTAGTTTGGAGCATCTGCTGCCCGGTCGCCAGAACCGATCGAGAACGGTACGCAGATCTATGGCATGAATGGCTGCTTTCTAGGTTTTTGCTTCGATATAGTCCAGTGCGTCTTGCACAGTCTGTAGTTTCTCTGCATCCTCATCGGGGATTTCGATTTTGAAGGTGTCTTCGACTGCGGTAATCAATTCAATAATGTCCAGACTATCAGCATTGAAGTCATCAGCAAATGAGGCCTCCGGTACGACTTCTGACTCATCAACCTCCAACAGCTCCACGATTAATCCTTTCAACTGGTTAAAGGTTTCGTTCTCAGCCATTTTTTGACTCCCTTCTGGTACTGGTTCGCCGGTCGTTACTCGAGTATTAGTGTCTGCGACGGTCTTGCTTGATTCACCTTTACTGATAGTCTAGTTTTCGAGCTCCCAAATTTGGTATTATATCACTCCTATCCTGTCAAGGGAATCGGGATTTGTGGCATGCGCCGATTTCACTCTGCATCTCTCAAGTTGAGATCAAACAAACTGGCTCCCCGGGCAGGACTCGAACCTGCAACCAAGCGGTTAACAGCCGCCCACTCTACCATTGAGCTACCGGGGAATGAATGCATCAGCGCACGTGCTCGAGTTTGCTGGTACTGATTTTGACATTTTTTGAGGTTATACTCAAGTGCCTTTGTGAAAGTCTTTGTCGAGCCGTGCATGCTCATTCTGTTCTATTACTGGTGGAAATCAACAATCTTGCACATGGTGCTGTTTTAGTTCCCTGGCGCTACGAGGCGTAACCCTGATCGACAGGCAAATCCGGTTGGTGCGCAGCTTGCATGGCCAACTCGTCACAGCGAATGTTCTCGCTGCTTTCTGCATGACCCTTTATCCATCTGAACTGCACCTCATGGTGCTCGCATAGTCGCAGGAGCCTCCCCCACAGGTCGGCATTTAAAGCCTTGTCCCGCTTATTGCGCTTCCACCCATTCGCTCGCCATCTGTGAGCCCATCCGCTCGATATTGCCTTGACCAGGTACTCGGAATCGCTATACAGGGTCACCCGGCATTTCTTTCTTAGAGCCTCTAAACCGACAATTGCGGCCATAATCTCCATTCGGTTATTGGTGGTTCTGCGATAACCTCCTGACAGCTCCTTCCTCTGGTCGTCATAGAGCAGTATTACTCCATACCCACCTGGGCCGGGATTGCCGATGCATGCGCCGTCAGTATATATAGTCACCTGTTCAAGCTCTTTCATGAGTCTTTGTCTTGGATTGGGACGCATTTTTTGGGACGCCGGGCTGACCCTGTTCGAAAACATCCTCTTCTGGGCTCGTCTCCTTTCGTTGTGATGGTAGTTGGCTGCCGGGCCAGGATTCGAACCTGGGCTAAAGGATCCAAAGTCCTCTGTGCTACCGCTACACAACCCGGCAAATCAGTGTTCCACTTCCGTCAGCTATTAGACAGCACTATTCTCGCGATGGGCAGACGGCAGGTTAGCAGTCTCCTCGGCCCGGTGCGATCTGCGCTGGTACCCTAGCACCTCTGAAACTCGATGGCCGTGGTGCCGAAGGTCGGACTCGAACCGACACGGGGGTTGCCCCCCAACAGTTTTTGAGACTGCCGCGTCT
>CAYSBO010000009.1:14859-25547 GCA_964429285.1 uncultured Dehalococcoidales bacterium | reverse complement strand
ACAGTTCGAACAGCCACGTAGGCACTTTCTGGTTCAGACAATCTGAGCGCTGAGGAATCGGAAAACCTTCGATAAACGCGGGACAGGATCTTAGACCTCTCAGGGCGACTGAGCGCTGACTCACTACCTCCCGCAGCAGTGCTTGTATTTCTTGCCCGAGCCACACGGGCAGGGGTCGTTGCGCCCAACCCTTTTGGTCGCCATAACTGGCTCCTTCTTTTTGGGAGCTTCCCTGGTAAGCCCCACACGATAGATGCTGTGGGCGACATCGTGTTGGATGCCGGCCAGAAGCGCGTCGAAAAGAGCATGTCCTTCTCTCTTATATACCATCAGGGGGTTCTCCTGACCTATAGCTCGCAGGCCTATCCCCTGACGCATATGCTCCATGGCAGTAAGGTGCTCCATCCATAACCGGTCGATGACCCGCAGCATTACCAGCCTCTCCACTATTCGCATTTTGTCGGCACCTAGCTCCTGCTCACGCTGGTCGTAGAGCTTACCCGCATAGTCATTTAACTTTTCTGCAGTTTCTCTGGGGTCAAGCTGGGAAAGCCCATCGCTCCTTAATTGCGGAGGTAGGGGAAGAACAGTGGATACATCCTCGAGTAGGCTGGACAGGTTGGATCCCGCTTCACCCTGTTCTTCTCTACTGAAGTGAGAGGTGTCCAGATGCCTGGCGACAAGGCTCTGGATTTCGTCCTGTACCATGGACATGATATTCGCCTTAAGGTCGGCTCCGCTGAGGATCTTTCTCCTCTCGGCGTAGATTACCTCGCGGTGTTTGTTGATGACATCGTCGTATTCCACCAGGTGTTTGCGGATGTTGAAATTATGACCTTCGGTCTGTATTTGGGCGTTAACCATAGCCTTGTTGACTATAGGGTGCTCGATGGGCGTGTCTTCACCCATGCCCGCCCACTGCATAAGTCCCCTCACACGGTCACCGCCGAAACGGCGAACGGTCTCGTCCTCCAGCGAAGCATAGAAACGGGAACTTCCTGGATCTCCCTGCCTACCTGCTCGTCCCCGAAGCTGATTATCAATGCGCCTGGCCTCGTGGTGCTCGGTGCCTATGATGTGAAGCCCGCCGAGCTTGACTACCCTGTCATGTTGTTGCTGCCATTCTGCCTCTTCACGTTTATCACTCTGGGGACTGCCTCCCAGGATAATATCGACACCACGCCCGGCCATGTGTGTGGCCACGGTTACCGCTCCCAGTCGGCCGGCTTCAGCAATTATGCCTGCCTCCTTCTCGTGATGCTTGGCATTCAACACCTGATGGGGTATACCGTTTCTCTGCAGGAGATCAGATAAACGTTCTGATTTCTCGATGGAGGTTGTGCCAATCAGGACAGGCCTGGTCTGGTCGTGTAGCTGTTTGATTTCCCTGCCTACCGCGGCGAATTTGGCTTGCTCGTCTTTGTAGATCTGGTCGGAGTATTCAGTGCGAATCAAGGGCTTGTTTGTGGGTATGATTACCACTTCCAGCTTGTAAATCTTATGCAACTCCTCGGCTTCCGTGGCCGCGGTTCCAGTCATGCCGGCCAGTTTCTGATATAGGCGGAAATAGTTCTGGAAGGTTATGGTGGCCAGAGTAACCGATTCCCTTTGGATTTTTACTCTCTCTTTGGCCTCGATGGCCTGATGCAATCCCTCGGAATACCTCCTGCCGAACATCAGCCTGCCGGTGAACTCGTCCACGATGATGACCTGTCCGTCCTTAACAACATAGTCCCGGTCCCTCTTGAACAGGACATGGGCCTTAAGAGCACTTTCCAGGTGTTGAGTGAGGAAATAGTTGGAAGGGTCATAAAGGTCGGGTGCCTTTAGCAAGCCCGCCTTCTTCAGCATCTTTTCTGCCCTGGTAATACCCATGTCGGTGAGGGTAGCCGTGCGGGTGCGCTCGTCTATGGTGTAGTCTTCGTTCTTGCTAAGCCGAGAAACCAGCTGGGCGAAGGTGTAATACCTCTGAGTTGCTTCCTCGGCAGCCCCGCTAATTATCAACGGGGTACGGGCTTCATCGATAAGGATGTTATCGACCTCATCAACGATGGCATAGTGCAAGGGACGCTGCACACATTGAGACAAATCGAGGACCATGTTGTCTCTGAGGTAATCAAAGCCGAACTCATTGTTAGTGCCATAAGTTATGTCTGCCTCATAAGCCTGGCGGCGAGTAACAGCGCGGAGAGCGCTCCATTTCTGATCTTCGGACTCATAGCCGGGGTCGTAGATATATGAAGGAGCGGGTTGGCCGATTGTTTGCTGGGCATTGATGCAGGCCACGCTCACACCCAGGGCATTGTAGATAGGCCCCATCCAGTGGCAGTCCCGTCTGGCAAGATAATCATTGACGGTGACCAGGTGGCAGCCCTGTCCGGCAAGGGCATTGAGATAGAGCGGCAGCGTAGCTACCAGGGTCTTTCCCTCACCCGTTTTCATCTCCGCTACCTTGCCCTGGTGAAGGACGATACCGCCCATTAGCTGGACGTCGAAATGCCGCTGTCCTATTGTCCGCTTGGCAGCTTCCCTGACGGCAGCATAAGCCTCAGGCAAAACCTCGTCCAGGCTTTCGCCGTCAGCGAGCCGGGCCTTGAACTCATCGGTCTTAGCGTTGAGCTCGGTGTCGCTGAGTACCTCATACTCAGGCTCCAACGAGTCTATCTGCGACACCAGTGGCTGGAGCCGTTTCAGCTCTTTCTCGTTGGAATCGATCAGACCACTGAATAGCTTGAACATGTCTTACCTTGATTCTTCAGTGAAGTGCCGACTAACGCTCCCTCACTCAAACATTGCTCCCACAGACAGGCCGGTATGGATCCGGTGAATGGCTTCGCCGATAAGCGACGCTATGGACAAAACAGTAATCTTATCCAGCTTCTTGTCACCAGTGACAGGTATGGTGTCGGTAACCACCACCTGTTTAACCGGACTGCCGGCTATCCTCTGGATAGCAGGGCCTGAGAAAACAGGGTGAGTGCAGCAGGCATAGACCTCACTGACTCCATGTTCCAGCAGAGCATCCACCACCCCAACCAGAGACCCGGCGGTGTCAATCTCGTCGTCAACCGTCAAGGCACGCATGCCTTCAACCTCACCGATTATGTTAAGGGTTTCAGTAGTATCGGCGTTCCCTAGGCGTCTCTTTTCGATGATAGCCAGCCCGGCTCCAAGGTTAGCAGCCACATCACGGGCCACCTTGGAGATGCCGATATCAGTAGCAACCACCACCAGCTTGTCCAGAGCCTTTTCCTTAAAGTGCTGGCCCAAAATAGACCAGGCGGTTAGCTCATCCACCGGTATGGTGAAGAACCCTTGAATTTGAGGAGCATGGAGGTCTACAGTGAGCAGCCTGTTAGCCCCAGCGGTGGTTATAAGATCAGCAACCAAGCGGGCGGTAATGGGGACCCTGGGCTGGTCTTTCTTATCAGTGCGGCCGTAGCCGTAATAGGGGACAACAGCAGTAATCCGCTCTGCTGAAGCTCGCCTGAAGGCGTCAAGCATTATGAGCAACTCCACCAGGCTTTTGTTCACCGGAGAAGAAATAGGCTGAATGACAAAAACATCTCGCTGTCGGACGTTCTCCAGGATGCGTACAAAGATATTCTCGTTACTAAACTGAAAGACCTCAGCTTCGCCCAGAGGTATGCCCAGATAATTGCAGACGGCCCTGGCCAGGGCGGGGTGAGCAGTGCCGCTGAATACTTTTAACTCGTCCATCATCACCTCTTAGCTATCTGAATAGTGACTTGATTATAACACGAAACAATCGCTGTTTTCCGAGGAATAGTCAGCAGAAGCAAGTATGGAGATCCACCAAAGGAGAGCGATGCTTCAAGCCAGGCCAGGGATGGGGAACTGCTGGCACATCTCCCGGACTTCCTGGCGCACCTGTTCTTGGGTATGGCTATCCCCTGAGGAGGACAGCACTCTGACAATGAGGGAGGCAATGCGCTTCATCGTATCTGCGCCGAAGCCCCTGGTGGTCGCCGCTGCAGTACCCAACCTGATGCCACTTGTAATCGCCGGCGGCTTGGGGTCGAAAGGAATGGCATTCCTGTTTGCCGAGATGCCCGCTGCCTCCAGAGCTTGTTCAGCATCCCTGCCGCTTATACCCTTGGAGGAAAGGTCAACCAGGACGAGGTGATTGTCCGTGCCCCCGGAAACAATGCGCATACCAGATTTCTGCAGCTCGGAAGCCAGGACGCGGGCATTCTCCAGCACTGCCTTCTGGTAATCAATGAACTCGGGTTGCATGGCTTCAAAAAAGCACACAGCTTTGGCAGCAATGGTATGCATGGAAGGCCCGCCCTGCATTCCCGGGAAGACTGCAGCGTCAATAGCTGAGGCCAGCTCCTTTTCGCAGAGAATGAAGCCACCCCTGGGTCCCCGCAGGGTCTTCTGTGTGGTGGCAGTACTAACCTGAGCACAGCCCACGGAGGAAGGATGAAGCCCGGCGGCTATCAGCCCCGCTATATGAGCTATGTCAGCCAGTAGCTTCGCACCCACCCTGTCAGCTATGTGGCGAAGAGCCTCAAAATCAATAGTGCGAGAGTAGCTGCTGGCCCCGGCTATTATCAGCTTGGGTCTGTGCGCCATGGCTAACTTTTCGATTGCCTTGTAGTCGAGCATCTCGGTTTTGCGATCGACGCCGTAAGGGACGAAGTGGTACCATTTTCCCGAGAAATTGACCTCAGAACCGTGGGTTAGATGCCCGCCATGGCTAAGACTCATCCCCATAACTGTGTCGCCCGGTTTCAATAGGGCGGAGTAGGCCGCCATGTTGGCTTGACTGCCACTATGAGCCTGGACGTTGGCGTGCTCTGCTTTAAATAGCTCTTTGGCCCTTTCAATAGCCAGGTTTTCGATCTGGTCTATGTAAAGGCAACCGCTATAGTAGCGGTGCCCGGGGTACCCCTCGGCGTATTTGTCGGTGAGCAAAGAACTCTGGGCTTGAAGCACCTCCCGGCTAGCATGGTTTTCGGAGGCAATAAGGTTTATGGTGCTTGCCTGCCTTTGTGCTTCCAGACTCAGGATTTGAGCTACCCTGTTATCATGTTGTACCAAGGGAAACGCCTTCGCGGTCTTCTAGGTCCGTGGTATAGTGGTAGGGATTCGCATCTCATTATATTTTATTCTTGCTCAACAATCAAAACCCGTCAAGACGGGCCATAACAGCGCCGTTGACAGAACTTCTCTACAGTGTTAAATTAGTTCAGTTAGCAATTGAAGGGGAAGAGTGCTAAATGGCCATAGAACACAGAAGAGAGACGGTACTCAGAGTGATAGTTGAAGACTATATCACCGGAGCGGTACCGGTAGCTTCAAAGTCTATTGTGGAAAAGTATGGTTTGAACGTAAGCCCGGCCACCGTCCGTAACGATACGGCCTACCTGGAAAGGGAAGGCTATATTGTTCATCCTCACCACTCGGCTGGAAGTGTACCTACTGACAGAGCTTATCGTTACTATGTGGAACTGATAGGGCAAGACATTGAACTTCCTCCCGTTGAGGAGTATCTCACTTATCAAATATCCCAAGAAGCGAAAGAAGGACTGGAGCAATGGCTAAAGACAGTAGCGGCGCTCCTGGCACGCCTTGTACGCAACCTGGTGGTGATAACCTCACCTAAAGCGGTCCGTTGCCGTTTCAAGCACCTTGATTTGGTAGCCCTGCAGGATTTCATGGCTTTGCTGATTGTGGTCTTGTATGAAGCGAAGGTAAGGCGGCAGGTATTGTCTTTCGATAGAAAAGTCAGCCAGGACGAACTAACCCGGTTGGCTAACAAGCTTACTTCCACTTACGCCGGGATGACCAGTAATGAGATACTGGCCAGGAAAGAAGGCCTTTCCTTTGAAGAAAGGCAAGTATCTGCATGCTTAGCAGAAATGGTAGCTGCGGAGGATAAGCTAGAGTATGGTCAGCCTTATTTGGAAGGACTGCGTTTGCTGCTAAGTCACCCGGAGTTTGCGGACAGCCCCAGAGTACTCAGGATTCTAGAAGTGCTGGAAGGCGAAGATTGGCTGAGGAATATATTCGGCCAGGGATTAAGGCAAGGAGAGGTGAAGGTAGTCATCGGCGAAGAAAACCCGGAGCCGGCATTGCAGGACTTAAGCCTGATAACCAGTCAGTACGGGGTGCCTGATAAGGGTAGTGGCATTGTGGGGGTGATCGGACCAAAACGGATGGACTACGCCAGGACCATCTCTTCACTGAATTGCCTCTCGGCATTGCTTAGTGATGCAGCGGCTGAATATGCTTGAAGGAGGTCTACCGTTGGCTGAGAGTGACGAGGTAACTGAAGCAGGAACTGAGGAAACCGAGGACGTAGAAGCGCTACGGGAAGCCTTGGCTGAGGAGAAGGAAAAGGCAGAGAACTATCTGGCCAACTGGCAAAGAAGCCAGGCAGACCTGGCTAATTACAGACAGCGGAGTGAGCAGGAGAAAAGGGAGAGCATTGAGTTTGCCAATAGCGCACTTGTCTCCAACCTGCTGCCTATCATGGACGACCTGGAGAGGGCTTTGGCCGCAGTTCCTGCTGAGCTAGAGGAATCGAGTTGGACAGAGGGTGTCAGGCTTATCTATAATAAGCTAAAGGCAACCCTGGAGGCGCAGGGCCTAACGGAGATTGAGGCTGAGGGACAGCCCTTTGATCCTCACCTGCACGAGGCAATGATGCAGCAAGAGGGAAGGGAGGGGATGGTTGTTCAGGAGTTGCAAAAAGGCTACAAGTTTAGAGAGAAGGTAGTTCGCCCTAGCCTGGTGACAGTTGGCAAAGGGAGAAGAAGAAAAAGAGGGCAGAATATGGAGAAGGAGGACTAGAAATGGCCAGAGCTATAGGAATTGACTTAGGTACGACATTAAGCGCAGCAGCGGTGATAGAAGGAGGGGACCCCAAGATCATACCCAGCGCTGAAGGCGGTAACCTGGTGCCTTCCATGGTGGCCATGGGCAAGAATGGAGAAAGACTGGTAGGAGAATTAGCGAAGCGCCAGGCGATAGTCAACCCCGAGAACACAATATTCAGCATCAAACGCCTTATTGGTCGTAAGTTCAAGGACTCCACTGTTCAAGAAGATATTAAGCGTCTGCCATACAAGATTACCGAAGCTTCCAACGGCGATTGCCGGGTGGTGATGGGGGGTAAGGAATATAGCCCGCCTGAAATATCAGCCATGATTCTGCAGAAATTGAAGGCCGATGCGGAGGCCTATCTTGGAGACAAGGTCACCGATGTGGTGGTCACCGTGCCCGCCTATTTCAATGATAGCCAGAGGAACGCCACCAAAGATGCGGGTGCCATAGCTGGGCTCAACGTTCTACGTATTATTAACGAACCCACGGCGTCATCACTGGCTTACGGATTGGATAAGACACAGGACCAGACCATTGCCGTCTATGACCTTGGTGGCGGAACCTTTGATATCTCCATCCTGGATATAGGAGAAGGTACTTTCCAGGTTAAGTCGACCAATGGCGATACTCACCTCGGTGGTGATGACATCGACCAGAGGATTATCGATTGGGTATGCGATGAATTCAAGAAGGAGCAGGGCATCGATCTGAGGCAGGACAAGATGGCGTTACAGAGGCTGAAAGACGTTGCCGAAAAGGCGAAGAAAGAACTGTCCACAGTCGGCCAAACAGAGATAAGCCTCCCCTTTGTTACCGCCGATGCCAGCGGGCCCAAGCATCTTAGCATGACATTGACTAGATCCAAGCTCGAGCAACTATCAGCAGACCTGATAGAGAGAAGCGTGGAACCTTGCCGCCAGGCCCTGAAGGACGCCGGACTCGCGGCAAACCAGATTAACAATGTGATTCTTGTTGGTGGTCAGACAAGGATGCCCAAAGTCCAGGAGACCTTGAAGCAATTCTTCGGCAGAGAGCCTGTCAAGGGAGTCAATCCCGACGAGGCGGTAGCTCTGGGCGCTGCCATTCAGGCCGGAGTGCTCAAGGGGGAAGTCGGGGAAGTCCTACTTCTGGACGTGACTCCGCTGACGCTGGGTATAGAAACGCTGGGAGGAGTGGCTACACCGCTTATCCCCCGCAACACCACCATACCCACTTCGAAGAGCCAGATCTTCAGCACTGCCAGTGATAGTCAACCGAGCGTAGAGATACATGTTCTTCAGGGGGAACGCCCCATGGCTGCTGATAACCGAACGCTGGGACGTTTCATGCTTGATGGCATCCTGCCGGCGCCGCGAGGTGTACCTCAGATTGAGGTGACTTTCGACATAGATGCCAACGGCATCCTTAACGTTAGCGCCCGCGATAAAGGAACAGGGAAGGAACAGAAAATAACCATCACCGCCTCCAGTGGATTGAGCAAAGAGGAAGTGGAGAAGATGCAGCAGGAGGCTCAGCAGCATGCTGCCGAGGATGCCAGACGCAAAGAGGAAGTGGAGGTGCGTAATTCTGCTGACACCCTGGCCTACACGGCGGAAAAGACCTTGCGTGACCAGGGAGACAAGGTACCCGGTGATATAAGACAAGAAGTAGATGCCAAGATAGCCAGCGTGAAGTCAGCTCTTCAAGGACAGGATGTAAATGCCATTCGCAACGCTACGCAAGAGCTGTCGCAGGCTATGCAGAAGGTTGGAGAATCAGTCTATCAGGAACCCGGCCAGCCGCCGCCCGGCGAGCAGGGGCCCGGTGAACAGGGACCTGACGAAGGAGAAGAAGGCACTGTGGAAGGAGAGTTCCGCGAGGTCTGACCAATCGTGACTTCGTCGGGATCGGGCCCTGAGTCCTGAGAAATCAGGAGCCGAAAATCACATTTCTCCCAGGGAGCGTAACAGCAATGTTTGAGCTGGAACAATTTGTCATAACTGCCGACAGAATCTGGCAAAAGGCGCTGGTGGAAAACCGGCTGACTCATAATCCGTCCGACCAGAAACTCAGGGAGCTGGTGGGAAAAGAGCCCGGGGTCATAAAAACGATGTACGGTAACTTTGTGGCTCAAAGTGAGCCTACTTCCAGATCAGCAATGTTCACCAAGAACAGCGTTGACTATCCCTTTGGGGACGACGAAATGAAATTATTAGCTCAGTGTGAAAACGCCCTGGGCAAGGAAAGGCTGATTTCTGTTGATAGGGTTGTGGGCAACGAGGATAGTAATACCACGGTCAGGTTGATTGCCCCTGAGCGTTTCGTTCATCTTGCCCATGCAGGCAAGAACCTTTTCATAGCACCGAGGGGGGAAGTCAGAAAGCCAACCTACTATATCTTGTTCTTCGCCGACGAGGCTTTTGAGACTAACCGTTTAAGGCGGCTGCCGGAGAAGGACATTGCCATTAGATTGGCTATGCTGGATGATGGAAGGTTTGTGAAGGTAGTCAGAAATGCGAACTACATAGGTGAGTACAAGAAGGGGGTCTTCGCTGCCGAAGATTGGGTGGCTAAGACCAGGAGAGGAGGCATCTTTCTACACACCGGCTGTAGAGAGGATTATCTTCAGTCAGTACACGGGGACTATCGGGTAACCAGAACCTTACTTACGGCCTTAAGCGCCAATGGAAAGACTACCACTACCTGCAAAATCCTGGCCAGAAAGGAAAAGGAGAAATCCTGGCTCATTCAGGACGACGGCGGAACTCTCATGCCTGACGGCTCTTTCCACGGCTTTGAGGCCGGGGGGATATTCGTGAAGACAGAAAATGTGAACCCTGGAGAGCAAATCGAAATATTCTACGGGTTATTGAAGCCGGACACTGTTTGTGAAAATGTTCACGTCACCGAGGACGGAGACCTTGACTTCTATAATTTCGAAAGGACGTCCAATGGCAGAGGAGTGATATTGAGAAGGGATTTCATGCATGCCAGTCCCTATATCGATGTGGACAGGATTGACAATTTGATTCTTATCACAAGGGGACCGGTGATTCCGGCAATATCGAAGATTACCCGGGAGCAAGCAGTGGCCTTGATGGTCCTGGGACAGGCAATGGAATCCTCGGCCGGTGACCCGACGATGGCAGGGAAGATTAGAAGCGAGTTTTTCTACGACCCCTTTGTCGCTGGCAACCTAGCCAAGCACGCCAATATATTCTATGAGATAATAAAGGGCATCCCTCACTTGAACTACTATCTGATGAATACAGGTGCGGTAGGGGAAGGGGAACACCACAAAGATATAAGGCTGGAATTCACCATGGCAATACTTGATTCTCTATCGAGGGGGGGTCTGGAGGATTGGGTAGATTCTCCTACGGGCTTCCAGGTACCCAAGGCCATAAGATATGTGGATGACATCTACTTGCATCCTGAGAAACTTTATTCCACAATTGAATTTGAAGAAAGGCAGATGGAACTTAACAAAACTCGATATGAATCCGTCCAGAGTCTGGGCGACTCCTTACATCCCCATATAAGGAGAGTCTTCGGTGATCCCCTCGTCTCATAGTAGGCCCGCGGGTCTCGCATCGTTCGTGTGATTCTGTGTAGAATAGCTGTACATCATAGGGAGGCCAAGAAGTGATAGAGTCCGTTGAGCTTTACGAAAGATTGAAGAAGGAAAGGGCAGAGCTGCTAGAGAAGCTAGAACAAATGAGAAGCAGCGGTCAACCATCGGCAGAGAGGAGGGAAGGAAGCCCATTCGGCAAGCGAGAGGAAGGAGCCGACGAAGCTTCCGAACTAGAGAAAAGGCTGATGCTGGAGAAGAGACTCTCGGAATCCCTTAATGA
>CAYSBO010000009.1:0-14759 GCA_964429285.1 uncultured Dehalococcoidales bacterium | reverse complement strand
GCCATTTTTGGGTTGCTTTCTAACCAAACCGCGCCGCTGATCGCTCTGGGGATAGCTGGGTCGTTGGTTATCTTGCTTTTTGTTCTTTATTTCCCCCCAGCTAGCTCCTTGGGTACGCTGTCCTGCGCTTTTATTCTGGGTGGTCAAATGGGTAATGTAATAGACCGTATCCGTCTTGGCTACGTAGTTGATTTCATCGATATCCATTTTCGGGAGCTCTTCTCCTGGCCCGCGTTCAATGTCGCTGATGCAGCCATAACCGTGGGTATCTTCGCGCTCATCTATTTCTTTCATAAGTGGGGCATGTTTAGCAAAGCATATGAACAGAGTAGCCAGCCCCAACACTAGGGCATTTCAATTCGATTCACCTGTTGCTGGCATCCGCCTTGACAGGTACTTGGCCCAGCTTTTTCCACAGCTCTCGCGGGCTTATTTGCAGAGACTAATTGTGCAAGGTCATGTTCTGGTGAATGGTGATAGCGCAAAGGCAAGCCACAGATTGGGCGGAACCGACAGGGTAACGGTCGAGTTTCCTCCCTCGCCTGCTCATCCTTTGCCTGAACCGATCCCTCTGCCGGTTATCTATGAAGACAAGGATATACTGGTTATAGATAAACCGGCTGGACTGACAGTTCACCCTGCCCCCGGGCATCCCGATCATACTCTGGTCAATGCCGTCTTGGCTCACTGCCCCGGCCTGGCCAGGAGCAACGAGCTAATGCGCCCGGGCATTGTGCACAGACTGGACAAAGATACGTCGGGGCTCATAGTAGTGACCAAGAATGAGTTTGCCCGGGAATATTTGGTGGCACAGTTCAAGAGTCGCGCCGTAAACAAAGGCTATCTGGTCCTTGTTAAAGGGAGGCTGTCGCCGGAGCAGGGGATAATCGAAGCGCCTATTGGGCGAGACCCTCACCATAGGCGGAGAATGGCAATAGTGGAAGCAGGTAAAGAGGCCAGCACTCGCTATCGAGTCCGCAAGTATCTGGATGGCTACACCCTGGTCGAAGTGACCCCTGTGACAGGGCGTACCCACCAAATCAGGGTACACCTGTCAGCTATCGGCTATCCCGTAGTCGGCGATCCTGTATACGGAGCAAAATCGACGCACCTCGACAGGCAATTCATTCATGCCTATCGCCTTGGCTTTTGCCTGCCGTCAACTGAGGAATACCAGGAATTCACCTCACCCTTACCTTTAGACCTGGAGCAAGCTTTGGAGAACCTGTCCAGGTCATAGTTGCTCTGTCCAAGCGCGGGTTCTTTGAATCATTGCACATATGAACTGGCACCCAGGTTGCCCGGAACACCCTTGTCTGGTATGATTAGGTCGAACAAATGGACAAGATAGAGTTGCAGGTGGCTCCCCGCGAGATTCTGGGCAAGAGAGTCAGGCACCTACGCCGTCAGGGAATAACCCCTGTGCATCTTTTCGGGCATGGTGTCGAGTCTCTGGCATTGCAGTGCAACACCGGTGAACTAGAGCGGGTGTTAGCTCAAGCCGGGCATACCGGGCTTGTGAGCCTCAAGGTAGACCACGAGAAGAGGTCGAGGAGCGTGGTGGTGCGCGAGTTTGATCGGGATTGGCGGAAGGGACAATTGCTTCATGTAGACTTTTATCAGGTGAAGATGGGGGAGAAGATAAGGCTCGAGGTTCCTATTGTTTTGGTGGGCGAAGCACCGGCCCTGAAGTCCAAAGACAATATGTTGGCGCATGAGCTCGGAACTCTGACTGTGGAGTGTCTGCCGGCAAAAATCCCCGATAACATAGAGGTGGACATCGGTTCCCTCACCGGGCCGGGGGACGCAATTCGAATCAAGGATGTTTCCCTGGGCGAGGATGTTACTGTTCTTAACGACCCGGAATTGGTTGTGGCGAAGATTAGTTACCGGCCCGTGGAAAAGGTAGAAGCGGAAGTGGTGGAGGAGGTGGTTGAAGTGGAAGAAGCGGTTGAAGAAGCTGGAGCCCCTGAAGAAGCTGCGCCGGGTGAAGAGAAAGAAGAGACATAACCGTCTCGCTCATCTGGCAATTGTTTCTGCAGCTATTCGAATATACCTGTATTTGACAGCCTGCCCAGTCCCTGCTACAATCGCAAACCAGTTAGCTCTCTCCGAGCTGTCCTGCCTAAAGATAATCCATGGCAGGCAGCCGGTGGGCTGAAAAGCCTCGAGGGCATAGATAGAAATGTCTGTGCCTCCCGCGCTAGGAAAGGAGGGAATATGGAGCTACGTTTCTGGACAGCACCGTTTACGTAACGGTGTTTTTTTGTTCCCTTTTCCCAATTCTAATAACCTGCACCGTGCTGCATATCGGACCGTATATATTTGTGGCGGGTCTGTAAAGCACCCCGTGACGAAGTCTGCGGGCGTTAGCATTCCTGGGGGCTCAGGGGTGAATCATTGATACTGGTTTTGCGGCCTTGCCCGTAGAAGGAGGAAGAATATGACTAGAATGAGCGGTTGGAAGAAGCCAGATAGTATGAGCGTGATTTTCATCCTGCTTGGGGCATTCATGTTGCTCTTCATTTTTGCTCCTCCGCTCAAGACAGTATTCTCTTCCTCTCCCGGCACTCTATGGAACACTCTACTCGAAGAGGACATATACTCCTCTGTTCTGCTCACCATCTCCGCGGCGCTGGTAGCTACACTGGTAGGGATTTTCTTTGGCGTTCCTCTAGCTTATCTTCTGGCGCGGCATCAGTTTCGGGGGAAGAGACTCGTGGAGGCGATCATAGATGTACCTATCGTAATTCCTCACTCGGCGGCTGGTGTTGCCCTGCTGTTCGTGTTCGGCAGCAATTTCTTTTTCGGCAAGATTCTGAACACCGTCGGTCTGGGCTTCTTCAGGTCTTTTTCCGGGGTGGTCATAGCCATGATGTTTATCAGCGTTCCCTTCCTTATTGACGCGGCCAAGGAAGGTTTCAAAGCTGTGGATGTCAGACTGGAGAAGGTAGCCAGAACCTTGGGCGCTTCTGCGTGGAAGTCGTTCTTCAGGATTTCATTGCCTCTGGCCTGGAGGAGCATCTTTTCCGGTTCAGTACTCATGTGGGCGCGAGGCCTATCCGAGTTTGGGGCCATACTCATCATAGCGTATAGCGCCTCTTTTCTGGGATGGAACACCAAGGTCCTCCCTATCGTAGTCGCCGACCGGTTCGACTTTGGGTTGGATTACACCAGGCCAGTGGCGGCCATAGCAATCCTCATCTCACTTGTCGCCTTCATCCTGCTCAGGACAATAGCCTACAGGGGTGAGAAGGCATGATTGCCATAGAGAACCTGAAGGTTAACATGGGTGATTTTCTCCTTCAGGGCATCAATCTGGATATTGAGCTAGGGGAATACTTTATCGTCCTTGGACCTACCGGGGCGGGGAAGACCGTGCTACTCGAGGCTATTGCCGGCCTCTATCCAATACTTGAAGGTAAGGTCCGGGTTGGCGACAAGGAAGTGACTTACCTCAGTCCCGACAGAAGGGAGATTGGTATCGTTTATCAAGACCAGGTGCTTTTCCCCCATCTTTCTGTGGAAAAGAACCTCGCCTTCGGATTGAAGATGAGAAAGTGCCCTAGACACGAGATCAAAGCGAAGATAGACGCTGTTGCTGAGGTAGTAGGAGTTTCCCATCTGCTTAAGAGGAGTCCTACTACCTTGAGTGGTGGGGAGAAACAGAAGGTGGCTCTAGCCCGGGCACTGGTCACGGAACCCAAGGTACTCTTGCTGGATGAACCATTAAGTGCTCTTGACCCGGAGACCAGGGAAAAGATGCAGGAGGAGTTGAGAGAGATGCACCACAAGGTTATGGTGACCATCATCCATGTCACCCATGATTTTGAGGAAGCAATAACTTTGGGGCATAGAGTTGCTGTGTTGAACGATGGCCGCATAGCCCAGGTAGGCACCCCTGAGGAATTCCTGCGCCGGCCGAGCTCGGAGTTTGTGGCTCGATTCGCTCTCACCAGAAATATTTTCTCGGGTACGGTTATGGGAACAGAGGACGGCTGCACTCTCATCGATGTCGGCGGCACAAAACTCAAGGCGACGACGGAGGCAAAGGACGAGGTGCGCCTATCCCTGCGCCCTGAAGATATCTTCATTTCCAAAGAGCCGCTCCAGTCCACGGCCAGGAATTGCTTCCTAGGTGTGGTCAGTGAGATCACCAACAGGGGTTCACTCATCTACGTTACTGTTACTCTGCCGCCAGATTTCGTGTGCGTTATTACCCGCCAGGCGTTTGATGAACTTGAATTGAGAAAGGGGGCCGAAGTATGGATCACGTTTAAGGCTTCGGCAGTTCATGTGTTCTGAAGGATTTTCCAAAAATACAAAGAGGTTTTTGATGAAAGGAATATTGCCCAAGATAGCTTCAATCGTTCTGGTCCTGGTAGTGCTGGTAACGGTTCTTGGCTGTGGCCCGCAGGGACAGACGGTGACTATTTTTCACGCGGGAAGCCTTTCCGTGCCATTTGACGCATTGGAAGCCGAGTTCGAGGACTCGCATCCCGATGTCGACGTTGTGCGTCAATCGGGGGGAAGTGCTTCGGTAATAAGTCAAGCCATAGCACAAGAGGAGGCCGGTGAAAGCCCACCCGACATAATCGCCTCCGCCGATTACAAGCTTATTCCTGATAGGATGTATGGGGGTGGCTACGCTGATTGGTATATCGCCTTCGCCAGAAACACGATGGTGCTTTGCTACCGTGACAATGCACCAGGTTCTGCCGAAATAGAAAGTGGGAATCGTACCTGGTACGACGTTCTCAGAAACGAAGCTGTGAGCTACGGACACAGCGATCCCGACCTTGACCCCTGCGGCTATAGGACACTTCTAGTTATGCAGTTGGCCGAGATGTATTACTGTGACAACGCTACTGACTTTGGCCTTGAGCCAGACCCGGACGCTGCAGACCTGTATGACGTGCTTATTCCGGGAAGCGAGCATGAAAGAGGCAGAGAAGGTGGCACAAGCGAAAACAGAACTAGCACAGAAGTTGTGAGTGAGAAGTCGGTCGATCTAATCGTTGCCCTTGAGTCGGGCGATTTGGACTACGCTTTTGAGTATCGCTCTGTGGCCGTGCAGCACGAGTTGAACTTCGTCGAGCTCGACGACTATGTTAACCTGTCTAGGACCAATGCAGAGATCGAGGGAATAGAAGATTTCTACGCCACAGCATCCATAGAGATCCTCAAGGACCCTGGCCCTCCAGCCGTATATGAGGCTCAATACGGCGCAGCCATAGTGTACGGCATTACCATACCATCGCATGCTGATTATGCAGATCTCGCGGCGGAGTTCATTGAATTGCTTCTTTCCGCAACAGGAAAACAGATAATAGAGACTGAGAATGGTCAACCAATGCTTGACCCACCTCTATGCGACTGCCCCGAAAACCTGCCTGCTTCGTTGCAGGATCTGTTCGACTAGAGGAGCATTATTGAAGGAGTGCCAAGACGAGAGCCCTGGATGATTTAATCTCCAGCTTGAGTGGAGACAGCATAGTCCGTGAGGTACATACGTGCGTCTTCTGGACCGCAGTGCTGAGCAAGCACTGCGGTCTGGCCTCCACTTTCCATGAGCCGCATCCATATCACGGGCCGGTGAAAAACGTGGGGAGCTTAACCGGACTATCCGCACTGGAGCTGGCACAATATGCCAGGTCGGACAACGTTCTGGAAGCATCCATTGGACTGGCAGCCATTAATTCGCTAATATGTGTCGATGAAGCCAGATGTGTCAACGAAAACGCCCTTGATGTTCTGGCTGCAATCCATTTATCACCAGTCTTGTTTGAACACGGCGTGGATGTCCTGGCTGGAGTGAAGGTAGTGGAGCCTGTAAAGACAATTCGTTCCATCAGCCAGGGGGCCGTTTTCAGCCACGTGGAGGGGGTGAGGCTTGTAACCATGGCTAAGGAGACAAAGAATGACAGGAATTCCTGATTCTTTCGGGCGGAATATAAATTACCTCAGGATCTCAGTCACTGACCGTTGCAACCTGCGCTGCCTTTATTGCATGCCACCTGAGGGTATCCCCCAGATGTCCCATAGCGAGATTCTCTCCTACGAGGAGATTGGGACTGTAGCCCGGGCAGCGGCGGAGCTGGGCATTCACAAGGTGAGACTTACTGGCGGCGAGCCGCTTGTTAGAGCTGAGTTGCCCAAGCTGGTTCGCATGATATCTCAAATTGAAGGAATCGAGGAACTATCGTTGACCACCAATGGGACGCTTCTGGATAGATACGCTCTGGAACTCAAGCAGGCAGGCCTGTCTCGAGTTAACGTTAGTTTGGATACGCTCAAACCCGATCGACTTCAATACATAACCCGTTTGGGAAAACTGGAAACGGTTCTTGCGGGCATTGAGGCGGCAAAAGAGGCCGGACTGGGTCCGGTGAAGATAAACACCGTAGTCATGCGGGGCATAAACGACGATGAGATACTGGATTTTGCCAGGATGACCTATGAAGGATGGCATGTCCGATTCATCGAGCTTATGCCGTTTAAGGGTGTAACGGAATTCGTGCCGTCCGTTGAACTGCGACAACATATTGGTCTGCTCGGCGAGCTTGAGCCCTGTGCGTCAGTAACTGGCAACGGGCCTGCCATGTATTACCGATTAACTGGAGCCAGCGGTACGATAGGCTTCGTCAGCCCCCTGACCGAGACTGCGTTTTGTTCTCGGTGTAACCGTATGCGCCTTACTCCAGATGGCAAGCTACGCCCTTGCCTGCTGGGAGAAGATGAGATTGATTTGAAAACGCCGCTACGCAATAACGCCTCGATGAAGGAGCTGAAGCGGCTGATTATGGAGGCAGTGGCTTCCAAGCCTGAGTGTCATCATCTACAGGGGTTCGAGGTCAGGTCGGTAAAACGAAGAATGTCGCAGATCGGAGGTTAAGGATGGATTCAGGGCCAGTTCACATGATAGACGTTACCCGGAAGAAAGAAACGGAGCGCCAGGCAACAGCCAGGGGCAAAGTGCGCATGCAGCCCGCTACCCTAGAACTTATCCGTAAGGGAGAACTGGAAAAAGGAGACGTGTTAACCGTAGCAAAGACGTCTGGGATCATGGCTGCCAAAGAAACTGACCACCTGATACCTCTCTGTCACCCTCTTCAGCTGACCAATGTTACAGTAGACTTCAATCTGTGTGAAGATACTGCCGGGTTCGTGGGAGTTGAGATTACAGCCAGCGCCAGGGGACTGGGAAAAACGGGGTTTGAAATGGAAGCGTTAGTAGCGGTATCCGTAAGTGCCCTGACTATCTACGATATGTGTAAGGCGGTGGACAAGGCTATGACCATTGGAGAGATTCGTCTGGTAAGGAAGAGCGGCGGGAAAAGCGGGCCCTATCTAGCCGACTAACTCCTCCAGCACCATGTTAACCACTTTGGGAATTGCCTGCTCCACCTGTGGTGTGCATCTTTCACTGAAGGTAGTAACGTCTACGGCTTCCACAGCAAATATGGTGATCTTTCGGGGCATGGCCAGGTTAAGCGCGTTTCCCAGTTCCAGAGAAGTGGCCAGGTTTATTTGATGGGGTGGGGTGAAACGTTTGGTGAAGGAGAAATCTTCAGTCCCCATACAGTGTATCTGGCCTGGTCGCCCCTCTTCAGTTTGAACGGCGTCAATAATAATGACCTCATCGTAGCCGACAATAGCATCCAGAAGACTAAGGCCAGCTTCGCTGGTTTCAGCTACGGTTACCTGGGGATCGTCGAGCTTCCCTCCCAGCTCCTGGGCTACCCTGATCCCCACAGCGTCATCGGAGAGAATAGGGTTGCCCAGCCCTAAAACCAGGGTTTTCATTTCGATTTGCGGAGACCTGCTATGAGATGCCCTGGCTCAGTTTCTCAAGCTCGTTGCCCTGGGCGTCATAGATGGTCACTTCCAAAGGTAGCTGACCGGGAAGAGAATGTGTGGCACAAGCAAGGCAGAGATCGTAGGGACGCCAGGCCATCTCGATCCGATTCAACAAGCCCTCGGTTATCTTCTTTCCAGGTTTTATCAGGTCTTCGGCTGCCTTTTTAACCGACATGTAGAAGGCGGCATAGTTATTCGTGGTACCTACGATCAAGTTGCACTTCTGTATGACTCCTCTTTCGTCAGTTACGTAGTGGTGGGTCAGAGTGCCCCGCGGGGCTTCAACAATGCCTATCCCCTCATCGGGTTTCGCCGTCGGTATGTTGCGTATGTCCGTGCTGGTTATCTCCGGGTCCTGAACCAGTTCCACCATTCTTTCAGCGGCGTAAAGAAGTTCGATCAGACGCGCCCAGTGAGTTGCCAGAGTGAAGTGGGCTGGTTTGCCACCGAGAGTGGAATACATTCTCTCATATTCTTCCTGAGCCAGAGGCGTTGCCATACCGTCGGCAGCATTCAGCCGGGACAAAGGTGTGGCTCTATACACTCCGCTGTCTTTGCCGTCGACGAAACCCTTCCAGCCGATTTTCTTAAGATAGGGGAACTTGAGATACGTCCAGGGCTCGACGTGTTCCGCCACATGCTCCAGATAGTCCCGAGGGGCATATTTGCAGAATTCCTTGCCTTCAGGGTCAACCACCCGGACTTCGCCGTCATAGAAGTTGACCTTGTTATTCTCATCCACCAGCCCCATATAGTAGGTCCGGTGGGTGAAGGTATCGCTCAGGACCATGTCCAGATACTCTTTGTTCTTGAGAACCACGTCGTCAAAGACCTTGAGAGACAATTTGCCGAACTCCACCGATGACCTGGCTATCTCTTCTATCTTTGCTCTTTCCTCTTCACTTATGGGCCTGCTTACTCCGCCGGGTAGGCCAAAGCAGGGATGTATCGGCCGACCTCCAATTGTCTGGATAACCCAGTGGTTCTCGTGGCGCGTCCTGATTACCGCGCCGCCCAACTCCTGTCCCACCTTTCCTATTACCCCCAGAATATTGCGCTCTGCAGGAGCAGCATCCGGCCCCATAACAAAATCGGGGGCAGCGAGGATGTAGAAGTGGGTGGTATGGTCAGTTACGTAGAATGAGCTGTAGAAGAGTTCACGAAGCTTTCTGGCCGCGCTGGTTGGCTCCACGTGAAACAGGTCATCCAGTGCCTTGGTTGACGCCATATGGTGGGCTTCGGGACAGACCCCGCAAATACGCTGGGTTATCTGCGGCATGTCCTCGGCTGGCCGGCCCTCGGAGAATTTCTCGAAGCCTCTTAGTTCCGGTACCTGGAAATACACGTTGGCTACTCCACCGTCGTCGTTGAGGAAGATGGCGATCTTACCATGCCCTTCAAGTCGGGTGACGGGGTCTATCATTATTTTTTTCATTTTATCCTGGCCCTCCTGAGCAGTGAGTCCGGCAGACTATAGCGGTACAAGGTGCCTGCCGGATCGGGGATATCATCAAGTATCCGTTCAATCTCTTCAGGGTCGTTGGAGTCGACGATGGATGAAATGGCACTCAAAAAATGAGCTCCCTGGTCAATTACTCCTTCCACCGGTCCATAACAGCCAGTGCAGGGCATATTGGCCTGAGGACAGAGAGCGCCGCAGCCTCCACGAGTAGCTATGCCATAGCACAACAATCCCTGCTCAAGCAGACACTTCTCCGGGTCAGGGATTATTTCGTAAGGTCGATAGAATTTCTTGATTTTTTTCTCTTCCTTCTTGCGGGGGCACTCATCGCAAACGGACTTGATCGAGTGGCTTATGACGGTACCTTTCGGTGGCAGGTTGCCCGTGATCAAAGCCTCCATTGCCAGCCAGGTAGTCTTCTCTTCCGGCGGACAACCCGGGACGAAATAATCAACGTCCACGGTCTGGGCTAGAGTCTTGACTGTGTCGTAGAATTCAGGAATATCCAGCTCGCCCTCGGGCACTTTGACTTTCGTCTGAGGCAATATCTTGTCCGGATTATCGGTGGACGGTGTTTCAATGTAGGCACGGTCGAATGTCGTCTGCCGGTCGTAGAAGTTGGATAGGCCGGGTATACAGCCTTCGTAGGAACAAGAGCCGTACGCAATCATTATCTTGGATTTGGCACGCAAGAGTTTGGCAATGTGCTCGTTCTCCGAAGTCCGGATGGCCCCGTTAAACAGACAGGCGTCAATACTTTTGTCCGGCATCTTCTCTACATCAGCGTATTTGACGTCTATGCCCACAGGCCAGAACACGATATCGGCTGCCTCAGCTAGTTTCAGAATTTTTTCTCCGATTGCTAGAGTGGCAATCTCACAACCGCCACAACCGGCCGCCCAGTAAAGAGCTATCTTGAGTTTAGCCATGTCTTGCCCCCTCAGAGTATTGTTCAACAGGGCCCAAGCCAATAGGCCCAAGACCCTTGATTGTCTGCGCAAAAGTATTGGTTATCTCCGCAAATCTGGCTCCCTCCGCCGCAGAGACCCACTCCAGCTGGACCCGCTCTTCCTCTATCCCCAGTTGCTTCAACGTTCTTTTGAGCAGCGGCATGCGGCGTAGTGTCTTGTAGTTTCCTTCAATATAGTGGCAATCACCGGGGTGACAACCCAAAATTAATACGCCATCGGCGCCAAGGCTAAGTGCCTTAAGGACAAAGAGAGGATTTACCCTGCCGCTGCACATCACCCTGATTATCCTTATATCAGGGGAGTACTGCATTCTCGAAGTACCGGCCAGATCAGCACCGGCATAGGAACACCAGTTGCAGCAGAAAGCTACTATTTTCGGTTCAAAGTTGTCCATCTATCCTCCCGAAAGGGCCAGTTCACCCTTACTTGCCGGTCTGCCAAGAAAGGGCTGTAATTGTAGCACATCTGTCGAAGAAAGTAATCTGCCGGTTCAGAGACAATAGGATTTTCCCACACCGAAATCAAGGTTCTTGCTCGATTTTTGCTTAATGGCGCCACTCAGCGTTTCTGTCACACCAAGTTTCCAGCTGGGAATGATTATTCGGTGTAGCGTTCGCCCTGGCAAGTACTGAATGGCCTAATCTGTGAGGTGAAACGCGCTTGGAGCCATTTTGTGCCTGGAAACCTTCCCGTCAAAAGTCTAGGCAGTAATCCTTCCGGGCCTCACCACCTGCCCAAAATTCCTGGGGGGACGAATTTGCTCCAGGTCAGCTAGCCTGCCCAGCTTTTCCAAACGCTTGACAATCAAATCCCAGGCGCAATCCTGTTCAGGGTCAATCTCGCACTTACCATTTTGTGAGCCTCCACAGGGACCGTTAAGCAAGGATTTAGCACATCTGGAAACAGGGCAAATGCCGCCAGTCGAAGCCAGCAAGCAGTCGCCGCAGGCAGCACATCTCTCCTCAATAGCGCTGTCCTCTCTAATCTCAGCCCCCAGGAAGAGAGTATTCTGGGCAGGGAAAACAGGTAAATCAGGCAGGACCTGGGCTATGGTTTGTGGCCCCAGGCCACAGGCTAGCGATAGAATAGCTTCCATGTTCTCTATTTGTGCCTGAAGCGGGGAGAGTGTAAGGTACGAGTCGCATTGCTTGGGCAACGTAGTTGCCTTACATTTCAATTCCTTTCCTTTCAACTTCGCGCCAAGCTCAAGCAGTTGAGATAGAGTTCTAGCTTCTCGCAAGCCTCTTGGTGGCTGGGTACAGCCATCACAACCGGCAACTAAGACGGAATTGTAGGGAGATAGAAACTCTAAGATCTCATCCAAAGGTTTCTGAACTGTTATTATCACTGCCTGACCTCCTTTGAACAAACACTTTCTATCTTTCTCTTAAACCGCTGTAGCTCTTGGCAGAAAGATTCAGGATACCTGGGAGCTACAGAGCAGAAAGAGAGTCTTTCTTCAAAGCCAATTTGGCTTAAAGTGTTTTCTAAGGCTGTGGTCAACCTGTGAGCTTCCTTGCTTCCCGTCTTAGATTTACAATCTTCTTCGGGACAAGCAGCTATCAGGATGCCATCTATCCCTTGTCGGAAAGCTTCCATGATGTGCAACGGGTCAACCCTTGCAGCACAGGGCAAATCGATAACGCGAACGCTGGAATCAAGTTCTTCATCGAGGGAAGGAAAGGCGGACCACTGACAGCGAAGCACCAGAATCTTTGGTCTTTTCATCTCCGAGGACAGCTTAGATATCAGAGTCGATATTCTGTCCCCTTCCCAGTGCTCCAAATCAAGTGCAAAAGCAGGGCACAGGCTAACACACAAGCCACAGCCGTGACATGCTTCCAAATCGAAAGTAGCTGCTCCAGACTCCAGTCTGGCAGCATCGTAGGGGCAATAGAACACGCAGTTGCCACAACTAATGCATTTGCCTCTATCTACTTTGACCTTCAGACTATGCCGCTTAAGCTTGATAATTTCCCTGCCATAGCCAAGTTGCTCCAGAACAGCATTGAGCGCTGTGACTCTACGTCCCGTAATTGAGCTTCCCCTTTCAAATCGGCAGTAATCCTCATCGCAGGCAAGGACGTAAATCATCTCTATTCCTATGTCGGATATGGCTTTCAAGAAAGCCTCTGGTGGAATACGCCCAACACAGGGGACGCATAAAGGAATAAACTCCGAAATCCCAAACAGCCTATGTACGTCTTCAAAGTCGGGGGCGCTTCCTTTACACATGATAACCAACGAAGCAGACTTATGTTCCTCTTTTGCCTTCTCCAGGTATCTGGTTAGGGAATTTATGTCGTAGTAGATAACACTGATTGCTTTGGCGGGACAGCTGGAGTAGCAAATTGCACATGCCTGACATTTTTCTATATCCAGAAGCAATTTTCCTGATTCGGGGTCTCTTCTTATTGCTTCAAAAGGGCAAGCAGAGGAACAAGTAGTACAACTGCTGCAATAGCCCTCATTTATTCTAAGGGCAACTCTTTGTTGCTTATCGGATAATTCCAACTACCCTCTTTTCGTTAAGCAGCATGTTCAGTTTTGGTCTAGCTTTGATTCTGGTTTTGGCCCAGCTATCAGGAGAATCTTTAACTTCCTGATCTTGTAATACAAGCCTCCAGGGTCGTAAATGGCAAAAGCAAAGTTTCACGCTGAGGTTCCATACAGCTCCATTTACTCACGAAACACAAAACCATAGAGGAGACTACATTCGTTTGCCTGCACCGCATGTTAAACTCCTAAGTATCTATACCGGTCTATTCAGAGCAGAACCCGAAGCCGAAAGATCTAGCATTACTGGATCTGTGATGTTTTGCGGCTTACCAGAGCTTTCTGCAATCTTAACTACGCAATTCCGGCAAATTCTTCCGAGGTAAATGTGGTTATAGGGAGCCCTTCTTCTAAATCTTTGCCTGGCAGATAATCAAAAGCTTTCTGCACTGCCTCACCCATTTTCAAAGAAATAGCCCAGAGTGGAATGTTGGCAGGACACACATCAGCACATTGGCCGCATGCCGTGCAAGACGTGCCTACGTGGAATAACCTTACTAAATGGTAAAAGGTCGTATCGGAAAGCATGCTAACATAACCCATGTTCTCCAGCTGTGTTTCATAGTCAGCTAGCCCACGTTCGCTGGCCTCGGTTTCGAAAAAGCATACATGACAGTAACAAGCAGGACAGACCTTGCTGCAGTTACGGCAACCTATGCATCTGCTAAAAGTCGTTGTTATCTCATCGATACCCAGGGTTTTCATTTCAACTTCGTCAGAAAGCTTCTGCTTCTCAGCTTGTCGCTCTTTCCGTATCTTTTCCATCGCCAATAGATCCAGCTCTCCTTCTTCGAGCTTCCCTGACATACCTTCAACAATGGCCTCTCCCTTTTCAGTGTTGAGGAATAACGTGGTTTCTTTATCTACGTTCTTGTTGCCAAGCACGGATACAGTAATGTCAGCAATGTACGGCACAAAATATTCATCTGCCTTACAAGCAGGCCGTATATCAGGAGCTGCTTCACCCTTCTTAACCGCTTCCCAGTATTCGGGCAGTTTCTTCTCGACAGTACCCTCTACTGCCATTTCCAGCGGATACACTCCGCTGCAAGTTGAACTTATCAACAACAAGTTTTCCAAGCTACCTTGATTTCGTTTCACAAGTTCGACAAATGCCCTCAGCTCGCAGGGTCTCAGAACCACCGCAACAGGCTCGGTGGCTGCTTCCTTTAGTGTAAAAAGGGAGAGCTGTTTACCCAGATTCACCGGCATCAAAGGGAACAGGGGCAAGGTAGCCTCGATATCGTCAGGACTGGTAATAAGTGAATAGGAGATAGCGCCATATTCGCCCATCTTTCTGAGCGTGAAGACGCCTTTTGCCTTACCGTTTTCCAAAAGGAACTTGAGTAGCTCTTTCAGGCCCTCCTCGGTGCTTTTGTCTATCTTCAATATCTTAGTCATCCTGGTCCTCCTGTCCGGCAGAGACCCCTGCATGAGACTGCTCCACCTCCAACAACTCTTCCTCCTCAAAAGTCGTTAACGGAAGACTCTCATCTATCTTCCTGCCGGGTACGTAGTCAAACGCTTCTTGATTAGCATCACCCACCACGGTGAAGATTTGCGCTACCGGGATAGCCATGGGACAGGCATCCTCACACATACCGCACGATACACAGGAGAGGGACATATGCAGCATCCGCCCGATATGAAAGAGCAAAGTATCAGCAGGAACCATGAGTCTACCGCTTGTTTTTGCCCTCGTAATGTAATCTTCAAAAGTGAATTTCATATTATCCGAATCGAAATGACACTGCCGGCAGTAGCATATGGGACAAACCCTCATACAGTTATGGCAATTAATACATGCGCTGAAGGCTTCTACCAGTCTGTCTATTCCTTCGATATCGGTCCTCAGTGCGTCGTTAGCCTGTTTTCTGTCCTTCTTTCTTTCTTCGGTTAACTCATTTACT
>CAYSBO010000008.1:1156-29424 GCA_964429285.1 uncultured Dehalococcoidales bacterium | reverse complement strand
AATGTGAAACCAAGCAGATTAATGACCCCGAGGATCAAACCATGTGAGCGCAGCCCAAACAGTCCTGCTACCAGGGGCGCCTCTGAAGTAGCACACCCACCAAAAGCAAAGCCAAAGACAACAGCGAACAGGTACAGCGCCCACAGCTCTCTGGCCGGCACCAGCCAGAACAAAGTTGCTGCCATCAGAATAAAGCCTGTGATAAAGACCTGCCTGTTACCAAACCTATCAGCAGCGCTGCCCAGCACAATCCTGCCAGCAATACTCAGCCCGCCGATTGTAGCCAGAATATTGGCAGCACTGGCAGATGAGATGCCTAATCCGATTGCATGAAGCACAATGTGTGTCACTACGGTATACACACCAAATCCGAAACAGAAGAACATAACGGACGTGAGCCAGAACTGCCGGGTACGGCTGGCCTGCCTGAGAGAAAGTGAGTGAGTCTCCGATACGGACTCTTCTTTTTCCTTTTCCTCTTCACCTCCAGCACGGGCCTTCCGGCTTGCCCGGGTTGGGTCGCGCCTCAAGAGCTGGGCAGCTAATACAACAACCACCAGGACTACGCCGCCCACTATGACGTAGGACATACGCCAGTCGTAAGCGGAGATTAGCCGACTGACTACCGGCGCCGCAATTAGCGTGCCTATGCCTATGCCGGTCAGGACAATTCCGGTCATCAAGGTACGCCTCTTTGTGAACCACCTTGCTACGGTTGACACAAGGGGGACCCAGCAACCTCCCATACCACTGCCTATTATCACGCCGTAGAACAGATATAGCTGCCAGGCAGCGCTGACCTGTGCCATAAGAACATAGCCTAGACCTACGAGGACTCCGGAAATCGTCAACACCAGCCGGGGACCGAACCTGTCGGTTAATCTTCCCATGACGATACCGAGCAGGCCCTGCATAATCCAGGAAAG
Source organism: uncultured Dehalococcoidales bacterium (assembly GCA_964429285.1). Taxonomy (GTDB): domain Bacteria; phylum Chloroflexota; class Dehalococcoidia; order GIF9; family AB-539-J10; genus RBG-13-51-36. The sequence continues at coordinate 28,498 of CAYSBO010000008.1, read as the reverse complement.
TGAGAAGCCGCCGGAAGTTATTGCTCTGGTCCAGTTGAAATCGGCTAGCACCGGTTCAAAGAAAAGTCCAAATGAATTGTAGGCACCGAAAACCACCGCCATAATGAGGAGGGCAGCCCCGACCACCACATAGCCGTAGTAAAACTCTGGTCTAGCGCCGGATGGTCCCGGACCCTGTTCGATAGGCATGATAGACCTAGTCTGTGTAACCTGCTATGAGGGAAGAATGTACTGCGTTACAGGAACCCAATTGTACCACGTGACGATTCTAAGCTAGATGAGCGAGCTGCTGAGTACGAATGCATACGATGTCATAGACTGGCACCGGTCGCTCCCTCTTCGTCTTATTCACACCGAATATCTGGTCAGTCCGGCATCCTTGATACGCTGCTGGACCGCCTGCTTGATCATGTTCCCGGCACGGTGCATAAGGGTGTCCTCAAATTCCCGGTCCATGGCCATAGTCGCCATACAGGGGAACTGGTGATGCAGAAGTCCTGCTTGCTCCGTGGCCTCTCTGAACCACACTCCGACCAGACGGTCGGCCACGAACCGTGTGCTCCCGCAAGGAGCCTCCCTTTTGACATTGACCTTAGCTACTCTATGTCTGTCATCTTTATAGAACTCTACGTCCACCTCGGGTCTGCCGAAATGCCTGGCAAATTCCTGAATGTACGGGTTCTGGCTGTCGCTTTCTGTCAGGGTACAGAAGGGAACGGGATAGACCATATCCACTCCCATGGACTCCAGCTTCTTCTGAATTTGCCTGGCCAGGCCGGAGGGCAGCCACGCCCTGCTATCTGCGGGGGCAATCACGCCTTTGGCACCACTCCTTTTGACCATGTCGGGAATCAATTGAGCTACTCCGGGGTCCTCGCCGAGCGATATGAGCAGGTCGGCCGCCGGCAACTCCTCGGGCAGGAACTCATCGGCATCATCTATTATGGCCGGTAAGCCGGTAGGAAAAGTGAAATGATTCACCTCCCAGTTGTCTGGAGAATGGCGCCGGATATTTTCCACCATTCTCTCCCCGTAGTATCCCTGTATAGCTATCAAGATACGCATAGGTGTTCCTGTCTTATCTTCTGTCATCTCACCTCCTGAGGACGGGCTCTGATTACGGTTGAGATCCTTACTCCCGGGAATCTTCCGAGATTTCATAGCTTGCCCTTCAGCTCAGCGTTGTCCATCCTTATTTCAGCCGAGGCTGTAGGTAATGACACGGGGGTCAAGCGAGATGTATCACTCTTCCGCTAACCAGTCCCGGACCTTCCTCATTACATCAGCGCGGTTGTCCCTGGTTACCAGAACCGTTTCGGCTTCGGGGTGGCGTTTGATTTCGTCGGCGAAGGGATGCGGGTTAAGCATAATGGTGCCCAGGACTTTCTTGCCGCTACTGACGGCTTGCGTCACGGCTTCCCTGAACCGGGCTGAAAGGAGCTCCATCTTTCCGATCTCATCAACCACTATGACGTCGCTTTTCTCCAGTGCCCGGCGTAGAGCAGCAACGCCGATTCTATCCAGGCTATCGATGTCCACCCCGTATTTGCTCACCTGGTAGGAGCCAGAGATCCCGACATGGGCTAGTGTCGCTTCCTGGCCCTGGAGGGTAACAATCTTGAACCCCTGTCTTGTTCCACCCGTCCGCATCTCCTCGGTATAGAAGCCGTTACCGCTGAGTGTTGTCCCGGCCAGAGCTTCTTTGATGAGAGCGGTCTTGCCTGTGCCCGGCTTGCCGGTCAACAGGAGCACCCTTTTCACTACCCCTGCTCTGAAGCCTGGGCTTCACTCTTTCCCTTGCGCTTCACCTCTGAAGTCTGAGCTTTACCCTGCTTCTTGGGCTTCTGCTCTGGAGCCTCGGATTTGCCCTCTTCCTTGAGCTCGTGTACTGGAGCCCGGGCCCTGGCCTTCTTCTTGGGCTTCTGCTCCGGAGCCTCGACTTTGCCTTCTTCCTTCAGCTCCTGCTCTGGAGCCCGGGCCCTGGCCTTCTTCTTGGGCTCTTTCCCTGCAGCCTGGGCCTTGGCCTTCTTCTTGGGCTTCTGCTCTGGAGCCTCGACTTTGGCCTCTTCCTTGAGTTCTTGTACTGGAGCCTGGGCTTCGCTCTCCCCCCCGGGTTCCTGCTCTAGAATCTGGGCTCTGCTTTTTTCTCGCAGCTTCCTTTGGCGCCGGCGATGCTTCAGCGCGGCTACTCGCTTTTTCTTGTACATGTTTCCTGCGTTAAGCCTCAGTTGCTGGAGTTATTGTATCATATTGCAGGAAAGTGGAGAAGGGTATTTGAGCCCTGAATACGTAAGTGCTAGAATTCTCTCGGGATTCGTTGAGAAATACAAATTCTGTGCCGGACCGGGGTACCGGAGAGTTAGATGAAAAGAATATATCTCGACCACGCGGCCACCACGCCAGTTCGTCCTGAGGTGGTCAAAGCGATGCTGCCCTATTTCACCGATGCCTTTGGTAACCCTTCCAGCATCTATTCCTACGGACAGGAGGCAAGGGGGGCAGTAGAAGAAGCCAGGACCAGGGTCGCCGAACTTATCGGAGCCCGCAGCGAGGAGATTATCTTTACCAGCGGAGGGACGGAGTCAGATAACCACGCTTTGAAGGGCGTTGCCTTCGCCAATGAAAATAAAGGTGACCACATCATCACCACCTCCATTGAACACCATGCGGTGATGCAGGTGTGCAAGTTTCTGGAGAACAGGGGAACCAACATAACCCGGCTGCCGGTGGACAAATACGGCCTGGTTGACCCTGAAGATGTCAGGAAAGCTCTCACCGACAAAACTGTTCTGATCTCAGTCATGCATGCCAACAACCAGGTAGGCACGATAGAGCCCGCGGAGGAAATAGGCAAGATCGCCAGGGAGGCCGGGGTATACTTCCATACCGATGCGGTGCAAACGGTGGGGCATATCCCGGTGAACGTCGACGAGATGAATGTGGACTTGCTGGCTATCTCAGCGCACAAGCTATATGGACCTAAAGGGGTGGGGGCGCTGTATGTGAGGAAAGGTACCAGGTTAGTATCGTTTATGCATGGAGGCGAACAGGAAAAGAGGCGCAGGGCAGGTACAGAAAACGTGCCCGGTATCGTGGGCTTCGGCAAGGCGATGGAGCTTGCCGGGCAGGAGATGGACGAAGAAGCAGAACGGCTGGCCCACCTTCGGGATAAGCTAATTCGAGGTCTCATGGAGAAGATCGAGGACATCCGGTTGAACGGTCATCCCGCCAGAAGGCTGCCCAACAATGTCAACATAAGCGTCGATTTTGTGGAAGGAGAATCCATGCTCCTGAACCTCGATCTGGAGGGTGTCTGTGCTTCTACCGGCTCAGCTTGCAGCTCGGCAAGCCTTGAACCGTCCCACGTCCTTCTGGCCCTGGGCGTTCCCCCCGAGCAGGCCCACGGCTCGCTTAGATTGACACTGGGGCGAGAAAACACCGAGGCGGACATAGAACGCGTTCTGGAGGTCCTGCCCGGGATTGTCGGTAAGCTGAGAGCTATGTCCCCGCTTTCCAGACCTCGAACATAGGAGTGAAACAAATGACTGATCCCTGGTCACAGTACAGCGCAAAGGTAATGGACCACTTCAAGAACCCGCGGAACGTCGGGGAGATGGAGAACCCTGACGGCGTCGGGCATGTGGGCAATCCTATCTGCGGCGATATTATGGAGCTCTATATCAGGGTGAAGGATGGCATCATCGAGGATGCCAAGTTCAGAACCTTCGGCTGTGGGGCGGCCATTGCCACCAGTTCCATGGTTACTGAGATAGTTAAGGGGAAGAGCATAGAAGAAGCGCTGAAGATCTCCAACCGGGCGGTCGCCGAAGCCCTGGGCGGCCTGCCGGCGGTCAAGATGCACTGCTCGGTCCTGGCCGAGGAGGCCCTCAAATCGGCCATTGACGATTACACTTCAAGGACAACGGGCAAGAAGAAAGGAACGTAAGCAGGGGCTCTTAGAGGGCCTATTTCTCTACATTGGCGACCCAAGTTGCCCTGGTATTCAAGTATCATCTTAGTACAGAGATCTGACCTTCACCGCTGAGCCTGATCACTCCTGACAATTCTTGAGCAATCCTGTCGAGGAAAACCATGAAAAGAGTACTGATAGCCATGAGCGGAGGCGTGGACTCTTCTGTTGCTGCCGCCCTTCTGAAGGAACAGGGATATACAGTCATCGGGGCGACCATGAGGACATGGGAGGGGGGGACTGGCGCGGGAGAAGCAGGACACCGCGGCTGCTACGGACCGGAGAAGGAGAGGGACGTTGAGGATGCTCACAGGGTTGCCGAAGCGCTGGGGATTCCTTTCCATGTTCTTGATTTGAAGCAGGAATTCAAGTCGCAGGTCCTGGACTATTCCCGCCGCGAGTATATGTCCGGGAGAACTCCCAATCCATGCATAAGGTGCAACCGCCGGGTCAAGTTCGATGCGCTGGGCAAGAAAGCCCGCGATAGCGGAATTGAGTTCGACTATTTCGCCACCGGTCATTATGTCCGAGCCGAATATGATGAAAACCGGCATCTTCATCTGCTCAAGAAGGCCAGAGACTTAAGCAAAGACCAGTCTTACTTCCTTTTCTCGCTCAGTCAGAAACAGCTTGGCCGCTCTCTCTTCCCCGTCGGGGACCACACCAAGGAGGAAGTGAGAGAGATGGCTTCTCGCCTCGGGCTCAATATCAACTACAAGCGGGAAAGCCAGGACTTCATTGCCGCCGGTTACGGCTCTCTTGTGAAAGATGGAGTGCAGCCGGGGCCGATAGTGGACAGGCAGGGGAATGTGCTTGGACGACATGAGGGAATTCAGTTTTATACCATCGGACAGCGCAAGGGGCTGGGCATATCAGCCAGAGCGCCACTGCATGTTGTCGATATTGATGCACAGAAGAACACCATCATTGCAGGCAGCAAAGAGGACCTGTACTGCGATGAACTCGTAGCCTCCGACCTGAACTGGATAGCAGACAGACCAACTGAGCCCATTAGAGCGAAAGCCCGGATAAGATATCTTCACAGGGAAGCCGAAGCAACCATCACCCCGCTGGATGAGGGCAGAGTTTCTGTGAAGTTCCAACAGCCGCAGATGGCAATAACTCCGGGCCAGGCAGTGGTCTTCTATGACAGTGAAGTTGTAGTAGGGGGCGGGACGATAGAGAGTGCACAGAGGTGAGCGTGGTGGGAATCACTCGGCCGGGTACATTCGCTCTTCACGAGCAAGTCTTGCCCCTCGGCTTTCCTGCGGACAATTACAGGCGGGTTGCCGTTTAGGAGATAGTGCTCTATAAATGTAGTGTGAGGTTTTGCCTCATGCCCGATGACGCTAAAGGGTCGCACCACGGGGACCTGTAGTGACAGACCCAGTCGATACCCGAGGTTGAGCGGAACATCGAAACAAGTTAGGCTGTACAATACCAAGGGAGAACTACAGAAGTAGAGGTAAACAGTTGGCGGTCCAGTATTTAATAGTATTCAAAGACTACTTCATCGAGGTACTGCCCTACCTGGCAATAGGCTTCTTTCTGAGTGGTCTGATTCATGAGTTCGCGCCTTCACAGTGGGTGGAGAGGCACCTTGGCAGCGGAGGCATAAAGCCGCTGTTCTATGCTACTCTGGCGGGGACGGTACTGCCCATCTGCTGTTTTGGCGCCCTGCCGGTGGCGGTGAGCCTGCGCCAGAAGGGAGCCAGGCTGGGACCGGTCCTGGCCTTCCTGGTCGCAACGCCGGCAACCTCCGTGTCTGCCCTCCTGGTCACTTATGGCCTCCTGGGACTCAAGTTCACAGTATTCATCTTCTTTGCTGTGATAATCATGGGCCTGGTCATGGGCCTGATGGGGAACAAGTTTGAAGGCAAAGCCAAGCTTCCCGGTCCTCCGGCAGGGCAGGCTGTGGACCCGGTCTGCGGAATGAGTGTCGAGGTAGGGAAAGCCGCCAGAGCAGAATACGGCGGGGAGACCTATTACTTCTGCTGTCCCCACTGCCAGCAGGCATTCAAAGACAGGCCGGAGGAATATACGGGGGGCTCTCGGAATATCGCTCACCGTATGAAGCACGTCCTCAGATATGCCTTTGTGGATATGGTCAAGGAAATCGGGCCGGAGTTGCTTCTCGGGCTGGCACTGGCGGCTCTGGTAGCGGCGATTACTCCGGTTGGAAGATTTGTCGGAACCTATTTCGCTGGCGGGCTGGGATACCTTTTCAGTCTTGGCTTCGGCCTGGTCATGTATATCTGTTCCACAGCCAGTGTTCCCCTGGTCCACGCCTTCGTGTCCCAGGGAATGAACATCGGCGCGGGCATGGTGCTATTACTGGCGGGGCCGGTTACCAGCTGGGGCACCATCCTGGTCCTGAGAAAGGAGTTCGGCGGCAGGATTCTGGCCATTTATCTGGCGGTCGTCAGTGTCATGGCTCTGGTCCTGGGATACGCCTTTTCGTTGATATAGCGTGGTGTATCGAGATGTGAAAGCTATCGGTTGATTGTGTATAATTACCGCCCCTGATTGTGGGGGGCTAACGATAACCTATTCTCTGATCATTCCGCAACATACGCGGAGGAGTACGGTGGATTGAAAGAGACGGGCAGGCACATCTTAACAGAGAACGATCTGGCCAGGTACCAACGCCAGATTCTATATCCCGACTTAGGCCGGGAAGGTCAGATAAGGCTTAAGCAGTCCCACGTAGTGGTGGCCGGACTCGGCGGACTGGGATGCTCTGTTTCTCTACATCTAGCCTGTAGCGGCCTGGGTCATATCACCCTGGTAGACAGCGACTGCGTGGAACTCTCTAACTTGAATCGCCAGGTCTTGCACTACGAGGAAGACATCGGGGAGAAAAAGCCCTTTTCTGCAGCACGAAAGCTGGCCGAATTGAATTCATCAATAGAGGTCACTCCGGTTTTCGAAAAGATTACCGAAGATAACGCCGAAGAGATTATCAAAGGAGCAGATGCGGTAATTGATGGAATGGACAATCTTGAGACCAGATTCGCCCTCAACAAGGCCTGTGTTGCCCTGGGGACACCTTTGATCCACGGGGGTGTCCACGGGCTTCTTGGCCAGATCACCACCATAATCCCGGGGAGAACTCCCTGCCTCGCCTGCATTTTCCCTGAAGTTCCACCTAGAAGTGCATTGTTTCCTGTCTTCAGTGTCACCCCGGGCGTGATAGCCGTCCTGCAGGTCACAGAAGCAATTAAGCTCCTGGCCGGGTTCGGCTCTTTACTGACAGGGAAGATGCTGTATTTCAACGGTGAAACCATGGATTTCACGTGCCGGAACCTGGCGAGGAACGTGAACTGCAGGGTTTGCGGGACAAAGGAAGTCCAGAAATGACCATCAAGGTAAGGCTTCATCCTGTTTTACAAGGACTTGCTATCCGTGTCTGTGAACCGGGCAGATAGGCAGGTGTATCATGCCTAGAGAGGGGGTATTTGCCGGGGTAACACGTGGCGGCCTTGTCAGGGCCGGGAACCACATAAAGATAGAAGAGTATGGATAATCAGATAGAGAAGTTCCCCATATTCAGGTTTGACGAAAAAGGTGGCGGCGGCGCCGAAGGGCTGGTTGCCAGGGAGTTTCCCCTCACCATCGTCTTGAATAACCAGGAACTGGTAACCCTGCTCTGCTTTCCCACGGACTTGACCTATCTGGCCGTCGGCTTTCTGTTTTCCGAAGGTCTGCTCAAGGCCAGGGATGAAGTAAAGAATATCCTGGTCGACGATGAAAGGGGGGTGGTGCGGGTGGAAACCACCGACGGCAAAGCGGTCACCCAGGACGTCTTGTTCAAGCGGTTCATATCTTCTGGATGTGGGAGAGGAGCTTCTTTCTATAGCCCTGCTGACGCAGCCAGCCAAAAAGTCGAATCCCAAATGGAAATGTCGGCCGCGGAAGTCCTTGACCTGGCAAAAAGATTTCAACGTAGCTCCAGCGTTTATCTGGCAACACACGGCGTCCATAGTGCTGCCTTATGTGACAGGCAGAGTATTCTGGTCTTTAGCGAAGATATAGGCAGGCATAACGCCATCGACAAGGTTTTCGGCAAGTGCCTTCTGGAGGGTATATCCACTGAGGGTCGGGCAGTGATAACCACCGGAAGGGTCTCCTCAGAGATATTGCACAAAGTAGCCAAGAGAGGCATCCCCATAGTTATATCCATATCTGCCCCGACTAATCTGGGCGTGAGGATTGCCGATACTTTGGACATCACTCTCGTCACCTCGGTCCGGGGGAAGAGCATGAACGTCTACACAGCCGCACGGAGGATAACACATGACGGAAGATAGAGATGCAGAACTTGTTGCCCGAATAGGCGAGCTCAAGGAAAGGAGAAAAGCCGTTATCCTTGCCCATAACTACCAGCTGGGAGAGGTCCAGGACATTGCTGACTTCGTTGGCGATTCCCTGGAATTGAGCCAGAAGGCTGCCAAAACCGATGCCAGCGTAATCGTGTTCTGTGGAGTTCACTTCATGGCAGAAACGGCTTCCATTCTTTGTCCTGACAAGGTGGTCCTGCTTCCCGATATGGGCGCCGGCTGTCTGATGGCGGATATGATCACCGCTGAACGCTTACGGGAGAAAAAGAAGGAACATCCGCAGGCGGTGGTAGTCTGCTACGTTAACTCTCCAGCCGAGGTCAAGGCGGAATCGGATATTTGCTGCACCTCCGCCAATGCGGTGCAGGTCGTAGAGAGTCTGGATGCCCGGGAGATACTATTTGTGCCTGACCAGTATCTGGGGCATTATGTCTCCACCAAGACCGGCAAAAAGATGATTCTCTGGCCCGGCTTCTGCCCAACACATGTCAGGATCAGGCCGGAGATGATAAAGCGATTGAAGCAGGATTACCCCCAGGCCAAGGTGGTAGTCCATCCGGAGTGCATACCTGAGACAATCGCCCTTGCCGACGAAGTGCTCAGTACCGGCGGGATGTGCCGGTATGCCCGGAGAGACGAGGTCAGAGAGATGCTCGTCGGCACAGAGATAGGGATAATACACCGCCTTAGAAAAGAGAATCCTGACAAGAGATTCATTCCTATTTCCGAGCAGGCAATCTGTCCCCACATGAAGTTGATCACCCTGGAGAGAGTCTTATGGTCTTTGGAGGAATTGAGTCCTGAGGTGAAGGTCCCCGAGGGAATTCGCCCCGGGGCAAAAGCGGCGGTAGACAGGATGCTCGAGGTGAGCAAGAAACCGTGAAAGAAGCAGACCACATAGTCGTGCTTATTGCTACCGGCAGCGAAGAGGAAGCTCGCAGAATTGGGCAGTTGTTGGTTGACCGCGAGAAGGCCGCCTGTGTGAATATTGTGCCGCGGGTGAATTCGCTTTTTCGGTGGGAAGGTCAGTTTGAGTCGGCCCAGGAGAGCCTCATGCTCGTCAAAACCAAAGCATCGCTGTTTCCTGAAGTAGCTGAGCTGGTGAAAACAGTACACAGCTACGAAGTACCCGAAATAGTCGCTCTGCCTATCATCGCCGGCGGTGAAGAGTACCTCAAATGGCTAGACATTACCTGCCGCTAAGGGTATACTAGCTGGCACGTGTCAACAGCTGCCACTCAACTAGCCAGAGGGAGACAAACTAAGAATGGATGAAGTTACTATTTCTCGCGCCATCGTTGAAACCTACATGAAAGACTTCATGGATGCGATGGAGGTGGACGTTGCTATAGCTGGAGCGGGTCCAGCAGGACTGGTCACTGCGCACTGCCTGGCGAAAGACGGAATAAAGGTCGCGGTATTCGAAAGGCAGCTTCGTGTGGGCGGTGGCATGCCCGGCGGAGGGATGATGTTTAATCGCATTGTCGTTCAGGCAGAGGGCAAACGAATATTGGACGAATTCGCTGTTTCAGCCCATGAATACGCAAAGGGGTACTATGTCGCTGACTCGCTGGAGACTACCTCCAGTATTTGCTCAGCGGCAATAAGATCAGGGGCAAGGATCTTCAATTTAATTAGCGTGGAAGACGTGATGATCCGCGAAGATGACAGGATAACCGGCCTTGTTCTAAATTGGAGCGCCGTTTCCTGGGCAAAGCTTCACGTGGACCCTCTGACCGTAAGGTGCAAGGTGGCTGTGGATGCCACCGGGCACGACGCCGAAGTCTGCAGTATCGTGGTAAGGAAGATAGGTCCGAAGCTGAGAACGAATACTGGAGGTGTGATCGGAGAGAAATCGATGTGGGCTGAGAGAGCAGAAGAAGAAATAGTGCGAAACACCAGGGAAGTCTATCCTGGATTGGTGGCTGCCGGTATGACAGCGAACGCTGTTTTTGGCTACCCAAGGATGGGGCCTATATTCGGTGGCATGCTCTTATCAGGCGAAAAGGCTGCCCAGATAGCGAAGGAATTACTCAGGCAAGGCTAGATTTGCCATGACAAAAACGATAGCCGAAATCAACGAGAAGATCAGAAGAGGCAATGCCGTGGTGGTAACCGCCGAGGAAGTGATTAGCGTCGCAAAAGAAAAAGGCGTAAGCAGGGCGGCCAGGGAAATTGATGTAGTTACCACCGGTACCTTCAGCCCTATGTGCGGGTCTGGTGCTTTCTTTAATGTCGGACATTCCAGGCCAAGGATTAAACTCGGCGGCGGCAAGGTTTACCTTAATGATATCCCTGTATACACCGGGATAGCGGCTGTGGATTTCTTCCTGGGGGCAACCGCCATCGCCGATGATGACCCCAGGAATAAATTCTACCCCGGGGAGTTCAATTACGGCGGCGGGCATGTAATCCAGGAGCTGGTAGCAGGCAAAGACATAACACTCACCGCCAGTGCTTACGGGACGGACTGCTACCCCAGGAAGAAGCTGGAGACCTTTATCAACCTCAAGGACATCAATGAGGCAATCCTGTTTAACGTCAGAAACGCCTACCAGAACTATAATGTGGCGGTGAACCTCTCCGATAAGGTTCGTTATACCTATATGGGAGTGCTTAAGCCGAATCTAGGAAATGCCAATTACTGTACGGCGGGGCAGCTTTCACCACTCTTCAATGACCCTTACTATAAAACCGTAGGTATTGGGACGCAGGTTTTCCTCGGCGGCGGCACAGGTTACGTAGCCTGGCATGGCACCCAGCACAACCCCGCTGCTCTCAGAGGGGATAACGGCGTGCCACGGCGGGGAGCAGGGACGCTGGCAGTAATTGGTGATTTGAAACAGATGAAGCCAGAGTGGCTGGTGGGAACAAGCATGCTCGGCTACGGTTGCACGTTGACTGTGGGCATAGGCATCCCCATACCCATACTTTCCGAGGAGATACTGCGCGACACAATGGTTAGCGATGCTGATATTTTGGCTCCCATCGTGGACTATTCCGAGGCTTATCCCGAGATGAGGCCGGATATCCTGGGGGAAGTCACCTACGCTGAACTCAAGAGCGGTTCGATACAGATTCAAGGCAAACATGTCCCGACGGCCTCTCTATCTAGCTATCCCAAAGCGGTGGAGATTGCCAGCGTATTGAAGGAGTGGATAGAAAAGGGTGAATTCTTGCTTACCGAGCCAGTGGCTCCATTGCCTGGAGTAGAGTCAGGCATAACTTTCAAGCCACTTAGTGAAAGACCGATAGCGGAGTAGTCAAGACAAATGAACGTCTCCAGAAGAATAGTGCTTCACTTCCCTCCCAACATAACGGGACAGCCAGTCGTTTACCGTTTGGTTAAGGATTTTGGCCTTACCTTCAATATACTCAAGGCTTCCGTAGGACCGGGACAAGAAGGATTGCTGGTCATGGAACTAAGCGGCAAACAGGAAGACTACGACAAGGGAATGCAATACCTTGCTGAAGCTGGCGTAGAAATCCAGTCCTTAAGCCAGGACGTTGTCCGCGACGAGTCCCAGTGCACGCATTGCGGGGCCTGTATCACTATTTGTCCCACCGAGGCCTTTTCTCTAGAGCCAGGAACAAGGAAAGTGCTGTTTGACCATAACAAGTGCGTTGTCTGTGGACTATGTGTTAAGGCTTGTCCTCCTCGGGCGATGATATTGTATTTCTGACCGGTAGATTGCTCCGCTCCCAGTTACGGGGCTCGCAATGACAGAAGAGCGTGGCTCCGCGAAGAGAGGAATCCATGCCTGAGCCACGTTTCTACCGCCACTGGATCAAGGACGACGATCTGGTTTCTTTTGAATTAACAGTAAAGCAGACGAACCTGTACATCCGTTCCCGACGTAATCTAAGGAACAAAGCACTCAACTCCGTGCTGAAGCACCGCAGCTCTCTGGAAGCGTACATTGAGCACCATCCTCTCTTCCTGACTACACTGGACAGTTATCGGGCTGAAGCTGAAGCGCCTGCCATAGTCAAAGAAATGGCCAGGGTATCTCAGTTAACAGGGGTCGGCCCTATGGCAGCGGTAGCCGGCGCCATCGCCGAAGAGGTGGGCGGGGACCTGCTCTCGTTCTCGTCAGAGATAATTGTGGAGAACGGCGGCGACATTTTTCTGAAAACATCCAGGAAGAGGCTGGTGGGTATTTATGCTGGCCAGTCTTCTTCTACGGAAGGAATCGGGCTGGAAATTGCGCCCGGAGAAACACCACTGGGCATAGGTACGTCTTCAGGGACCTTAGGGCATTCCTTAAGTCTGGGCGGCGCGGACGCCGTTACTGTCCTTTCAACCTCGACAGCTTTGGCCGATGCGGCGGCTACCGCCCTGGGCAACATGATGCAGGCGGCAGACGATATTTCCAAGGCAATTGAAAAAGCCCAGAATATCGAGGGACTGCGTGGCGTAGTTATTATTTCAGGTGGGAAAATGGGCGTCTGGGGCAAGGTGACACTTGTGCCTGTCCGTTAGTCCTTTCCTTTTGCCCCCGGCAGTGATAAAGTCTTGCGCAATGACAAGATCACCAAATCTCCGTGTCCAGTTAGCTCCCCGGCATTCTAAGGGATTACTCCTGTCCAATCCTGTGATGTTAGCCGCCGGCATAGTTGGCTACGGTGCGGAGTACAGTGAGATTGCCGACATACAAAGGCTAGGCGCCGTCGTTTGCAAAGGGACAACCCTGACGCCCAGAGGAGGCAATAGTCAACCCCGCCTGGTGGAAACTCCTAGCGGTCTGCTCAATTCGGTGGGCCTGGAAAACATCGGGGTTGATGCGCTGGTCAGAGAAAAGGCACATGTATGGGCAGAATGGCATGTCCCGGTCATCGTTAATGTTGCCGGGGAGACTGTAGATGAATATGTGGACGTGACAGCCAAACTAAAAGGCGTGGCCGGAGTAAGCGGCATTGAGCTGAACATCAGCTGCCCCAATGTTACCAGAGGAGGGATGGAGTTTGGTGTGGACCCCGAGCTTGCGGCTGGGATCACTTCAGCGGTTAAATCTGCCACCAGCTTACCGGTTATTGTCAAGTTAAGCCCCAACGTAACTGACATCAGGGAAATTGCTCTAGCCGTGGAAGAGGCTGGGGCTGATGCCATATCCCTCGTCAACACACTGAAGGGCATGGCAATCGATATAGATAGGAAAAAGCCCCGGCTGGGAAATATTGTGGGCGGCCTCTCGGGTCCCGCCATAAAGCCTGTCGCTCTCTATATGGTATTCGAGGCGGCCAAAGTGACGCATGTCCCCTTGATAGGATGCGGCGGCATTGCCTGTGCCGACGACGCCCTGGAGTTCATTATGGCTGGAGCTACTGCCGTGCAAGTTGGTACCGTTAGTTTGACCAGCCCGCGGCTTGGTCTCGATGTGCTGGAGGGAATAGAGAGTTTCATGAAGGAGAACGGGGCCAAGGATCTGTCTGAGCTCATTGGCGTCGCTCGCTCTTAGTTCCAGGTCACCCTTCGCTCCGTGTTGTCCTGAGCGGTGCGAAGAACCGAGTCCCGGCCGGAGTAAGCTCTTCGGCAGGTTTGTGGTCTACAGGACAGCGGCCGCCAATGGCCCTTCGCACAGCTCAAGACCACCCTTGAGATTCTTCCCCGGGCAGATTGCTTTAGTCTCCTCAGAATGACATCGCTGAACATTCTCGCCGTGTGATATCGACACAGCTTATGCCATACTACTTGCTTTTCTCTGACCCGCTAGCCTTGCCCAAAAAGGGCATTAGGTCCATGGGCAAGGGGAATATGATGATGTTGCTTCTCTCGGTGGCAATGCCTGACAATGTCTGCAAATAGCGGAGCTGTAGAGCTGAAGGCTGACTGGAAATAACTCTGGCAGCCTCGGCCAATTTCTCTGCCGCCTGGGCTTCACCCTCGGCGTGAACCACCTTGGCTCTCCTCTCTCGCTCAGCCTCAGCTTGGGCTGCCATAGCCCTCTGCATTGTCTGGGGCAGCTGCACATCCTTAACCTCCACCATGCTCACTTTTATCCCCCAGGGATTAGTACCTTCGTCAACCACCGTTTGTATCTTTTCGTTGAGCCTGTCCCGCTGGCCTAATAACTCATCCAGCGTAGATTGTCCGACAACATTTCTTAAGGTGGTAGCGGCAAGCAACGAGGTTGCCTTGACGTAGTCGAGCACCTTGAGAATAGCTTCTCCGGCATCGACCACCCGAAAGTAGATTACCGCATCAACCCGGACGGTAACGTTATCCACGGTGATACACTCCTGCTGGGGAACATCCATGGTGATTACCCGAAGATCAACTTTCCGCATATTTTCGATGAAAGGAATAATCAACACTAAGCCTGGCCCCCTAAGGCCCACAAACCTCCCCAAACGGAAGACGCCCCCTCTTTCGTACTCCCGAACGATCTTAATCGCTGCCGACAAAAGTATTATCACTACTACGGCAATAACAAAATAAACAAGCCAGTTCATTTTCCCTCCTGTTCTTTAGGTTTTCTTGTCACCCACAATTTCAGTCCTTCTACTCTGGTTATTATCACCTCCTCTCCAGTTTCTATCGTGCTACCTTCAGCTATGGCTGTCCATATCTCTCCCTCGGCCAGGACCATGCCCTTGGGATCGAGGTTCGTTCGTACCACAGCTTCCTTCCCTACCATTTCTTCTGTACCAGCAGATAGTTTGCGCTTCTGTCCTTTCACGATGGCGTAAACAACGAAGGCGATAAAGGCAACGCCTAAGACTATGGCGGTAATAATCGGGGCGGTCATTTCAATAGCGAACATCGAGAATCCCGCGCATATTGTCTTCCTATTGCTCCAGTTTCTTCGCTACCCGTAACCTCAGTTCTTCCACTTTGGTTATTATCACTTCTTCGCCCGGCGCTGCTCTGCCCTGGTCCAATGTTGCTGTCCATAATTCTCCTTGAGCCGCAACTGTGCCCGTAGGATCAAGAGGAGTTTTGGCTATGGCTATTCTCCCAATCATTCCTTCAGCCCCGGTAGCCTTGCGCCGCCTTTGTCCGCGGACAATGGCCCCGACGACAAAGACAGCGAAAGCGGTAATACCTGCCGTAACCCCGGCAATTAGCCCTCTACTTACCTCTATCCCCGGGCTGTGGCTGAATAATACCAACGAGCCTGCGACCAGCGCAATCACACCTCCGGCGGTCAATAGCCCAAAACTGGTGGTGAAGTACTCGGCGATAAAAAGTCCTACGGCCAGTAGAATGAGTGCTATGCCTCCCCAGTAGGCATCGAGTACACCCAGGGAATAGAACGCCAGGAATAAGCTGATGCCACCGGCGACTCCAGGGAAAATAAGTCCCGGGTTGGAAATCTCGACAATTAGCCCTAGGGTAGCCAGGCTGAGGAGGATGTAGGCAATGTTGGGGTCGCTGATGGCTTGGAGAAATGCCTCAACGGCGTTCATTTCGTTTCTGGTTGTACCATACTCTGTAGTATCAATGGTAACTTCTTCCCCATTGGCCAAAGTAACCTCCCAGCCGTTGATTTGGGAAACAAGGTCTGCCAGACTCTCTGCTCGCAGGTCGATAAGATTAGACTCCAGGGCATCGACATCGGTGAATGATTTGCTCTCCGTTACTGCCAGCCTTGCTTCTTCGATATTGCGGCCGCGCTTTTCAGCGATTGTCTCCATCCACTTAGCCGAAAATTCCACTATTTTTTTCATCTGGTCTTCCGGTATTTCCTCTCCACCAGCAGATACAGGATGAGCAGCGCCGATAGTCGTACCCGGTGTCATGGCTGCTATGTGACCAGATAGAGTAATGAAGGTTCCCGCTGACGCAGCCCAGGCATTTACCGGCGAAACATAGACTACGACGGGCACCTGGGCATTCATAATCTTGCTGACTATCCTGTCCGTGGAATCAAGAAGCCCTCCTGGCGTATTCAGTTCAATGACACAGACACCAGCATTGGCGTCTTCGGCCTGACTGATACCCCGGTCAATATAGTCGGCCACCACGGGCACAATAGTGCCCTCAACGGTAAGTACTTCCACAGCAGTGGGGCTGGCGGCGGCGCTCAAGCCACCCCCCAGACCCGCGGCCACGGATATCACAAGCAGAGCAAGGAAGATAAACCTGAACCAAACTCTAGGCATCTCGCATTAACCTCGGGTTAATTATAGACTAAGCAATCGAAAGCAACAAACTACTGGATTAATCGTTGAAGCTGGACATAGCTTGGTGTAGAATAGCTGAGGATGAAAAACCAGAGATGTAAGGGAATGCAGGACCTGCTGGACCAGGACATGTTACGTTTTCGCCGCATCGAAGACGTCTTCCGCAATTGTTGTCACGACTGGGGCTATCGGGAGGTGAGGACGCCCACTCTGGAATATCTCCACTTGTTTACAGCTACGGGCACCCTGACGCCGAGCATGTTAAGCAAGGTGTATTCCTTTCTTGACTGGGATGGGTGGAGCGGTGAACGGGTCGTGCTAAGACCAGACGGCACTATCCCCGTAGCCCGGCTCTATATCGACAATCTAAGTGGACACGGCTTGGCCAGGCTTTTCTATGTGACCAATATATTCGCTTTTGAGGGAACCGGGACAGAGAACAGGGAACGTTGGCAATGTGGCGCCGAGTTTTTCGGTGGTGCCAGCTTTGCTCCGGACGTGGAGATAATTATGCTAGCTGAAGAAGTTGTTCGCAGACTCGGTCTCAGCAATGTGGGACTGCAATTATCCCATGCCGGCCTGGTAAAGGCATTGCTCAAAGAGCTTAGACTCAGCGCCGGTGAGGAAGCTAAGATGACCAGCCGCATTTTGGAGGGAGACTGGGGAGCATTGACCGAAGCAAAATCCGCCGACTCCGAAATCAACAGGCTTATGGCTTCGCTCTTGGACCTGAAGGGGAAATCGAGCAAATTTCTACACAATGTACGAGCTTCATTCCCCGGCGCTTCGCAGGATTTCAAGTCCAGTCTGGACGATTTCATAAGCATCACCTCACTACTGGATGACCTGGATTGCAGCTACGAAATTGATATCACAGCGATACATGGTTTTGAGTACTATACCGGAACCTGTTTTCAGTTTCTGGTTGCTGGGGAAAGGATAGGTGGAGGGGGAAGATATGATAAGCTTGTGCCTCTCATGAATGGAGAGGACATCCCTGCCTGCGGATTTGCCCTGTACATTGACCCCATGATGAGATTGCTTCCACCGGAGAAAGGGAAAAGGAGCGAATGCGGAATCCTAATTCAGAGTAAGGAATCAACTCCGGAAACAGTAAGAACGTGCTTTGCTCTGGCCGAATCGCTTCGTGACGGCGGATACCCGGTGGAACTTGACTTCTCCGGCCGAGAAGAACCTGATTGTAGATGGGTGGTTTGGGTTTCCCAAAAAGGCGCGCCTCTGTTTGCGCTCACCGACTGCGTACAAAACCGACCCCGATATGCCGGGGCTTCCACAACAGAGATTCTCAAAGTGTTAAGCGAGGAATGAGAGAGTTTGCATAGCAGTCCGTTCGCTTCTCAGGGTCCAGCTGGGCCAGGTCGCATCTTTGCCGAAGGGGTAGCCAGCTCGATTCTGAGCACGGCCATGTTGCGGCAAGCCCACCATGACAGGTCGGTAATCAGAAAGAGATGAGAGATAGCCAGGCCGTCCAGATGAAGCTCGCCCTACCTAAGGGCAGGTTCCTGTCTTCTACAGCTAGGTTCCTTGCCGACATAGACCTGGGACTCCAGGACTATAACGACAAAACCAAGCAATATCGCCTTCGCTCGGCGAGGTTCCCCGGTCTTTCCGCCAAAATACTTCAGGAAAAGGATATTTCCGTACAGGTGGCTGTAGGCAACTACGACCTGGGCATTTGTGGTTTGGACTGGATTGAAGAGTTCCTGGTGAAATATCCTGCCGGAGCCCTGGTGAAAGTATCTGGTCTGAACTACGGCGAAGGCGGGATAGACGTGGTTGCCAGTGCTGACACCGACATAGCCAATCTCAGTGAGATATCGGCCGGGAGAAACGATTTTCGTATCGTAAGTGAATATCCCAATTTAGCTGAGGCCTTCGCCTTAGATCTCAGAATGAGAAGGTTCAGGATTTTCCCCGTCTGGGGAGCTGCTGAAGCTTACCCTCCAGAAAATGCCGACCTAGCAGTGCTCTGGCGGAAGAACGCAGCGGACCTGGCTTCTCAGGGCCTGATACCTCTCAAACGGTTACTGTCCGTTACCGCTTACTTGATAGCCAATCGAGAAAGCCTGGAGAATAAGGATTTGAGCCAGTTGCTAACGCGGTTCACATCTAAGCTGGCCACCGAACCACAGGCTCCATCAGAGAGTGAGCTTAATACTCCCCAAGAACCAAGGGCTTCTCTTCAATCATGGCAGGTCAAGGAAGTCAACCTGGCTCTGCCTGATGGTCATCAGCAAGTACCTGCCGCGCAATTCGTGAAGCGAACCGGGCTTAGTATTCAGGGGTATTCTCAACAAGATCTGGCTCGGCGCCCTGTTGCTGATTTAGACTGGCTCGGCATCAAAGCGATCAGGCCCCAGGACATGCCTCTACAGGTAGCTAACGGAAATTTCGATCTGGCCATCACCGGGGAGGACTGGCTGCAGGAACACCTGTCTCGCTTCCCTTCGAGTCCGGTGCAGGAGTTATTCCCTTTAGGATTTGGCACCGTTAAGATAGTCGCCGCAGTCAGTCGGGAAATGCCCGTGACCAATATTGACGAATTGAAGGCACATGTCCAGAGGTATGCTGGCTCCATCAGGTCTCCTCTGAAAGTAGCCTCGGAGTACGTAAACATTGCCGATAAGTATCTTCGGGACAATCACATTAGCCCATACAAGCTGATTCCGACCTGGGGGGCAAGCGAGGCTTTCTTGCCCGAGGATGCGGATATGCTCATTGACAATGTCCAGACAGGGAAGACCATCGAGCAGCATGACCTGAAGATCATTGATGTGCTCTTTCGGTCATCAGCTTGTCTGATTGCGAACTCCAATGCAATCGGAGCAACTTCCCAGAGACAAGAGAAAATGAACTTCCTTATAGAGAAATTGCGAGCAGGCCTATCATGAAAAGTGTCGTCATTGGTTATTGCAAGCCCGAAAGGTCAGGATGAAGCAATACCCGGCGCAGGTAGAGTTGTCGTGAAAAGAGTCAAAGGATTAGATAAAGCCAGCCGACTGCTGACCAGGAGCAGCTTGTGGGAACACCGTGCCACGCCGCCGGGATTAGCAGCACAAACAAGGCAGGTCTTTGGCCAGGAACTCTCGGTTCAAGAGGTGGTCAACCGCATCATCGACCAGGTCCGGGATCAGGGTGATAAGGCCCTCTTTGAGTATACTGAAAAACTGGACGGAGTTCGACTGGATTCTCTGGAGGTAGATAGACGGGAGGTCGTTGCTGCTTATGATATTCTAAATAAGAAAGTCACCTCCGCACTCGAATTTGCAGCCACCAGAATACGGGACTTCCATCTCGCCTGTGGACATAAAGCCGGTGTGCTCCCGATAGATAAACACCTGAGTCAGAAAGTTCAGCCCTTAGAACGGGTCGGACTGTATGTCCCCGGCGGCAGCGCTGCCTATCCATCCACAGTATTGATGATGGCCATACCAGCCAAAGCGGCCGGTGTCGAGGAAATGATCATGGTTTCACCGCCCGGCAGGGACGGCAAGATTCCTGCGGCCACCCTGGTAGCCGCTGACATCGCCAACATCAACCGCGTTTTCAGAATCGGGGGCGCTCAGGCTATTGCCGCATTAGCTTTCGGTACCGAATCAATACCCAGAGTGGATAAGATTTGCGGACCGGGGAATATCTTTGTCACTACTGCCAAGAAAATCGTTTTTGGCACAGTAGGAATTGATGGTCTGGAGGGTCCGAGTGAACTAGTGATTGTAGCCGACGAGAAAGCCAACCCCGCCCTTTGTGCTGCCGACCTTCTGGCCCAGGCCGAACACGACCCCCTGGCTTCAGTGGTCTTGATCACTACTTCGACTGACCTGGCTGACCAGGTGGACAAAGAAATCGAGACCCAGCTGAAGAAATTGAAGCGGGATGCTACTGCCCGATCGGCTGTTGCTACGGGGGTGCTTGCAATTGTCGATAACATAGAGCAGGCAATTGAGCTGGTCAACCTTTTTGCTCCGGAGCACCTTTCCCTTATGACATCCGACCCTGCGACTCTAGTCTCCAATGTTCGCAATGCCGGCTGTATTTTCCTGGGCGATAACTCGCCTGTTGTTCTGGGCGATTATGTCGCCGGCCCAAGCCACGTATTGCCCACCGGAGGCAGCGCTCGGTTTGGCTCTCCGCTGGGTGTTGCAGACTTCCTCAAAGTCACCAACATGATTGCCCTGGATGTCCCTGCCATGCGAGAACTGAGCCCAGCCGCTGTGGTAATAGCTGAAGCTGAAGGGCTTGATGCCCACGCCCGGGCTGTGGAGAGAAGGCTTAAATGAACATCAAGAAACTCGTCAGGCCTGAGCTTGCGAACATGAAAACCTATACTCCTGTCGAACCTACAGAGGTTCTGAGTCAACGAGGCGAAGTGCCCGCTGATAAGGTGGTGAAGCTCGACGGCAACGAGAATCCTTATGGTTGCTCTCCCAAGGTATATCAGGCTCTGGCCACCTATCCTTATTATCATAACTACCCCGACCCCGAGCAAAGGGAGCTCCGGAAGGCCTTGGAGCAATATACCGGCTTGGGACGCCAGCACATCGTTTGTGGTATGGGCAGCGATGATCTTATTGACCTCACCCTCAGGCTCTTCCTCAACCCCGGAGACGAGGTTATCAATTGTCCACCGACATTCGGCATGTATCCGTTCAGCACCGATGTTTGTGGAGGTCGGATTGTTGATGTGCCCCGTACAGAAAGCTATGAACTTGATATGGCTGGCATAAAGAGGGCGTTGAACAAAAAGACAAAGGTTGTCTTCGTTGCCTCGCCCAATAACCCCTCGGGCAACACTACCACGGAGAAGGAAATTGTAGCACTGGTCGGAACTGGCAGAATTGTTGTTGTGGACGAGGCCTACTTCGAGTTCAGTAATACGACTGTAGCCAACCTGGTGCCCTCTTATCCTAACCTGATAGTATTGCGCACCTTCAGTAAATGGGCTGGCCTGGCCGGCTTAAGAATCGGCTACGGCGTTTTCCCCGTAGAAATTGCTGATTATGTAATGAAGATCAAGCAGCCCTATAATGCCAGCGCCCCGGCCCAGGCCGCGGTGCTGGCTTCCCTGGCGGATCTGGATTATCTGAGAGACAATGTTGCCAGGATAATTAAGGAACGGGACCGATTGTCTGGCAAATTGAAAGAACTGGGTTGGCTCAGACCCTATCCCTCCCGGGCCAACTTCATCCTTTGCTCTCTTGGGCATTCGCCGGTTGCCGGAGCCAGGCAACCCACAGCCAGAGAAATCTGGCAACAACTACGGAACAAGGGTATCTTTGTTCGATATTTTGATGCTCCCCGACTGAGAGATTGCCTGCGAATCAGCGTAGGCAGGCCTGAGGATACCGATGCTCTGGTTAAGGCATTGAAGGAGGTTTAACATGGGTGAAAGAAAAGCCAAAGTAGTTCGTGAAACTGCCGAAACGAATATCAGGGTGGAACTCGACATTGACGGCAACGGGCAATTTGAGGTCACCACCGGCGTAAGAATGTTCGACCATCTACTCAGCCAGCTAGCCCAGCACGGAGTGTTCGATTTGAAGATCTCGGCCTCGGGCCCTGACCAGCACCACGTCGTTGAAGATGTGGCTATTGCGCTGGGGAAAGCTTTCAGTCAAGCACTGAAAGAAAAGCAAGGCATTGTCCGCATGGCCCATGCTGTCGTGCCTATGGATGAAGCTCTGGCAATGGTGGTTCTAGACATCGCTGGCAGAGTGTACAGTACGATCGAGGCAGATTTCAACGAAGCGATGATAGGCGACCTGGATGCTGATCTGGTCCGCCATTTTCTGGTCTCCTTTGCCGCCGAGGCCAAAATCAACCTCCACGCCAGAGTGCTCAGTGGCATCAACGACCACCACAAAGCAGAAGCTTTGTTCAAAGCCCTGGGACGAGCCCTGGATGAGGCCACCCGAATTGACGACCGACTCATTGGCAGGATTCCCAGCACCAAAGAGGTTATTGAGAACTAGAACAGCATCCGAATTCATTTCTGAGCCTGTCAGAGACTACAGCTATTCAACGGGTTCGATTATGTTTAAAATAGAGACTTGTTCTATGGAGGGAAAGTCGAGCAACGGAGGTAACAGATGCCAGAATTGACCTGGGCCACCGTAGTCACCTGGTTGATAGGCCACGGCATCCGTATCCTTGTCATAGTAATAGTGGGAGCTGTGCTGTGGTTTGTCTTAAACAAGAGTCTCCCACCTATTGTGCGCCGTGGCGTAGCCCGTACCAAATACAAAGAAAGCAAAGAGGGGATAGAGAAAAGAGCGAGCACCCTCATATCTATCTTCAGGGGGGTGGGGCGGGTATTCATCGTCATAGTTGGCGTAATGATGATCCTGGACGAGGTGGGGGTGGCCGTTGCGCCGATTCTGGCTGGCTTTGGCATCGCCGGCATAGCTATCGGCTTCGGCGCTCAGTACCTGATAAGAGACCTCATCGCCGGCATCTTCATCATTCTGGAGAACCAGTACAGGGTCGGTGACGTAGCCAGGGTAGCCGATATAGCCGGACTGGTGGAGGAGGTACACTTGAGGAAGACGGTGCTCCGCGACCTAAATGGAATAGTGCACCATATACCCAATGGTGAAATCAGGACAGCCAGCAACTATACCAGACACTTCGCCAGAGTCAACCTCGATGTGTCGGTAGCGTATGATACTGACCTCGAACACGCCATAACCGTGATAAACCGAGTGGGCCAGGCACTCGCTGAAGAGGAGAAGTGGCGCAAAGTGATCAAGAGCCCTCCTCAGGTGCTCAGGGTGGATAACCTGGGTGACTCCGGCATATACATCAAGATTCTGGGGGATGTCAAGCCCATGCAGCAGTGGGCAGTAACGGGTGAACTGAGACTTCGCATCAAGAAGGCCTTTGACGCCGAGGGTATAGAAATACCCTGGCCACATACCAAGGTGTATTTTGGCAATCCGCTACTGGATTCTTACAGGAAGGAAGATTAGCCCCGGCGAGTTCGAGCAAGGGATAAGGGCACGCCGGGTCCCACGTAGAAGCTACGTACCAGATGCCGCTAGCAGCCATAGGAAATATCCACAACCGCAGCAGCCGAGTGATGAATCTGCTGCGGACTCTATCCTGACGAGACCATGCTGCCTGCCCGCTTGGGCGCTGGTCATCATGAGCATCTTACACCCTGGCTACCTGTAACACTCCAGAGCAAGACAGCGTGCACAATTTGTTTGCCATACGGGGTTGACAAAGGTTGTTGGCGGGTTTATAATCGCTATACCTAGTATAGCGATGTAGTTGCCAGGGAGTAAAGGATTGTCAGACAACCAATGAACACCCAGGCACAATAGATAGAACAGGGCTCCCCAAGGCAATTCGAGAATAACGCTATATGAACAAACCGGATAGGCTGCGTCGCCTGGAGGATCTGGCTCGAGCCATCGCTTATCGTCAAGCCCTGATCAGACATGAGTGCTGGCCCCGTGCCAGGCTCGAGGAGCTACAGCAGCGCAGGCTAGGTAGCCTTCTCGACTGGACAACTCGACGGTCTCCCTTCTATCGAGAGCTGTGCAAAACATATCGGATGGGGCCCCCTTACACTCTGCAAGACTTTCCGGTCATGGACAAGCAAACGTACATGGAACACTTCGACGAAATTGTCACCGACCCTCGACTGCGGCTCGCCCAATTGCAGGAACATATGGCTCATGTTTCGGGAGACGAGTACTACCTGGGCGAGTATCGTGTGCTTACTACGGCGGGAAGCTCCGGTCACAGAACGGTGATAGTGTTCAATCGAAAGGAATGGAGTGTACAAGAGGCGGCAAGCATGCGGATCGCAAGCATGATGGGAGTGCTTCCCTTCTCAAAGAGACGCCCAAAGATCGTTACTATCGGTTCTCCCAGTCCTCTGCACGACAGTTATCGCCTCCCAATGAGCATGGATATCGGCCTTTACCGCTATCACGTGCTGCCGGCTACCGCTCCTATCAAAGAGTTGGTCCAGCAACTAAATACCCTGCAACCCTATATCCTTCGAGGCTTTCCATCCATGCTCGGACTACTTGTGACGGAACAGCTTCAAGGACGCTTGCATATCGGTCCCTGCATTGTCGCCGGTGGTGGCGAGCCTCTGACCAAGGAATTGAGAAAGCAACTTCAAGCCGTGTGGCAAAGTTCTGTCTTCGACATCTATGGCACCCAGGAGGGACTTCGTGCCATGGAGTGTCCTCTTGACCAGGGGATGCATATCTTCGAAGACCTGGGAATTGTTGAGGTAGTAGATGAAGACAACCACCCTGTGCCGGACGGGAGTTTGGGACACAAGATCCTGTTTACCAGTCTTGTCACCTTCACTCAGCCCGTCATCCGCTACGAAATATCTGATATGATGGTGCTGGCTCCGGAGCCGTGCCCGTGTGGTCAGCCATTCCGACGTATTCTCACCATCAACGGGAGGAATGACGACGTTCTTTACCTTGAAGGCATAGGGGGAAAGCAGGTTGCCGTACATCCTGTCCATTTCTGGAACGTCCTGGAAAGCTTCGAGAATATACGGCAATATCAGGTGATTCACGAACCCGATGGCCTCTGCCTGCGACTGGTGTTCGAGGAAGGGAATGGAAATATAGCTCGCAGCGTCCGAGAACAACTGGCACGGAAGTTGCATGCCCTGGGCGTTGATTGCCCGCAAATCCGGGTGGAATTGGTGACCACGCTCGGAGACCGTTCCCCTTACATGGGAAAATGGAAGAACATCGTCTCCAACGTAAACCAGTCAATACCTGTAGGTGTAGACCGTTGACAGCCCGGTCGACGGCCGTGCCGGCGAGTTGAATCCGTAGAAGATGCATAATCAAATGGCGAAACAAGAGGAGCGCCACAGAAGTCACATAATATCGCTTTTTCTAAGAGCCATCATGCGCCCCCTGTTGCCCACGATACACAAGGTTTACACGATGGCCCTGGGCGTTAAGTCCCTCGCGGGAAGCAGCGGCTTAATCTGCGTTGAGCTAACACATCACAAGGGCCGGGCCGTGAAGCTGTCGGACGGCTGTGAAGTCAGGCCCGGCGACCCTATCATCAAACTGCATTTGAACAATGATTGGATCGCCGAGAAACGACAGCCAGGCTCCACTCTCAAGAAGACGGGCTCGCCGCGGGGAGTTATCTGCTGCTTCAAGGAAGGCTTCCGTCTCCTTGCCACGCAGGTAGCAAATGGCAAGTATGGCGAAGTCGTCGCAGTGTACGGCTGGACCATCCTGCACACTGGCGCCAGGCGATTGGGATTCCAGGTGATCGACTTGCCGAACTCTCTGAGGATAAGGCTGGCCCGGTTCTACATCGGAGGACTAATGCGGCTCTATCATATCCGCGGGCCAAAAGGATATAAGCCTTCCCGTGAATCCTTGCAGGTCAAGGCGGTGTGGCTCTCCAGAGCAGAATTCCTGCGAATATACTACTCCTGCTAATTGGCGTGTACACGCCTCTTCTCAGTACATGACACTGCTGAGCGCACTGTATATTCTGCGTGTCCTGGGCAGGACGGAAGCGCCGATTCGAAGGTACAGCTAACACCGGAGTAACCAACGCTTAGGCGCGTTGATCGACATCATCATCTGTAGCCGATTTTCCGGCCAACATCATCCGGCGGCGTCTGGCAGTTTGCCAGTACCTCAGCCCTAAGAAACAGGGCAGCCCGATACTGTAAGCAACCAGGATTCTCGGGGCTCCCATCAGTAGAACTATCAACCATAAGGGGGCAAACTGGATGATACCGGCAAGCAATCTGTTGTGGCCGACAAGATACGCTACGGCGCTCACTCCCAGCAGAATGCCCATCACGGGCGGGAACAGGGCACATAAGACGCCTGCGGTGGTTGATTGTCCGACCCCACCCTTGAAACCGATGTAGATAGGCCAATTGTGACCTGCTACTACAGCCAGACCAGCAAGGAGAGCTATAGACTGGGAAGCGAGAGCCTGCGTCGCCAGGACTGCTACTGCTCCCTTGGAGGCATCGGCTATGAAAACAGCAATGCCGGTGGCGGGCTTCAGTACCCGGAAAGCGTTGCCCGCCCCTACGTTACCATCTCCGAAATTCCTGATGTCTATCCCTTTCGATAGTCGGCCGGCGATATAAGCAGACGGGCTAGACCCGAGCAAGTAGCTGGACACCACTAGCACAACTGACACTTGCTGCTACCTTCGAGGCAACTCAATACCTGGTATCTACACGTAACCTGGTTCAACACAGGTCTGTGAAGACTGTTACTCTTCCTGTCCCCCTCGGCACAGAGTGTACGCCCCGTCATTTCGGTAGTCAAGAGCGATAGCCTTGCTTGGCCTTCGGCTTGCCATGAGACTTCGCCCTGCAAGGTCTTATCTGCACAGGGAATCATTGGAGGTCACACTGCACAGGTTCTGCCTGAATCGCCTCTTCCTTACTGACACGGAGACTAAGCCCGCACCTGTCCACTGCCCAGGATAACCCACTTGTAGCTGGTTATCTCCTGCAAAGACATCGGACCGCGGGCGTGGAATTTCTGCGTGCTTATACCTATTTCAGCACCCAGGCCAAACTGCCCTCCGTCGGTGAAACGAGTACTGGCGTTGGCGTAGACACAGGCAGCATCCACTTCGTTGAGAAAGCGCATCGCCGCCGAATAGTCCTCGGTGACGATGGCCTCGGAATGCCCTGAGCCATACTTCTCAATATGCTCCAGAGCCTCGTCCAGAGAATCAACCAGCTTTACAGCCGCGGTCAAAGACAGGAATTCCTTCCCCCAGTCCTCATCGACAGCCGGGACCGGCTTCAAGTCCATAACCGGCGTGAGTATGGACAGGGCCCGCTTGTCGCAGTGCATTTCTACCCCGGCTGTGGTCCACTCCCTGGCGATGACTGGGAGG